>DVNX01000101.1 GCA_018714045.1 Candidatus Ornithoclostridium faecavium
TCCCTTAGCAGGGGAGCCCCTTCGACCTCTTGGGTATTTCTCCATCGGTCGAAGCTCTCTAAGCGTTTATTGCAACGATAATATTATCATAAACTTTAGGTGTTGTCAAAGCATTTTACATAATTTTATCCTTAAGTATGGGGGGAGAAACGCATATGCGATGAAAAACTGTGAGGCGCAATCAGGTGTCTGCACGTAAAGTCAAAGCGTTTTTATATAATGTAGCGTCGCTGGTTGCGACAAAGGAGATGATATGGATTATATCACTGAAAATCAGACTTGCCCTACCGTAGGGTATCAGGCGGCGTCTGTGTGCGTTCCGGTCACCGTTACGCCTTACGCCAATGCGGGCGCGACAATGACCGAACGCTACGGAGTGGTATTCGAGTTCACCACGCGAGAGAACTGTCCGAAGCGTATTGTCGAGATACTTTCGAGGGCGTGAAAAATTATTTTCTAAAAGTGCAGCACTTTTCGGGTGGTTTTCCGTGATATTATGATATTGTCGAAAAGCAGGTAGACAATTTTCGTATATTATAAATCCCCCTTAAGAAAGCGTGCGAGGAGAAATCCCCGTGCGTTTTTCTTTGCGGGGAAAGGAGATACAAGTGGCTGATTGGAGAGAAGAAGAACACCCTAGAGACGAAGACGGAAAGTTTACAGATAAAGGCGGGGAGAAGAAAAGTTCTGCTCAAAGAATAAAAGGTGTTTTTGAAAGAAGAAAAAGTAAGAAATAAGGCAACTCGATATTTTCGGTTGCCTTTTTTCATGCCTGTGAAAAGGGGATAAAAGAAAAAAGCAAACAAAGTCAGGTTCGACTTTGTTTGCGTATGGTGGAGACAACAGGACTTGAACCTGTGACCTCATGCATGTCAAGCATGCGCTCTAACCAACTGGGCTATGCCTCCACGCGAGTAATGCGATTATAACACATTGATTGCGCAATTGGCAAGAGAATTTTACTGTTTTATTTCAATACGGATAAAAAAAGTCGGACTGCCGCGATTGCTACGTTATGTATTTAAGATTAAGTTAAATTTACGTGTGCATATTAATCTCAAATGTACATTTATTCTACACTATGGGTAAGCGGTGTTGAAAATAATTATCCGATATGTTAAGCTGATATAAGGAATAGTGTGCGCTTTATAGCGCTACGGCTGAATTTGAGGAGGAAAATGTTTAACGAGGTAGACAGATATCTTGCCGTTACGCCTGACGTAAGGCAGAAGATATTGCAAAGAGAAAATTTCAACGTATTTTTCCATTACGGACTTAATACTTTTACCGGAAAAGAGTGGGGCGACGGCAAAGTCGATCCGAAAGTCTTCGATCCTGAAAAACAAGATACGGATCAGTGGGTAAGGACGGTGAAAGAAGCGGGAGCTTACGGAGTTATACTGACTTGTAAGCATCACGACGGTTTTTGCCTGTGGCCGACGGCTACGACGGACTACAACATATCCGCAACGCCGTATAAGGACGGAAAGGGCGACGTCGTACGCGAGGTCAGCGAAAGCTGTAAAAAATACGGCATGAAGTTCGGAGTATACCTTTCGCCTTGGGACAGAAATCATCCCGCGTATTCTACGCCCGCATATAACGACGTATACTGCGCTCAGCTTACCGAGTTGTTGCAGAATTACGGAAAGGTTTTCTGCGTGTGGCTGGACGGAGCGTGCGGCGCATACATGGACGGCAAAGAAAAGCAGGAATACGATTGGGAAAGATTTTTCGCTTTGATAAGAAAGCTGGCGCCCGACGCGTGCATAAGTAACTGCGGACCTGACGTGAGATGGGTCGGAAACGAGGGCGGTTTTGCCAGGGAAAGCGAATGGAACGTAGTTCCGAAATTTTCATACGATATTCAGACTATCGAGGAGAATTCGCAAAAGGAAGACGACGGGAAATTCGCAAAGAAAGGGGCTGACGTAGTGTTTTCAGATCTCGGAAGCAGAAAGTTTTTGTCAAAATACAACGACTTCATATGGTATCCCGCCGAGGTGGACGTGTCAGTGCGCCCGGGATGGTTCTATAATAAATCGCAGGACGGACTGGTAAAAAGCCTGCAAACGGTAGAAAGGATATATTATACTTCGGTCGGCGGGAACTCTTTGTTGCTACTGAATTTTCCTCCCGACAGAAGAGGATTGATACATGAAAACGACGTTGCTCTCGCAAAGGCGCTGGGAGCACGGTTGAGAGAAAGCGAAAGACAGGCGGTTAAGATCGCGCAAATCAATGCTCCTGAAGGAGAGAAGGGACACGACGCCTTATGCGTTACGGACTGTGCCTACGATCGTGAAACGGGAAACCCTGTTTCCTATTATACGCCCGAAAAAGAAAGCGACGGTTACCGCATAGAGATCAGGCTTGAAAGAAAGGCAAAGATAAACAGAGTCAGGATAATAGAAAACACCGCATTTTCGCAGAGGATAGAGAAATTTACCGTTTATGCGGAAACAGACGGAAAATTCAGAAAACGCTACGACGGAAACACGGTGGGGTACAATCGCATCTGCGTATTCGACAAACCCGCGGTAACCGACAGACTGATAATATCGATAGACGAATGCAGGAGAAAACCGTATATCGAATTTATAGGCGTTTACGAGGACAACGGCGTAGTGATAAAAAAGCCGAGATTTTTCAGATTAAGGCAGTTTATACACGAGAAATCATATAAACTTTTTATAGAAAAGGAAAACAAAAAATACTGCTCGAAATAATGCACCCGTGTTGATAAAACGCAATATAAGGAGGATTTATGCTTAATATTATACCCGTGCCGCTCAAGGCTGAAGAAAAAGAGGGGTTCGCACCGTTTGGCGGTAAACTCAAGATATACGGAGAATTTTCCGATACCGTTAAATTTGCAGAGAAGATTTTAATAAACGCAAAAGGCGGAGAGGGATGCGAACTTGTTTTCGAGAAAAATACCGATGCGACGGAAGAAGGATATTTTCTCAAAGTCGAAGAAAAGACGATAAAGGTCAAGGCTTCTTCGGAGAAAGGCGCGTTTTATGCGCTCATGACCTTGCTGCAATTGGCAGGCAACGCGGGCAGGGTGCCCTGTTGCGAGATCGGGGACAAGCCGCGTTTTGCATACAGAGGCTTTATGCTGGACAGCGCGAGGCATTTCTGGAGCATAGATACGGTAAAAAGATACATAGATCTTATGGCGCGTCTCAAAATGAACGAATTCCATTTCCATCTGACGGACGATCAGGGCTGGAGGGTAGAAATAAAGAAATATCCGCTACTGACGGAAAAAGGAAGCATAAGAAAAAATACGCAGCTTTCTCTTTACGGCTACAATTCAGGGAAAGAAGCGCACGATGACGTCGAATACGGCAGGGGTTGCTTTTATACTCAGGAGCAGTTGAAGGATATAGTCGCCTATGCAGCTGAGCGTCATATTGAGGTGATACCTGAGATAGATATGCCCGGACACATGGTCGCTGCGATCGCGTGTTATCCTGAGCTTTCGTGTACGGGCGAGCCTGCCGAAGTGTCTACAAGATGGGGCGTAATGGACAATATATGTTGTTGCGGGAAGGAAGACGTTTACAGATTTGCAAAAGACGTTATAGACGAACTGTGCGAAATATTCCCCGGAAGATTTTTCCATATAGGAGGAGACGAGGTTCCCAAAAAGAGATGGAAGACCTGTCCGAATTGCCAGGAGAAGATAAAGAAAGAAGGACTTAAGGACGAAAACGCGCTGCAAGGTTATTTTAACAGCGAGATCGCGAACTATCTGAAGAGTAAGGGCAAAAGAATGTCGGGCTGGAACGAAATACTGGACGCTCAGGATATCATGGATACAGAGATAGTTGCGCAGTGGTGGGTCAATCACAGCGCAGGCAACGCACAGGAAAAGAAATGGATAAAAAGAGGCGGAAAGATAATAATGTCGCCCGTCAGCTATGTTTATATGGATCACCCGTATCATCTCAGACCTCTTAAAAAGACTTATGCTACGGATACGGAACTTTTGGGCGCAGACTTCGAAAAAGGCGTGTTGGGCATGGAGATACCTCAATGGACGGAATACATCCGCTGCGAAAAAAAGCTGGATATGCTTACGGTCCCCAGGCTTATAACGTTTTCCGAAGTGTGCTGGAGCGACAGGGCAAACAAGGATTACGGAGAATTTGAAAAGAGGCTTGAAAATTCGAGAGAGTACTTTGCTTCTCTTAACTGTCCGATATGTCCGAAATATCTCTATACGGGAAAGGTAAGACCCTGGTATGCGTTTACTGACGGACTGAAATGGGCTTTATGGTATAAAAACGTCAATTACGAGTGGGAACTTATGAAGGACAGACTGTAAAAAAGAAAGGAGCTTTGTGCCGCTACAATGAAAAGCGGCACTTGAAAAACCTACGGAAAAAGAGTAAAATATAATAAACGGCTGTACGGATCCGAAATGAAATTAAGACGAGAACGTCTTAAGGTCGGTTTTTAGTAAGATACAGAGGGAGATACGGGATATGAAAAAGAAGAATAAGGGGCTAATAATATTGATATCCGTGCTTGCGGTCATAATAGTTGCGGTCGGTTCGTTTGCGGCGGCGTTTGCGCTGAGTTCGGTAAAGGGCACGCCGAGCACCGAAGTCTGGGAGGAGAATATGGAATACGATATAAAAGACACGGTAACTTTGCAGAAAACGCCGGGAGAGGATTTCGTGATACTCAATCTGACCGATATACAGTATAACGATTTTCTCGATATAGGGCAGAGAAAATATACCGAAGAGACGATAAGAGAGCTTATATCCCGCGTTAAACCCGATCTCATCACTATGACGGGCGATCAGATATGGGGTCCGTTCGTAAAATATTCTATCGAAGATCTTATAGAATTCATGGACAGCTTCAAGATCCCGTGGGCGCCTGTAAACGGCAATCACGACGGCGAAGGAAACGTTGATCTGAACGCAAGCGCGGAGAAGTACGAAGAGTCGGAATACTGCGTGTTCAGAAAGGGTCCCGGCAATATAGGCGGCGTAGGTAATTACGTCATAAATATCATGGAAGGCGACGTTATCGTAGAGTCGCTCATAATGATGGATTCAGGGTCGGGCGCGGATTTCGACGACTTAGCGGAGTCCGAAAAGATGTATTATCCCGAGCTTGACGAAAATTTCGAACTTAAACGCGATGAGAACGGCGACCTTGTGATGAGACAGATAGGTCACGATTACGCATATATCCGGCCTGCGCAGGTCGAGTGGTACCGTTGGTGCGTACGCGGTGCGGCGGCATACAACGAGAGCAAGGGTGCGTCCGCTCCCGAATCCGCGCTGTTTATACATATAGCACTCCCGGAATATTATATCGCATATTGCGAATATCTCGAATCGGGAAAGAGTGAAGAATACGGATTTTTCGGTGCGATGAGAGAGGACGTGTGTTGCAGTAAGAAGAACAGCGGAATGTTTGACGCGATACTCGAAGAGGGCGGAACCAAATACGTGTTCGTGGGACACGATCACGTCAACGATTATTCTTTGATTTACAAGGGTGTGAGACTTACTTATGCGCTCAAGACGGGCGACAGGTGTTATGCCGACGACGACGTGAACGGCGGTACGGTGTTTACGATAGGAGAGCATCGTACGGTGTCGCACGAGTACGTAAAGATAGATTGAAATATGCGGAGCCGTCAGGCTCCGTTTTTATGGCTCACAGACCTTTCCCGAATCGGGTCTTTGCGTTATGTTCGTAAGAAAGCTTACGGAAGATCTCATTGTGTTCAGAGAAAACTGAAAAGTCGCAAGCATTATAAGCCTGCGACTTTGCTGTTGACGTTTCAGTGGATAGTGGTTTATTGCCCGAAGCAGATCCGTTATTTTCTTATTACCGTTTTTGTCGTCGTTGCGCCATCTTTCGCAAGCTCTTCAAGGAAGTATCTTTCGAAAATATCGGATTCGATATGCCTTGAAAAAGTGACATTGCATACGCCGTTGTAGCTGATCGTCGTGACGTAGAAGGGGGCGTACATCGGGTTGCCGCCTATAACTTCGTAAGTCAGCACTCCGTTTTTCGTAAGATTGTTTTTTACAAGTCCCAGGTTGCTGAAAGAGGTGTTGCTCATTTTTTCTCCGAGAAGGGTATCGCCCAGAGAGAAATTTAAAATTATTTTGTTTTAAAGAGACGCATGTTTTGACGAAAGGCAGCGGAAACATGCAAAAAGACGGAGATGATTTCTCCGTCTTTATCGTTATCGACGTTATGCAACGTCAGATTTTTTGAAGAGCCGCGAAAGTCGAAAGCTCTACGTCCTTATAATTTTCAGCGGTCTGCATTTTTATCTCCATACATACGAAATAGTAGCTGAAACCGTTTGCGGGCAGAGTTACGGGAACGCTGACGGATATTTTGAACATGTCGGGATTTGAATCGTGCACGGTCGTTTCGATCGCGTCGCAGTCCATCGTGACGCCTTCGGTCGTAGTCGTCGTATAACCGTATTCGTCGGTATAGCTGTCTGTCATCGTTATGCTGAGCGTGTCGAGGAGAGTAGCGTCGTATGCGGCGTAGTTGAGGTATAAGTCGAACGTGAACTTGCCGTCCGTAAGAGTAGAGGATCCGTACTGGAAGTGCTGACCGTTATCGTTTCTTTCGACCGTATAGTTGAGCGTTATCGGGTCCGAACCGTAATCGCGGCTGTAATCGCCCCAACGGAAGTTGACGTCGTCGATAAGAGATACGGTGAAAGAGTAATCCTTGAATTCTGCATCGTCGTTCAGCATTATAAAATAATCGTACACTCCTTCGTTGTAGTAGGTTCTGACAACTTTCGCGGACGCGCCTTCGTCGCCTGCGATCGCGGGTTCTGGAGCGGTCTCGTACGAATAAACGGGCAGTTTTTTACCGTTTGAATCCCTGACGTCTACCATTGAGAAGAATCCGTCGATTTTGTACATATCGTTTGTTACGGTCATGGTGTTGAAGAAGCTCAATCCGCCGTTTTCGTTGTAATCGTTTATTTCAACGGTTCTGTCTATTACGAGGGGAAGATCGTCTCCGAAAGAGAATTCGTCGTTATCGCCGCCAAAGTAGCCGCGATACACGATGACCGTGCATTCGCCGACGAGGGCGCTGACGTCGTAGTTGGAAGCGTCAACGTAGATGGGCTCGAAAAGGAACTTATACGTTTTTTCGGGAGTAGCCGCGCTCACTTCTTCGTCCGGGTCAAGCCACGATCTGTAAAGGGATTGCAGAACTATCTGCTCACCTGCAAGATTGGTAGTCGTCGCGCTTTGAGCAGGCACGTCGACTTTTGATATCTTGACGTTTCCCGGCTTATTGCTGTTGGTGAAGTAATAAGACGCGGTCATATCCGCGGGAGGGGTAAAGGTCAGACGCTCTTTTTCAACGGTTACCGAAACGGCGTTCGTGAGCTGATCGGCATAATTGCCTGAAAGAGACATTTCCGCGAAGAAACGGTAATCTCCCGCAGGGATGTAATAATCCTGATCGAACTGGCTGAACTCGTTGATATAGTCGTTTAAAATATCGATATTTAGCGTGCCCGATCCTGTTATCTCTGAATATCTGTCCGCATCTATATAATACAATTTTATGTTTGCGTTTTCGCCCGTAAAAACAAGAGGATCTCCGTATCCTGAGACGGTTGCGGTTTCGGTAAGATCGGGCATTGCGCTGTATTGCCAGGATTCCGGTATGCCCGATAAGACGTAGCCCGCCTGAGTTGACGGCAGTATATTAAAACTTACGGTGGCGTTGAAGCCTTTGTAGTCGAATACGTATTCCCATAAGCCCACGTCGTACAGGTCGGGTTCCGTTTCCACCGTCTGTCCGTCGTGTCTGATCTCTTTTATTTTCAATGCGGCGTCGTTTGCAGATACCGCAGAAGACGATCCGTCCTCATAGGTGACCTGAAATCCCACAGAGTTTACGTCGGGATAATCGCCGCTTTGTTCGGGCGAAGACTTATAAGTGAAATCTCCGAGATATAGATTGTCGAAAGCTGAGCCTTTGCCGTCGAGCGCCGTCAGATATCTGATCTGCTGAGCCTTGTCGTCGCATGCTGCAAATCCCGCGGCGATACAAACGGAAAGGGCAATTGCCAGTAAAACGGTTAAAAATTTTTTCATGTTACCTCCTTTTCCGCACT
>DVNX01000102.1 GCA_018714045.1 Candidatus Ornithoclostridium faecavium
AGCCCAGCTTTCTCAGGATCTTCGTCTGCATGGTGACTCTGTCCTTTACGCCGCGCAGCTTACAGCTGTTTTCGCTGTCCGCGAGGATCGCCAGCACGTATCTGTTCTTATTCTTCGGATCAACTACCGCGACGTCTATCTTGAAGTCTGAAACGCCGAGGTTGTAATCGCATACGATGCCCCTGTCCTTGAGTTCCTTTGCGAGCATTTCGCCTATGCCGCAGCCTCTTTCCGCAATATCCTTTGAGTTGATCGCCAGCATTTCTCTGCCTCTTTCAGCGTATTCGAGGAATGCCTTGAGTCCTTCCACGCCCTTGCTGTTAGTGCGCGACAGGTCTATCATATGTCCTGAAATGCCGCTGAACACGACCATTTCGTTTCTCGCTCTGGTGACCGCGACGTTGAGTCGTTTGTAACCGCCGCTCTGGTTGATAGGACCGAAGTTGAGCGACAGCTTGCCGTTCTTATCGGGCGCGTAACCCACGCTAAACAGTATAAGGTCTCTTTCGTCGCCCTGTACGTTTTCCAGGTTCTTGACGAATACGGGTTCTTCCCTGTCGTACGCCGCCGCGTCGAGACCGTTTTCGTGTATCTTCTTCGTAAGCTCGTTTTCGATATAGTTCTGTTGCGCTATATTGAAAGTGACTATACCTATGCTGTACTTGCGTTCATTGGGGTCTTTAAGTCTTCTTATGACCTCGGCGACCAGTTCGTCGCCCTCTTTCTTATTGCATTTCAGCCCGCCTCTCTCGTAGATACCGTCCACGTAGCGGAACGAAACTTTACTGTTGAGCTCGTTGGGCGACGGGAACGTGAGAAGTGTGTTGCCGTAGTACATTGCGTTGGAGAACGCGATAAGGCTTTCGTGCAACGAACGGTAGTGCCACAGCAGGTGATTTTCAGGCATTCCCAGAGCGAGACAGTCGTCGAGTATACTGTCGAGGTCTTCCACCTCGTAATGCTCGTCGTCCTTGTAATCCACGTTGAAGAAAGTCGTAGGCGGCAACTGTTTGGGGTCGCCGACGACTATAACGTTCTTACCGCGCGCGATACAGCCGACCGCCTTACACGTAGGCAGCTGAGACGCTTCGTCGAATATGACGAGGTCGAACTTGTCCATATCTATATCGAGGAACTGAGTTACCGAAGTCGGGCTCATCAGCATACACGGACAGCACGACGCAAGGATATGAGGTATCTTGGAGAACAGTCCGCGGAGCGTGGTGCCCTTCATATTGGACTTTTCCGCTCTAAGCAGTATAACTCTTTCCAGGTTGTGCTCGCCCTCTGTATCGGGCTTGGGCACGTTCGCGACCAGCTTTTCGTAAAGCAGTTTTCTGGTCTGGCGTTCATACTCTTCGCTGAGCTCCTTGAACCTTGCCGCGACCTCTTCGAGGTTGAGTCCCGAGAACTGACACAGCACGTCGTCGAGAAGAAGCTCGCTTCTGATAAAGTTGTAATATACGCACTTCTTGAAGCAGCTGAGCACTTCCATTGCGGATATCTCGCCGTCCGCAAGCGGTTCGAGAACAAAGTCGAGACCGCTCTTCCTGCACTTTTCGACCATCTCCTGGTATTTGCACCAGTTGGGGATGAAGCCGAAGTTTTTCTGCAGGCTGCCCACGTATTCGACCTTTGAGTTAAGGTCGTTGCCGCCGCTGTAACCGCCCGTGTTGAACACGCGGCAGAAAGCCGCTTCGGCGCGCGCACAACTCTCGTACGCATACATATAGAATCTGGTATAGCTGTTGTTGCCGTACTTGGTAAGCGACGCGCAACTGTCGTCAAACACGTCGTCGTTGAATTCCGCGTACAGCTGTTTACCGTTTTCGTAAAGCGCGGATATAGTGTCGGCACAGTTATCGAGAGCTACTCTGTCGCCGCTCTTTATGCCGAATATTTCCGAAAGCTCTTCTGCGCGGCGTTCGAACACGTCGCGGGTCTGTTCGCATTTGAGCAGATATTCCGCAAAAGCCGTCCTGTCTTTCTTGTCGAGTTCGGCAGGCGTGACCTTTTTGACGGAACGCGAGAACACGCCCGTCTTTGCCGCGTCGGCGATCTCTCCCATATCGAGACCGGACGGATAAGTTCCGTAACGCGAAGTGTATTCCGCTATCATATTGTCCGTCTTGGAGCGCGCTTCTATATAAGAATCGACTATACCGTGCGGCTTCTTGCCCTTTGCCGCCGCCGCGAAATACTTTCTCACCGTCTCGTTGTCGAACGACTTGCAT
This sequence comes from Candidatus Ornithoclostridium faecavium, assembly GCA_018714045.1. Lineage (GTDB taxonomy): Bacteria > Bacillota > Clostridia > Christensenellales > UBA3700 > Ornithoclostridium > Ornithoclostridium faecavium. The sequence goes on from DVNX01000102.1 coordinate 2,235, forward strand.
ATTCTGTACAGAGCCTTCAGCTTGGGCGTCGTAAGCGCTACGGTACGCATATTGAACAGCGGAGTCAGCATACGCGCGTACTGTCTTAAATGCCTGAGTTCCTGTTCGAAGACTTCGAGTATCGCAGAGCCTTCTTCGTTCCACTTTTCGTCGAAAGTAAAGCTGCCGATATGCCTAAACGGAGACTTTTCTATATCGCCGCATTCTTTCGCTCTCAAAGCGAGCTCAGTCAGGATCTCGATATATTTCTGGAAGGTGGATTCTACAAGTTTTTCGTAGAACATGCTGTCGATATGCAGACAGTCCCTCGAATCCTTGTTCTCGAAATAACCCATTATCGCCTGGTAAAGCGATACGCCCAGATATCTCTTGCGGTGCATCGCGTCAAGCTCTTTCTGAAGCTTGTCCACGCACGAATTGATCTCAGACAGCTTTTCGTCCATATCGCCCGTTTCTTTCTGTTCGGTAAGCGACATTGTCTTTACTATCTGAGAAAGAACGGCGTTTTTGTTCGTCTTGTTGCTGTGCAGCTCAAGGCAGAAATCGCCGAGGCCTATCTGTTGCAGTCTGTTGTGAACGACAGACAGCGCCGCCATCTTTTCGGCGACGAACAGGACGCGGCGACCGCGTACGATATTGTTCGCGATGATATTGGTTATCGTCTGCGACTTACCTGTTCCCGGCGGTCCGTGCAGGACGAAGCTCTTTGACAAACTGTCGTATATAGCGCTGTACTGCGAAGAGTCCGCAGATATCGGCAGATACATTCTCTCTTCGGCGGTATACGCTTCGTCGCTGCTTCTCGACGAAAGGTCGAAAGCGCCTTCGGGAAGTTCCAGCTTATTGTTAATAAGAGAACTTATGATCGGGTGCTCTCTGAAACGGTCTGACTTATACTTGACGTCGTACCACAGCTGGTAGTTCGCGAACGAAAGGCTGGCAATGAACACGTTGGAATATATCTCCCAGCCCTTTCTGCCGACGACCTCTTTTTTCAGGCGCGCGACTACGGAAAGTATATTCTGCTGACTGTCGAGAGGAACTTCGCTGAGTCCCCTTATATCCTGATTGAATTCCTGGTATAAAAATTCGAGAAGGGTGCTGTTCAGCCTTACGTCGTCCGTGTTTACGTCCACGGTATAGACGGGAGCCGCCACGCCTTTTTTGCTCAGCGTTACCGGATAAAGCAGAAGGGGCGCGAACTTGTCCTCGCCTTGCTCGCTTTCTCTCCATTTAAGAAATCCCGCCGCGATATACAGCGTGGTAGTACCCGTTTCCTCCTGGATAGAGGTCTCCTTCTTGATAAGTCTCTGTATAGTAGCGTCGTGATTTTTCCGGTCGTATACTGTAAGGAAACGCTTGTTCTTATACTCGTAAGCGACGTAATCGACAAAGGGTTTGAGATAAGAATTCCTTTCAAAGCCTTCGCCCAGTTTGTCGATATTCTGCACTCCTTCGGTCGGGCGACTGTCTACGGTAAAGGATTTTACCTCTGTAAGCGCGCCGACGAAATCTTCGAGAGAGGGCACCAGCAATTTTACCGCGGTACGCGACACCTTGAAATTGAGGAGCGCGTTCCTCATATCCATATCGAGAAGTCTGCGTTCCCACTGCGTGACGCGGTTGATCTCTTTCTGACCGCCTATCTCGCCCTTGTATTCCTTGAACTGTTTGGGAGCCGCTCCCGTAGTAAAATCAGAACTCTGAACGAGGTCGTATCCCTTGGGTCCGTACACTCTTTCGGGAAGCGGGAAAACGTGCATTATGCGGGCGCGTTTGATATCCACCGCAAAATCCGCGCTGTATGCGCGCCTGAGCGCCGTTATAGCGTTCTTTTCCGCCCTTTCGAAAGCGACGCCGTCGAACAGGTCGCTTATACATATCATCGTAAACTCGTTGACGCCCTTTTCGGATTTCTTTACCAGCGTGTCGACGTCGTCGAATACGGCGTCCTGAGAACATTCGTTGCTTAAGAAAACGCCGACGTACCATTTGCCTCCCGCTCTGCCAATTACGGCGTTCTGCCCGTTCGCCTCTATAAGAGATGCGTATACCAGCGTCATTTCGAGAGGAGTCGCCAGTTTTGAAGCGAAAAGGTCTTTGTGCGACTGAACGACCTCGCAGTTTTCGTCCTTAGGCTCTACGTTGTCGAAATGTTCGTCCCCGATAGCGCTGTAACAAGCGGCGAAATAGTTCCTTACCCCGTTGCGGTTGCCGTTGTAACCGACGCAGTGCGCGAGTTTCCAGTCCTTTAATTTATTGTTTACCTGCGTGATAAGGGTGTTTATCTGCGCGGTACGTCTTACGAACGTGGCGAGTACTTCGGGGTTAGCGCCGAAATCACATTTGTCAAACGCGGTCACCGTGACTTTTGCGACAGCCTTATCTGCGACTTCGTCTCCGACAAGCGCTTCGACCGTGATCTCTCCCTCTACGTCGCTGTCTACGGCAACCATATAAAGCGGCGACAGTTTTGCCGTCGTTTCGAATTTAGCGGTGGTACGCCTTGGCAGAACGCTCTGTTCGATAGCGCAAGGCAACAAAAAATCGGGCTGAGAGGATATCCTCACCCTTAGGTTTTCGATATCCGCGCCGCTCGTATTCTTGACGTACAGTCTTTTGATAGGACTCGTATCGCTGATGATCTGATAATAACTGACAGAGCCGCTGCACTCAAGCGATATCTCAACGTCTTTGCGCTCTGCCGCCACAGTTTCCGTTACCTGATTTTCCTGCTCCATATAATAACTCCTTGATACGATTCGGGCGCTCCCGCCCTGCGAATAAAACAAGGACAACCGTCCTCTTCAAACCCCGTCACAAAACCCAACAGATACATTATAACAAATATTTTACGCATTGACAACCGCGTATTTATTTTGCGCGCGCGCATTATGTCCGTATTTGACAGTCTTGCAACGCTATCATGCGATCTTTTGAACGCGAAAAGGGCAAGTTTTTATAAAAACCGCCGCTACGCGATTTAAAAAAATTTTTATATCCGATACGTAATTTATTTTAAGCGACAGAAACGTATTGAGTTATGAGGCAATATGCGGCAGGCTGCTCAGCTCAGATTGTCTTCTGCTCGCCGCGGCAAGTCAATCCAAAGGAATTTATTTTGTACCGGCAATATGTTTTTCAGTCCGTTGCTCTAAACTAAAAGTCTGCACAATAGCGCGCGCCTTATTATATGCTGAATCTGAAATAACTCGCGCTTTCCGATCAACGCATATATATCTCGTCTTAAAATACCGCATCCTTTTACAGTCGCTCAATTTCGGCATTTAAAATCAAAGCGAAAAAAACTAAGCGTAAAAAAAAGACGACCCCGAAAGGTCGTCTTGTTATTTTGCTTTAAAGCAATCACTTTCTGCCGTGGATCAGCTCGTACGCAAGATTGGGGTTGCTCTCGATCGTTGCGGTCGGCTCTATCGTGATATTTTTATTATCGATACCGTAAAGCAGGCAGGTGTGAGCTATACTGCTCGCTGCAGAAGGCAGCGGGAAAGTCTTCTGAACGAGTCCGACTCCTGCAGCACCGTTTACGGTAGATTTGTTTTCGGAAAGGTTACCGGTAGCCAGAATGACTATTCCGAAGTGAACGTAATCCATACCGTCGCTGCCCTGGCAGAAATAGCTGTTGTATTCTTTCTTACCCAGCTGGCTCTGAACAAGGCCGTTGACGAGAGGAACGTAAAAACCTTCGGTAGCGGGCATGAGTTTAGCGGTGTCTCTGCTCTTCCAGTTGTAGATATCTACGAAACCTTCAAGTGTGAGATTGCAGTAACCGTTTTCGTTCGCAACTTCCGTCCAGCCGCACAGAATGATACCGCAAACGACGGAGTTCGCAAATACGGAGTTCTTAACAGTAAGGTCTACACCGTCATAGTTGCAGGTCTCAGCCGCGAGAAGCGCGTCTGCACCGTTTCTCATAACTGTACCTTCGACCGTGCAGTCGACAGCGCCTTTGAGATATACCATCTTCTGAGAATTTTCAAGGATGCAGTGCTTAATGGTTACCTGAGTGCGCTTAGAGTTGTTTGTACCGAGGGCGTTGATGATCTGTCCGTAACCTTCGCAGGTTTCGAGAACTACCGCCTGACCTTCAGCATATTTATAACCGGTGAAATGGATATCCTGGAAGACTGCCTTATTTCCGTCGCTTACGTTGAAGCCGTTACCGCCGCGTTTCTTAACGGTACCGCTGATTATCGAGTTGACGTTGAGTTCTTTCGCGTTGCCGTATATAGTGGAATCGATGACTTCGACAGTAGTTTTGCCTTCAGAAGCGATATCGTTCTGAACAACGACGTTCTTGGAAGCGTTGACAGCCGCGACAAGTCCTGCCCAGTCGCTGACGTTGACGCCTTCGACAGCGTGCATAGCCAGAGTTACAGAACCGTCGGCCGCAATACCTTCAGCTTCTTTGTCCGTGGGATTGTATTTAAGAGTAAAATCGCCGGTCGCGTTGACGGTGAGCGTGCTGCCGCTCAGAGTTGCGTTGCTACCCGTAACGGAATAATCGCTTCCGGGAAGCGCCGTCGAAAGATCGACCGTACCTTCCGTGCCTACATAATAGTTGTTTTCCATCAACATCGTAAGCTCTTTACTCTCGACTACCGTCTCTTCGTCATTACACGCAATAGCGGTAAAGCACATAGCTCCGATGATGGCCACAACCAAAATTGCCAATAAAACCTTTTTCATAATATCCTCCTTAAAGATATCGATGCGTTTGTCGGTTTCCCGACCTTTTACTCTTATATACGAGAGCCCTCAAAAGACAATGCTACGCGCAGCCGTCTTAAGACAACTCTACCATCTACAGTATAGCATAAATAAAAAAAATGGCAAGCGATATGTACTAAGTAGCCCTCGATATTTTACATTTGTGCCGAATTGTACATAAATAAATACCCGTTTGGGTATTAAAAACGCGATTTTCACTTAATATCTCTGTTGCAAAATCAGAGCAATGAGTAAAGTTCCGGTTGCACGGCAGACGCAAGAATGCTCTTGCTCTTCTTCTCTGCCGTTGAAAATTATAAAACGTATCGGCTCATCCCGTGCGCAATCAGTCGGGACTATGTATCACACAGGATAATATATCATATATTATATGCAATGAAAAAGTAATCTCTCTTCCGTTCATACAGCGGCTTTTTCAAAGCGCCTGTTGACGACGTTCCGTTTACGCTCAGTATACCAGACCAGAATAATACGAACAAGGTTTAAAGCGGCAAATTTACGTAGCTACTGCGTTAAATGCCTTGATAATATGTTTAATATTACCTGCGGCATTTGCCTTGT
>DVNX01000103.1 GCA_018714045.1 Candidatus Ornithoclostridium faecavium
ACACTTTTGCATAAAAATTGTAAAATATTCATAAGGAGCGCATAATATGGTAGAAAATCTGTTTACGATGCTTATAGAACTTCTCAACAACGACGTGCTGACTGCCGAAGAGCTGGCGGCAAAGCTTGAAATAAGTCCGCGCACGGTCTACCGCTACGTAGACGCGCTGAGCGGCGCGCATATCCCCGTATACTGTCAGAAAGGGCGCGGCGGAGGCATAATGATAGGCGACGATTTCAAACTGAGCGCGAACTATTTCTCTAAAGACGAATTGCAACTCATATTAGCGGCTCTCGACGCGATACAACCCAGAAGCGACAAGGTAAACGCCGTGATCAAAAAGCTTTCCGCGATAAAAAACGTCAGAAGCGCCCATCAAGGCGGTTTCGTCAACGAAGATTTTGTCGTCGACAACGCGAATACTCTGCTCTCCAACCCGAAGCTTGCCGCAAAATTCGACGCTTTAGCCGCCGCTAAAAAGGAAAGGCGCACGGTACGCATCTGTTATCACAACCGCATAGGCGAAATAAGCGAAAGAGACGTTCAGCCTTACGCTTTCGTTCTGTCCAACAACAACTGGTACGTATACGCATACTGTTTAAAAGACAGCGCGCTCAGACTTTTCAAAATATCTCGCATAACCCACATAATCCTTCTGGACACGAAATACCAGATACCCGCATACGAAAAGGAATGGAATCTGTACGACCCGACGCAAAAGGAAAAAGTAAGGATAACCCTGAAAGTCACGGAAGCGGCAAGATACGACGTCGAAGAATGGCTGGGGATAGAAAACGTCAACCGTTCTCAGGACGGCACATACTATATCGCGCAAGGCGAGGTCTACGACAACGAAGCAACTCTCAGAAAACTTGTCGGATTCGGAGCAGACGCTGAAGTACTGCTTCCCCTCACCGTCAGAAACAAAGTTGCGGCAGTATTCGCAAACGCGGGCTCGCTTTATAATGGCAAATAAAAACAACCATCCAAATACTTTCCGGTCAAAAAGTTATCGGACGTAATATCTGAAACGGTAAAACAAAACATAACAAAGAACGGTCTCCCGTTCTTTTTTTAATCGCTATGATCAGATTTATTTTACGACGCTTTTCTGACGAACTCGTAACCCTCGATAAATGAAATGCTATCCCCTACGAAAGTAGAAGCTTCTCTGACCTCTTCTTCGCATAAAGCCACGCTCTCGCCCGTAGACAGATCGACCTTTCCCGAAGTGTTGAAAAACGGCGCAATGTCGGGAGCATTCTTTGAAAACTTTGTGCTTTCAGAGATTATCAAGAGCTACTATAATCAAGGAATAACCGAACCGCCGCTCTACTTTTACAGAGATAAGGACATGAACGAAATCGATCTAATGATAGAAGACAGCGGAACGCTTTATCCCGTCGAAATCAAAAAGCACGCTGATCCGCACAAAAAGGACATCTCGGCTTTCCAAAAGCTCGACAATATTCCGGGCATGAAACGCGGAACAGGCGGCGTTATTTGTCTTTACGATAAGCTGATATCTCTGTCTGAAACAGATAAAGTCATTCCAATAAACTACCTCTGAACACCGATTTGCAACCGTGGCGTGTGCTTGTCGGGAGAGGCGTCGCCGAGCAGGATCACCCCGTCGTAGCCGCCGAGATGACTTATCGCCTGTTTTGCCAAGTCGTTGCGCGTGTGCCAATCGGACACGCACAGCCAGGTTTGAGTTTCGCCGTCGCATGGTGTGAATGCATACTCTGCCGAGACGATCGTCCTGCCGCTGCGGCTGCCGTAGGCGTACGGTTCGTACACCTGCGTCGAGCCGACGGCGTTCGCCGCGATCAGCCAAAAAAGCGTTTGCGAAAACCCGGGGAAAAGCGCGTTGTCCAAAAAGACGTGCTGGTTGCCGCGGCACGCATAGAAAAACAGGGGCGCCAGCGCCGCAAAAACGGCGAAGACGGACGCGCCCGTCTTTGAGAAGACCGCCCGTTGAAATTTGCTCATAAATTCCTACCGTTGTTCAGGCGAGCGTCTCGAAAGACGCCGTCAGCATATAGTGGTCGGAAAGGTCGTTTTCGACGACCCTGCCGTTCGTCAACCGCAATGTTTTGCAGGTGTAAACAATGTTGTCTATGCAGGCAAACGACGATCCCCCGGCGAATGTCGCGAGCGCGTTGTCGGGATTTATGAAGAGCGCATACTCGTCGCTGTCGAAGAAAGGCGCCAAGTCGTCGAACGACGAGATGTTGAAGTCGCCTGTCAGCACTTTGTACGGGGACGGGTCGCTCTGCATCAGCTCGAAGATGAACTCCGCCTGCAGTTCGCGCAAAAGCCTGCCGTCTTTCTGTGCGTTTGTGTAGTCGAGGTGGGTGTTGTAAAACGCGATCCGCACGCCGTCGACGTCGATCAGAGTGCGCTGTACCATCCTCGGCTCCATAAACGCGGAAACATAGGGATAGGGATAGGGCAGCATCGCGCATTGCGCGTCGGCGATCGTGCGGGACGTCGTCGTCATAATGCCGTACTTGTCGCCCATAGCGTATGTTTCGGTGGGGGTGAAGTGTTTGTTGGCGAGGGAACCGCTCGTCAACGCGGTCGTGAAGCCTCCGCCTCTGCGGTCGAAGTCGTCGGTGTCCACTTCCTGGAGTCCGGCGATGTCGACGCCGCAGTCGTCGAGTTGGGCGGCGATCGCGTATTCGTTTTCGAGGGTGTTGCCGCCGCTCCAGACGTTGTAGGAGGCAACGGTGAAAGAGATCCCGCCGCGGCGTGTAGCGTCGACGCCGCGTTCCGGGTCGAAGCCGCGTTCCGAGTCGGATAGCGGGATGTCGGGCATCGGCAGACAGGCAACCGCGAGAAGCGCCACCGCAACGAGGACGCATACAATGCAGATCGCGGCAAAGACACATGGTTTTTTCATAGTTTTCTCCTAAATTCGATTGTACTTCAAAACGGCGCGGTTGTCAACGGGGAAATGTCGATTTAATATTGAACGGTCGGGATAATAATAAATGCGAATTTTCTGTTCATGTCTCCCTCCGCAAAAGCAGTTTTATCATAAACGGCATACGTTTACGACGTCTTTTCCGTTTTACCATATATTCGATTTGAAGCAAGGATTTATTTCAGAAACCGTAAAAGTTTTTGTTGTAAAATAAAAAAGCCGTCGGAAAGATCCGACGGCGTGATTTTATATTCGTCCGATATCAGTCGAGGCGCTTCTCTGCGATCTCTTTTTGCAGACGCGCGATGAAGTCGTCGAGACTCATTTCTCCAATGACTCCCTCGCCGCGGCGGCGTACGGATACCACTCCGCTTTCCGCTTCCTTGTCGCCGATAACTATCATATACGGTACCTTCTCCAGCTGAGCGCTTCTTATCTTATAGCCGACTGTTTCGCTTCTGTCGTCCAGCTCAGTCCTTATACCGTAACTGTACAGCTTGTCGGAAATGGCTTTCGCGCTTGCCGCGTTTCTGTCGGTAAGGCTGATGACCTTGACCTGAGTGGGAGCTATCCACAGCGGGAACGCGCCCGCATACTTTTCGATGAGCAGAGCTATCGTGCGTTCGTAACAACCTATCGAAGTGCGGTGGATGATATACGGTCTTCTCTTTTCTCCGTTCTCGTCGACGTAGCTCATATCGAAGTTTTCAGCAAGGAACATATCTACCTGTACGGTGATTATAGTATCCTCTTTGCCGTGTACGTTCTTTATCTGTATGTCGAGTTTGGGTCCGTAGAAAGCCGCTTCGCCGACCGCTTCGGTATATTCTATGCCGAGGTGATCGAGAATCTTCCTCATCGTATCTTCAGCCTTGTTCCAGGTGTCGGGCTCATTGATATACTTTTTCGTATCGCTGGGATCCCACTTGGAGAAGCGGTACGTAACGTCGTTCTGCAGACCGCAGCAGGTCAGCATATATTTGATGAGGTCAACGCTGCCTTTGAACTCTTCTTCGAGTTGCTGAGGCGTGCATACGATGTGACCTTCGCTTATAGTGAACTGCCTTACGCGGATAAGTCCGTGCATTTCGCCGCTCGCTTCGTTTCTGAACAGCGTAGACGTCTCGCCGTATCTTATCGGCAGATCGCGGTAGCTCTTGAGGCCGTTATTATATATAGTATACTGAAACGGGCAGGTCATCGGACGGAGCGCGAAAACTTCGTCGTCCTTTTCCTCGTCGCCTATAACGAACATACCGTCTTTATAGTGATCCCAGTGCCCCGAAACCTTGTAAAGGTCGGATTTAGCCATATACGGGGTCTTGGTGCGGACGTAACCGCGTCTTTCTTCCTCGTCCTCTACGAAACGCGTAAGAGTCTGGAATATCTTCGTACCCCTGGGCATGAGAAGGGGCAAGCCTTGACCTATCTTTTCGTCGGTCATAAATATACCCAGCTCTCTTCCCAGTTTGTTGTGGTCGCGCTTTTTAGCTTCTTCGACCGCAGCGAGATATTCGGTAAGATCGCTTTTCTTATCGAAACAGGTGCCGTAAATTCTCGACAGCATCTTGTTCTTTTCGTTGCCGCGCCAGTACGCGCCCGTAAGGCTGGTAAGCTTGAAAGCCTTTATCATTCCCGTAGACGGCAGATGCGGTCCCGCACAAAGGTCGGTGAAATTGCCCTGACGGTAGAAGGATATCTCCGCGTCCTTGGGCAGGTCGTTGATAAGTTCTACCTTGTAAGGTTCGTCGAAGCCTTTCATCAGCTTCAATGCCTCTTTTCTGGGCAGAACGAATCTTTCGAGAGGATAATTAGCCTTGATAATGCGCTTCATCTCCTCTTCTACCTTGTCGAGCTGTTCCATCGATATCGGGGTCGTGAAGTCGAAATCGTAGTAGAACCCGTCATCGATAGCGGGTCCGATCGCCAGCTTAACGGTCGGATAAACTGTCTTTACAGCCTGAGCGAGAACGTGCGCGCAGGTGTGGCGGTATATCTTTCTGCCTTCGGGATCTCTGAAGGTCAGTATCTGCAAATTGCAATCTTTGTCCAGTACGGTATTGGCTTCGACCACCTTGCCGTCGACTATCGCGCCCAGAGTGACTCTGGCGAGACCTTCCGAAAGATCTTTCGCGATATCGAGCACGGTCATGCCGTTTGCGTACTCTTTACTGCTTCCGTCTTTAAGTGTGATTATCATAAAGATACCTCCGTTTACGTATAAAAAAACGCCCTTACGTTTTCACGTAAGGACGACGATATGTCGCGGTTCCACCTTACTTACGGCGATAAACGCCGTCTCTCGATTAGCGCCGTTTCGTACGGCGAACGTGCCTTACAGCGGTGGTACCTTCAACGACCGACAGCGCTTTCTTCTCAGCACCGAAAGCTCTCTGTAGCCCGTATCCGTCGAGGCGTGTCCTCTGTCTGCCCTTAAGGGCGCGGCATTTGCTTTGTGGATATATTATAAACCGCCGCTTGCCGGTTGTCAATTGTTTAAAAAGCGAATTTTTATCCTTGCTATATCCGCCTGACCTTTGAAAAACGCGACAACGCGTTTATAAGCCTTTCGTCTTTGAAGCCTGCGTCGAGGGTTATCTCTTTCGCGCCGTGCCCGACCGCGCAATTTATCAGATTTAGCGTTTTGTCGCCGTAAAAATCGTCTACGGTAACGAAACCTCCGCTCGTAAGATCAGTCACGACAGGGTTCTTTTCGTCTGCGATCAGGAGTTTGGTTCTGTCCGCTCTTTCCTCAACGACGTACCCTGCGACCTCGTACAGGTCCTCGTCGCAGTAAGCTCCTTCGAAAAGATCTGACGATATCGCGGCAAGTTCTTCCCAGTCCTCTTTTATCGACCGCATTGCAAAATTGAAAACGCCGTCTATACAGATGATTTCGCTTTTTTTGAATTGCCCGAACAGTTCGTCGAAGTCGCCTTCGCAGTCGTAATATATCATCACCGCGAGAAGTCCCGCAGCAGCCTCGGAGACCTTCTTCAATCCGAGTTCCCTCGTAAGGTAAGCGTGTTTGAAATAGGTCGTAAGTATCTTCGCCGCTATCCCGCATACGAAATCGTCCACAGCTTCCCCGTCGCTGTTTTTCGCCGCAACGGATACGACCAGTCTGCTTTTATGCTCTTCTAAGGCAAATACGGCAGCCTTGTTCTTTTTCAGCTCGCTCAGCAATGCGCGGCTTTCGCGCGTATATGCTTTGTCTATCGTCAGAGTCTTCTTCCACATACCGCTATTCTATGAGCGGTAAACGGCGGATATACTCTCAAGTTTGTCTTAAAACAAGTATCGTCGATAAAAAAACCTCCTGTTTTACTTCAAGCGGTCTTTATTTTATGCTTTTTTACTTTTCTTCTTTACTATATAAAATGCTAAAAAGATCGCGCAAGCCGCTACAGCGACTCCGCCGATAACGCAAAGCGAAACATAAAGCTTTATCATAGCAAGATGAAGCGGATAAGTTTCGTTCAGAAATTCGTCCATATCCGGCGGAGCCACCTCGTAAGGTCTTTCTATTCCGTGCTTGACTGCCAGCGCTCTGAATTCTTCGAACGCCTCTTCCTTTTCGAAAATATTCCAACCCTCCCCGAACATATTCGCGTAAAGGACGTTTATCCTTATCTCTTCTACATACCCCGTCCTTTCGCTGTCGCCGCTTACAGCGTCGAGCGCCTTTTGAGTAAGCTGCAAATACTTTTGTATTTTTTCGCTGCTAAGATAATCGCCGTGATGAGCCGATGGCGCGTCGTAAAGATCAAGTTCAGTCGCTTCGTTTCTGACCGATTCGTGCATTATATCAATGTATTCGGCAATATAATCCGCTGCGCCGCCGTAAGTCACAGCCATATACTTGCCCAGAAGCGCGTTGACGTCGGTATCCGTATTCCACAGTTGTTTTGCAAGAAGATAACTTCTCATACATGCCAGTTCGTCGCCTTTTTCTCTGCTGCCCTGATGAAATACGCTCCTTACGTTGTTTTCCTTATAGAATTCGGCGTTGTCTTTCTGTACCGCGAAATTCGGATAAGGCATCAGCAGATTCTTGAAATCGACTACGTAATCCCAGACAAACAGGTTGTCGCAGACGGCACTCCAGTCTTCTATCATCTTTTTCGCCTCAGCAGAAGCCTCGTTGTCGCCGTACTTGCTGCTGTAAAGCTGAGAGGTCTCGATGGGCGCGATGACTATGTTCACGTTCTTTTCGCAAACTATACCCTCGGGGACGTCTTTAGTATACATATAAGCGAGAGTGCTTATATATTTGTCGGGGAATTTCTTCGCAAGCTTATTGAGTATCTCTATAAGCGCACCTGCGCGCGAACTGTACTTTTCATAGGATTTCTCACACTCGTCGCACTGACAATAAAAATTGTTGTCGTTTATGCTGAAATCCCAGTATTTCGCATCTGGATACTCAGCGATGAACTCGGCGAGCTTAGCTTCGATTATCGGATATATATCGGAATTGGTGAAACAAAGCTGGGTCGTATTCCCGTTGTATTC
>DVNX01000104.1 GCA_018714045.1 Candidatus Ornithoclostridium faecavium
TATTCGATGATGGTGTTGTTCATGACTTGCGCAGAGCGGTAGTAACTGTCCATCTTGGCAAAGCCGGCGCGTGTCATCATCATGACCGCCCACACGCCAATGGGAAGCATGACGAGAGTTAAGAGCGCGAGTTTCCAGTCCACCGCGAACATGGCGATGAATACGCCGATGGGAATGAGCAGGTTACCGATGCCTTCGGGTATGGCGTGCGCGAGCAGAAGTTCCATGCTCTCCACGTCGTCCACGAACAGCTTTTTGAGATTCCCCGTCCCCTTCTCCTGCACCACGCCGAGGGGCAGTTTTTCCATTTTGCCCTGCAAGCTCACACGCAGATTGTACAGCGTGTTGAACGCCGCAATGTGCGAGAGGGACAGGCCGCCGAGGTAAAACACAAAGTTCAGCACAAGACAGACGGCAACGCCCGCCACTCTGCCCACGGCGAACTGCCATGTGATACTCTCACCCGCAATGAGCGGCGAGATGATCTGATACGCGAATATGTACGGCAAGATCTGCGCCGCCACGGCGATTACGACCATGACAGTTGCTACAATGGTGAGAATCTTGTACTTACCCGCATATTTCAAGATACTTTTTATCATACAGCCTCCTATATTTTTATTTGTTCGCATATGCGAACGTTGTACCGAAAGAATTGCCGCCACTGCGGGCGGCAGAGTTTACCGCTCGAAACCGAGCATTTTATACCAATCGAACAGTCCGCACATCAAATCGGAGATGCGCCCCGCCTCCTCCTTTGTAAACCCGTGAATGAGCGGCTCGCAGATAGCCGTCCAAAAGGCGGACAGCATGACGTGCATTTCCTTTTCGGAGATGTCCGTCTTTGTCAGTCCGCGCCTCTGCGCCTCCTTGTAATACGCATAGGTGGTGTGACTCATGCCCTCCACCCACTCGTGCTCGAAGTTCGCGTACTTCGTTCCATCCGAAAAGACGAGCAGCAGGCGCATTTCGTCGTAGCGGTCGTAGAGATAATTAAACCACCACTGCATATATTCCCTGTCCATGTCCCACGCCTTTTTGAGCTGTTCGTCCGTGAGCGTTGCGGGCAGGACAGATTTTTGCCGCACTACCTCTTCGAGGTCTTGCACGGTGCTCTCCACCAGCGCGCAGAAAAGCTCTTCCTTGCCCTTGAACCGCTTGTACAACGCACCCGTGGTCACGCCCGCGTTGTTACAGATCTCCTGCAAGGACGCATCTAAAAATCCCTTTTGCAGAAACTCCCCTTTCGCGCTCTCCATGATGCGCGGGTCGATACTTCTGTCCGCAACCGACATGCCTGCCTCCTACGATAATCTAATTACCGATAATTCAATTATCATTATAATCATATGCAGCTCCCCTGTCAAGAGTTTTGCGACGGTAATCAAAAAATTTTTTCTAATAAGTAAAAAAGGGAATAACTTTTGCTGTTACTCCCTTATTAAACCTTAGATTTCGCTGTATGCACTTAAATTTCAACAATTTATCAGCGATTTCGAATATAATATACGCCCCGTTTTCATGCGTTTTCAATCGGACTTTTAGTTTGTTAAACTAAACTGCGATTTTATTTGACTGATCGCACACGCGATTTTATAATATTATAGATATCTTTTGACAAAGGAGTATATGCTTATGTCCAAAGAAAAGATTTTGACGGTACAGGATATCTCGTGCGTGGGACAATGCTCCCTCACCGTAGCTCTCCCCGTCATCTCTGCTTGCGGGATAGAGACCTGCGTATTGCCTACTGCAGTGCTCAGTACTCACACGGCTTTCAAGCCCGGCTGGACCTTCCGCGATCTGACGTGCGATATTCAGCCCATATCCGAACATTGGAGCAAAGAAAACATTACCTTTAAAGCGATTTATACCGGATATCTCGGCAGCCGCGAACAGGTCGATCTGATCCTCAAGCTTATCGACCGCCACCTCGAAAAGGACGGCGCGACGATAGTCGATCCTGCCATGGCTGACGGAGGCGTGCTCTATAAGGGCTTCCCCGAGGACTTCCCGAAGGATATGGCGAGACTTTGCGCGGTCGCCGACGTGATTCTCCCCAACATAACCGAAGCGTGCCTTATGACGGGAACCGCATTCAGGACGGAATACGACGAAAAATATATCCTGGATCTTCTCTCGAAGCTCTCAGAACTGGGCTGCAAAAAAGTAGTGCTTACGGGCGTTTCTTTCGATCCGAAAAAACTCGGCGTAGCGGTATACGACTGCAAGAGCAAAAAGGTCGAATACTATTTCAACGACAAACTGCCGCGTATGTCTCACGGAACGGGCGACGTGTATGCATCCGCCTTCGTCGGCGCGTATATGAACGGCAAAAGCGTTTACGAAAGCGCTTCGATAGCCGCCGATTTCACAGTCAGGACGATAGAAGCGACCATGGACGACGAAAGCCATTGGTACGGCGTAAAATTCGAAAAAGAACTGCCCTATCTCATCGACAGGTTGAAGTGATAAATTTAACGAATAAAAAATGCGGATACGTATCCGCATTTTTTATTAGTCTTGGTAAATTACACTTTCAAGTGCAACACTTTGAGAACAAAAAAAGAAGTTCATATGAATCTGTTGTATAATTAAAATTGCAACAAAAAAACACAACAGGAGAAATCATATGAACTATACACATCTTAGCATAGAAGAGCGCTGTTGTCTACGAAAATACTACACTGAAGGCAATGGTTTAAGAAAGATAGCAGAGCTAATGGGACGAAACGTGAGAACCATCGCGGAAGCTTTTTCGTCAAGTCTTTTCTTGAATGCTCTGTTGATTATAGCGATCTTCAGACCGAAAGGCATGTTTTCTTTCATGACCGACCTCAAATACGTAACTAATTACATAATATACAATATTGCCGACGTAATGTAAGCAAAAGCACCGATGATTGTCAGCAGCGAACATATACGATCTACAATTCCGATCTGCATAAGTTTAATCGATCGTCTGGTAACCTCCGAGTTGACGCAAACAATTATCTGACGGCACCCTTGCGGTCAAAGAAAAACTTTTCTTGCCGTATGATAATATTTTACGCTCCCGTGTCGATTAAACTTGTTTTATCCGTTAGCGATCTCTTTGGCTTTTTTCTTACTTTCGTCGCTTACGCGATAGCTGTCGCGCATCTTTCCCGCAGCTATCTTTCTGACCGTTTGCGATACGTTCGTCGTAAGCATAAGCTCTATTCCCGCGCCCTGGTCATGACTTTCTACCGTGCATATCAGCCAGCCGACAGCCATGTCGATATAGTACCCTTTCGCTCTCACAGAGTTTATCGCTTCGCGTATCCCGCAAAGATGCTTTCTGTCCGCAAAATTTCCGAGTATTATCACCAGTCCCATGCGGGCGAGCCACATATCGGAACTTGCAGCGAAAGCGCACGCGTCGCTGAACAGTCTGTCGTCTTTGCACTTCAGCCCCGAACAGGTCACGTCGCATACCGCCCAGTCGTCTATCAGCCCCGAAAACTCCTTAAGTCTCTTTATCTTGTCCCCGTAAGGCTCTTTTACGCTTGCCGAAATAATGCCGCACAGCATTGCCTGTTCGTAAAAAAGTATCGGACGGACGGAAAGAAATCCTTCCCATTCGCCCGACTTTATTATCTCTTTAGCGAGAGCGCGCAATACGGGTACTCTGACGCCTATGCGCTCGTACGCCGTAAACGTAAGTCCGCCGTGAAATTCTTTGTATTTCTTATCCTCGTGCTTTTTCAGAAGCGCGGTTATCTTTTCGTTATCCCACATATCAGTATACTACGGATATCTGCTTGTCTCCGCAGTAATATCCGAGCGTATCTTCGGTAAGTTCTGTCCTGTCGGCAGACGATTCAGACGTCGTAAGGAACAGATATTCGTGAGTGAACTTTTCCACGTTCTTTCTGTTTTCGGTAGTCTTTCGGTTGCTCCATGTGCTGTCAACGATATACCATTTTTCGTTTATCAGAACTTTATTCCACGCATGAGCGCCGCCGCTTGCGGTACCGTTGACTTTTACCGCCGTTATACCTTCTATCCCGCAAAGCACGACAAACGTTTTTGCTATACCGTTGCATACCGCGACGCCGTTTTCAAGCACTCCTTCGAGATAGAAACAGTCATAAGAATAGAATTTGTCGTAAAGACTGCTGCTGGGCTCGATATTGCCCATTTCCTTGACGATATTATAATCGTATACTACGTTCTTGCCCAGCCAGTCGTAAATCGCGTGTACTTTCTCGTAGTCGGTCATATCGTCGTCGATATAGGTGCGGCAGACGTCTTTTGCCAGTTCGTACAGCCCTTCGGCGACGCTTCCCGCAACGGGTAGCGGTTTAAACCCCGCTTCTATCGCGAAGAAAAGCTGATCGCTGGTCTCAACGACTACCCCTTCCCTGTCGTTAATCGCAAAGTCTTCGAAAGACGACGGGCGCGAAGATCTGGTAAGATGGAACTCGTTGGACAGAGATTCCGTATAACTCGTTTCGCTGTCGTAGAGCGCCTCGTTCTGAGAAGTCATAGAAAGACCTATCCTGTACGCTCCGTCGGAAAGCGCAACAGCCGCGTACAGATATTTTATCGATTCCTTATATTTTCCGCAAGATTCAGCGAACATTTGCATAATATCGCTTGCCTGCGTCACGCCGAGAGAGGGCGCGGGATATATATCCATATAGGTCATCAATTTTGAACCGCTCGACGTATTGAAGGATTTCTCGTCCAGCTTATAGTTGTAAAGTATCATATAATAAGCAAGGACGTCAATCTCCTCTTCGCTGTCTATATATCTGTTGTAAGTCTTGTCAAAATAGGTAAAACCCTTGGAAGGATCCAGATAATCCGCTATCGCCGAAGAATTGTCCGCGTATACCGCGGTCGCGCTGGTCGCAGGCGTATCCACCGCGTTCACATAGCTCTTTACGTAAGCGCTGCAGGTACTGCCCGCGCTTATTATGCCCGCCAGATCGAAAGAGTTGCCGTCGAAGAGATCGGGATTGTCCACGCTGGAATACACAGTGCCGTTAACGTATACTTCGAACTTGTCGATAGGATAATCGACCGACCATTTCAGAGTAATATCCGGATACGTGTCGTCAAATTCGTAATGCAGGTCGTAACACATTATGCTCGACGAATAGACGAAAATATAAAAATCTATAACGCCTTTGGAAGTAAACAGCTCGACCTCGTGCAGACCGTAATCAAGCGATTTAAGATAATCTTCCTTGAAATTTACCGCACCTGAAGTGACCGAATAAATCGTAGTCCTGTAAGTAAGCTTTAAGCCGTCCACACTGACTGCCTGAGTGCTGGCGGGGGAAGAATAAGTCACCGTGAGTCCTTCTGAAGCCGTTTCGGATGACTTACAATATACATATGCTCCGTAGCCCGGCAGATCGACCGTTGACGGCATATCTGCAACGCCTGTCAGCGTAACGTAAAAATCGAAAGTCTTGCCGCTTTCAGTCACCGCGGTGAATTTAGTATCGGTTCCCTCTTTTAAGCCGTCGAACAGAGCGTATTCAAGTTCTACCGCATTGTTTTCAGCGTCGTACGACCAACCGTACGTAAGCTCTCCCGCCGCGACAAAAATGCGCGCTACCGCGTCGGTTTCCTTCGTCAGCGCGACAGACACGCCGCCGTAAGCCGATTCTGAAATATAGTTGAATTTCTGTTGAGCCCCCAC
Source organism: Candidatus Ornithoclostridium faecavium (assembly GCA_018714045.1). Taxonomy (GTDB): domain Bacteria; phylum Bacillota; class Clostridia; order Christensenellales; family UBA3700; genus Ornithoclostridium; species Ornithoclostridium faecavium. The sequence goes on from DVNX01000104.1 coordinate 5,678, forward strand.
AGGAAGATGCAGCGCCGGAGCACCTGACGGAAGCACGTCGTGAGAGGTATCTCCGCCTGACGGATCGGACGTATCCCCGCCAGCCCCTCCTTCGTCGGAGTCGTCGCCTCCGGGAATGGTCACGTCGTCTTCGGTATTCTCCTTTTCAACGCGCAGATACGCTTCGTCCGAAGCGTTGAACTTTTCAGCGACAGCACGTACCCCGACCCAGTATACACCGTCCGCCGTAAGAGCGTAATTGGTGATTTTTAGGCTTAGAGTTTCACCTGTCTGCTCCCCTCTTTCTCCGTTCGCGTCCTCGTAAAAACTCAGCTCGTACCCGTCGGCAAAGCCTATCGACGTCCACGACACGACGCCGTTATCGTAAGTCAGCTCAGGCTTAGCGAGTTTGAGTCTGAGATCGGAGCACGCGCTCAGGACGAACGTAAGTATCGTCGCAAGCACGAGAATGAAAGCTATTATTGTTCTGCTGCGCTTTTTCATGGCTTCATTATATCATACGCGTCCGCTTTTTTCAACAACCTGTGTAATTTAAGTTTTCTTAGCGTGTGCGCGTAAAAAAGCGCCGCTTTTTCAAGCGGCGCGGATAATGCCATCCTTTTGATAATTATTTCTTTTCTTCCGTCGAAGGCTGATCTTTATCTTCTATTGATCCGCCCTCTTCGCTCATCTCTTCGATCGCGACGTCGTTTGCTTCAGTGCTTATCGTCTCGTCGCAGACGGGCATATCCTTTTCAAGCTTCTCTTTAATGATATTCGCTGCGACAGGTGAAGCAGGAGTTTCGTATTTTCCGTCCTCGTCGTCGCTCGGGAATTTCTTGAACGTAAGCTTAAGCAGGATAGGCGTGAGCAACGACGACATGATGACCAGCAGTATGACCGCGGGCAGGTACTGTTCAGAGATTATGCCTTCTTCAATACCCTTCTGGGCAACTATAAGGCAAACCTCGCCTCTCACCATCATGCCGAGTCCGACTTCTAAGCTTTCGTGTTTCTTATATCTGCAGATAAGACCGCCCGTAGCGCAGCCGACCAGCTTTGCAGCCATACCGCAGATGACGAACGTCAGGCTGAACAGGACGACCGTCCAGCTGATATTGTCGATAAGCGCGCCGTAATCAAGACAGATACCTATATTCGCGAAGAATATCGGGCTGAACAGCATATAGGCGCTCATATCAATACGACGTTCAACGTATTCAGTCTGCTTCATGTTGGACATCATCATACCCGCTACGAACGCTCCTGTTATCGAGGCTACGCCGAAGAGCTCTTCTGAGAACCATGCGAACAGGAACGCTGTCGCGAGACCGAATATAGAAAGTCTTCTCGTGTGCGGGAATTTCTTGCTGAGGAATTTAAATATAAAATGTATCGCAACACCGAATGCTATCGCTATGATAAAGAACAGAACGACGTTTATAAGAACAAGTACGCCCGATGCTACCTTAGTAGCGTCTCCGAACAGGTCTGCAAGCTTGAAACCCCATGTACTCGAATCGACGTCACCGGTAGCGAACGCAAGGATAACTATACCTATTATATCGTCGAGAACTGCTGCCGTAACTATGCTTGCGCCAACTTTGCCGTGGATCTTGCCTATCTCTTTGAGTACGGCGACCGTAATGCCGACAGACGTTGCTGCAAGTATAACGCCGAAGAAGAATCTTTCTTTGAACGTAAGACCGGGAATTATCCACGAAACGCCGAAACCGACCGCTAACGGAACGATAACGCCGAGGCTCGTGATGAGCACGGAAGCAACGCCGTTCTTTTTCAGTTCTTTGAAATTGGTCTCCATGCCGGCGGTAAACATGATCATTACCACGCCTATTTCGGAGAAAGGCTTAAGCTCCGCGGTGTCTTTGATAATGCCGCTGACACCGATGATAATACCTGCCAAAAGAGCGCCCACGACCTGAGGCAGACCGATCTTTCTCATCAGTATACCCAGAACTTTCGTAAGCAACAAGATCAATGCAAGATGTAAGAAAATGTTGTAACTGAATACGTAGCCCATATTCGCACCTCCCTTTCTTTACTCCCCTCATCAACTTTATCCATTATATTACCGTGAAATGGCTTTGTCAACAGTAGAAAACGTAAAATTTGCTTCTTATAACCATAGAGATTTTACGGCGACAAAACTTATTCTTTTCGGGCGTTGACATACTTGTCCGCGCGCACGCGTAAATCACGCACGCACGCGACGCTCTCAAGCGGGCGCACGTCAAAAAACAATAGCCATTTCCTACCCGTTCGGCGCGCTTACTTTCAGAGCTGTTATATGATACTATCCGCAAAAATCATTGTCTCTCTTCCCGCGCGAAAAAGCGCAAATAACAAAAAAATACGATAGCAAATGCTACCGTATAATCATATATACCGTATAAAAACAAATCCAGTATGTAAGCGAAAAAATCCGAAAGATTACTCTGCGAGAATTTCGTCGAGGAGAGATTTCAGATTGACGAGTTCTTCTTTGGAAAGCGTTACGCCCTTGCCCATTTTCTCGCCGTCGGGAGACCACTCTCTGATATCGTACTTGGGCTCTTTCTGATTCCAGCTGATCAGTTTGATCTCTTTCTTCCATCCCTTGCTTGATTCCGAAAGACTGCCGTAGGTCTTAACTACTTCGTAATCGAATTCTTTTGCCATAAACGTATTCCTCCATTTGCCACCGCAACATTATAGTTGTATTATAGCATATATTCGTCTGCTTTTCAATAGTAAAAATAAAATATTTATAAATTTTATTAAAATCTTATCTATTATTGATACGCGCGCGTACATTATATATATTTAATACATGTACGCGTCCGCGTATTCGTTTTTATTTTTTGATCTCTGATTTCCCGATCGGTCTTACGGTAAATTCGTATTGCAGCCTTGTCTGCTTTTTGCCCAGTCTGTACTCAGACCGCGTATCGGGACCGCAACTGTTCGAACCTACTCCCCTGACGAAATGGTCGATATGCACGCAGGTCGTGCCGTCGTATTTTATTTCCTGTCTGTGAGTCGCGCCGATAAGTCCTTCGGGATTGTACGGTACCGCATTGAAATTGAATGCCGTGCCTTGGGCGGTAAACCTGAGTCCCGTTCCGTTTTCGTCGAACACCTCAGCCCAGCGCGTTTCTGCGCGGTTACCCGACGCCTGCGGTCTGATATAAGGCTCAGCCATCTTGCCGACGGTCGTCTCGTATATACCCAGCAGAGCGTGGGCACCGAAATCGCTGTAATTCTCTTTATCTCCCTTGCCGTAATAACGCACGCCGTCGTAACACGAAGGCATCTCTAAGCAAACGCCGAACTTGGGCAGATCCACGTACTTTTTCGTATCGAGAAGAAGCTTTACGTCGAGAGTGTTGTCTGCGCAGACGGTATACTGTATCGTATAGACGAATTTTTTCTTGCCCTTCAACAGGACGTCGTAATGGCAGGCAACCACGACTTTTCCGCTCTGTTTTTCGCTGTCAAGTCCCGTAAACACGCACTTCGCGCTATCGAGACCGAGAGCCTTCCACTTATTGGAAACGTACATATAGTTGTCTATCGGGCTGTCGTAAATAGAGAGACTGAAGCCTTTGTTCTTAGCGTTTCTGTTCAGATACTCGACCCCGTCGACCTCATATCCCGTAAGCCTTCCCGTCTCTTTATCGATAGCGACGCTCGCGTTATTGGTCGCGATGGATATCATCGTAGAATTTTCGATATAGGCGACCTCGCCTGCACCGCCTTCGACCGCTCTCCTTCCGACGCTCTGACACATAAGTATCTGCTCTTTGGCGACGACCTTTCCTGTCGACTTGTCTTTATATATGAAATTTATGCAGCAATCTTTGGTCGTGTCTATGCTCTTATGTTTCAATACGACCTCTGTCTTTTCCTTTGGCGGGATAACGCTCTTTACCTCGCCCGTTTCGCCCGCCACGCCGTTGACGACGTATTCCCAGCTTATATCGAGCCACGAAGAATCTCTGAAATAATCGGTATTGGTCAGAACGTACCTGTTTGTCGAAACGTAGGAAGCCCTTATCGGTCTGTAGACCGCCTGCATGCATTTAGCGCCCGTATGCGGCGTCCTGTTGGGGAAGAACAGACCGTCCACGCAGAAGTTGGAGTCGTGAGCGTATTCGCCGTGATCGCCGCCGTAGGTATAAGTTCCGTCCGCGTGTTTCACCGCATGGTCTGCCCACTCCCAGATACAGCCGCCCATAAGGCTTTCCGATCTGTAAAAACGGTTCCAGTAGTCGTCGAGAGACCCTGGTCCCACGCCCATCGCGTGCGCGTACTCGCACTGGAAAAACGGCTTCTTATAGTATTTTTCAGGCAATTTCTTATCCAGATATTTATCGTAGGTCTCAGTAAACGAATACATCTGAGAAAGCACGTCGTACGCCCAGCGAGGAGTCCTGCACGCTCCCTCGTAATGTATCGGCACTCGGGTCAGCTTCTTGAGCTCGAGATAACAGTAATCCTGGTTTCTCCAGCCGCCTGCCTCGTTTCCCAGCGACCACATTACGACGCACGGATTATTCTTGTCTCTCTCATACATGCGTATCACGCGGTCGAAATAATGAGATCTCCATTTTACGTCGTTGCTAATCCTGTTGGGACGGGAAATATACGTAGCGCTCGTACCGTGAGCCTCGATATCCGCTTCGTCTATTATGTAAAGTCCCATATAGTTGGCTATCTTAAGAAACACCGGGTCGGGGGGATAATGCGACGTGCGAACTGCGTTGACGTTGTATTCCTTCATCAGCACTGCGTCTTTCACGTAATCCGCAACGCTTACCGCATAGCCCTTGCTCTCGTGCGTATCGTGATGGTTTACGCCCTTTATCTTTATCGCTTCGCCGTTGAAACGGAAAACGTTGCCGTCCACGATGACTTCCCTGAAACCGATCTCCTGTCTTACGACCTGAACTTCTTCCCCTCCGCTTTTAAGCGTAATATAAAGCATATAAAGATCGGGTACTTCAGCCGACCACAGATCGGGTCTGTCCAGCTCGACCGCCCATTCTCCGCTGTCAGAGCTTCCTTCCGCAACGACTTTTCCCTCTCTTTCCAAAGAGAATTTCGTCTCTGCAAGACCTTCCACGGTCGCTTTTACGACCAGCTTCCATGCGTTGGAGTTCAAGCGCTTCGTCCTCGCGCTTATATCTCTTATATAGGCTCCGTTGAAAGACTGTATATACACGTCTCTGAATATGCCGTTGTTGCGGAACATATCCTGAGCTTCGAGATAGGTGCCGTTACACCACTTGTAGACGAGGACTATCACCTCGTTCATGCCGTCGAGGACGTAAGGCGTGACGTCGAATTCAGACGTATTGTGGCTTCCCTCTCCGTAACCGACGTATTGACCGTTCATGTAGACCTGAACGTTGGAAGCGGCGCCGAGGAAGGTAAGTATATGCTTATCCTTGCGTTTCAGCTCAAAAGTCTTGCGGTAAAGTCCGACCGAATTGTAGACTTTGAAAGGTCCGCCCTTCGCGTTTATCGGCATATTCTTACCGATAAAGCCCTCGTCCGCCGGTATGCGCGGAGGATGACAGTCGAACTGATAACGAATGTTTACGTAATAAGGATTTTCGTACCCTGTAAACTGCCAGCAGGAAGGAACTTTTACCTTATCCGCTTTAAGCGTATAGCTGTCTATCTTTGCGGGCATCTCAGAAACGCGCTTGAAATACAGGAAATCCCACTCCCCGCTCAGCACGGTTACGAGAGGCGAAGCGTACCGTTCAGTCAGATAATCGGTTTCGTCGCACTGTTTTCTGTTTTCAAAAGGTATAAAATAGCTTCTGGGCTTGAGTCTGTTATCTTCAAAAACTTTAAAGTCGCTGTATTTGTCGTGGCTGAAAGTATAAAGCATAATCTTCTCCCGAAAATAATATTCGCTGACGCTTACCTATATTATAACATTATAATAAAAATATATCAATAAATACTTTAAAATTAACACAAAGATTTTTAAACTGAACAAAGCTGGCAAACGCAACTTTACTTTACAAAGCGCAAACGCGTGTTCTTCAGACAGGGACTTCGCTGACGGTCTCTTCCGCTTCGGCAAAACGCGACAAAGCCGCAACGATACGCCAATCGTTATCTGTCTGAGGAAAAACATACTCATAATCGACACGGGCTCATAAATTTATATTAAATTCGGATTCAGCGCAAATACGTTGAAAAAGGGAATAAAGACGTCTTTGCGACCTTTATCCACTGAACGCTTAGCGGCGCGGCTATCGGCACCAGAAGAGACGAAAGCGCGCCTATGACCGCGACCGTTCCCAGCACGATCCCGAAAGTAAGCGCCCATACCGCGTCGGCTAACGGTCTGTCGAACACTGTCACAGCCTGCTTGCCGAAAGGTTTGAATACGAATATTCCCACCCTTACGCATCTAATCCCCCAGGCAAGCCCGACTACCGACGCTATAAGCGCCAGCCCGAGCGCAAACCATATCAGCGAAAGGAGAAAACCTCCGAAAATCTTCCAGTACGCGTTGCCCGCTATTCTGTATAATTTTTTCAGCGCCCATCTCATATCGGAATTATGTGCAACGCGCGGGATATTATATATTTATTTTCCGTCAACGCCTTGCACGCCGTATCAGCCCGCATAAGGCGAGCTTTTCCTTTTGTCGGCTTCGCCCCTTACCCGAGTGCGTTTTATCGCCGTATCGCTTAAAACAGCCCCGTAAGCGTTATGCTCCGCTCCGATAAAAAAATCGCCCCGCGAAAGCGGAGCAAAATCCCGAACGATAACGCGTTTATTTTATTATACCGCGCTCAGAAAGATGATCGTAAATAAGTCCCGCGCTGTCGATAACGAACTTTGCGCACGGGCGCACCTTGTAATACTCTTCGTCTCTGACGTCGGGGACGTAACCTGCGGTCAGGTTTTTTACGTTTTTGAGAAGCTCTCTGCAAATATCCGTGCCGTTCAAAGCTTTGAATTTCTCATCCAGTTCGGTTATCTGTTTATAGACGTCTGTCTTATCGTCAGCAACAGTATCTTCCTTATCGTGAAGAAGTCCCGTAACGAAACCGAAAGCGCTGACCGCGCCGCAAAGATTTCTCGTTCTGCCGAAACCCGCGCCGAACCCCAGCGTGACTTTTTCGAGGATCTCCTTGTCCAGCGGCAACACGTCAGCATATGCGAGAACGACAGACTGGCAGCAATTGTAGCCTTTCTTGAAATTGTCGTAAGCGAGCTGTTTTCTCTCTTCTTTCGTCATTTGACTATCTCCTTTGAATCCAGATATCTCTGCAATTCGTCAAGTCTGCTCCTGTCCATCGCGGGCGTGTCTTTAAGCGGATTGTCTATCCCCAGTCTTTCGTATTTCGAAAAGCCCATCGTATGGAACGCCAGCAGTTGATAGCGCTCTATACAGGTATATCCTTTAACGACTTCGGCGTACCTGTCTATGCACTCCTCCCTGTCGTTGATACCGGGGACTAATACAGTCCTTATCCACACGGGCACCTGTTTTTTTTCGCAATGGTCAAGAGTTTCCAGCACTGTCGCGATACCTCCCCGACAGTACTTGCGATATCCTGCGTCGTCCCAGAATTTAAGATCGAGGATAAGCGCTTCTGCGCCCTCTATCGCAGCTTTCACCTCTTTTGTCAAAGGCACTCCGCCCGACGTATCGAGGACTACGCCGACGCCTTCTTTCTTCATTCTCTTTTCGAACGCCGCGACGAACGCGCTCTGCAAAAGCACCTCGCCGCCGCTTATCGTCACGCCGCCGTCCTTGCCGAAATAAGGCTTATACCTTATCACCTTTTTCGCAAGTTCTTCTACGGTATATCTCTGCCCTTCTCCGCTCCACGTGTCGGGATTGTGGCAGTACACGCAGCGGTAAGGACAACCGACGAAAAATATCCCGTAGCGCAGTCCCTTACCGTCCAAGGTGGCTAAGCTTTCGAAAGAATGGATATTCGCCGTCGGTTGAATTTTCGCCATGATCGTATTATCAGAACTTTTCGTGGAAAGTACGGCTGATGACTTCCTTCTGCTGGTTCTTGTTGAGCTTATTGAAATTGACCGCGTAGCCGCTTACTCTTATCGTCAGATTGGGATAGAGTGAGGGGTTGTTCATCGCATCGATCAGCTTCTGTCTGTGCAACACGTTGACGTTAAGATGGTGAGCGTCCTGCACGAAATAGCCGTCAAGCATCGTGACAAGCTTGTTTATCCTGTCCTGCTCGTTCTCTCCGAGGGTATCGGGGGTTATCGAGAAGGTATTGGATATGCCGTCGCGGCAGCAGTCGTATCTGAGTTTAGCAACGGAATTCAGGCTGGCGAGAGCGCCTTCGCAGTCTCTTCCGTGCATCGGGTTTGCGCCCGGAGCGAACGGTTCGCCGCGCTTTCTTCCGTCGGGGGTAGAGCCCGTCTTCTTTCCGTATACGACGTTCGAGGTTATCGTAAGAATGGAAAGCGTGTGTTTCGCGCCTCTGTACGCGGGAGTCTTTATAAGTTCTTTATAGAAGCTTTCTACGATCCACTGAGCTATCTTGTCCACTCTGTCGTCGTCGTTGCCGTATTTGGGGAATTCGCCCTCTGTCTCAAAATCGGTAATGAGTCCGCGCTCGTCCTTAATCGCCTTGACCTTCGCGTACTTTATTGCGCTGAGGCTGTCTGCAAGCACGCTGAGACCGCATATACCGAACGCCATGAGCCTTTGCACGTGCGTGTCGTGCAGACTCATCATAAGTCTTTCGTACGCGTATTTATCGTGCATATAGTGGATTATATTCAGGGTGTTGACGTAAAGTTTCGCCATCCACTTCATATATTTCTTGTACGCCTTGAGCACCTCGTCGTAATTGAGCACGCCTTCGTCGAAGATCTTGCCTTCGGGCGCCACCTGAATGCCGTATATCTCGTCCTTGCCGCCGTTGAGCGCCATAAGGAGAACTTTCGCAAGGTTGCATCTTGCGCCGAAATACTGCATCTGCTTTCCTACTCTCATCGCCGACACGCAGCAAGCGATCGCGTAATCGTCGCCGAATACGGGGCGCATCACGTCGTCGTTTTCATACTGGATAGAATCGGTATCTATGGATACCTTTGCGCAGAAGTCCTTAAAGCCCTTGGGCAGTTCCTGAGACCAGAGTATCGTTATATTGGGCTCAGCGCTGCTGCCGAGGTTGTAAAGAGTCTGCAATATACGGAAGCAGTTTTTCGTGACCATAGGTCTGCCGTCTTCGCACATACCGCCTTCCGAAGTCGTTACCCAGGTCGGATCGCCTGCGAACAAGTCGTTGTATTCGGGAGTCCTGAGGTGTCTTACCAGTCTCAATTTGAGTACGAGGTCGTCTATAAGTTCCTGCGCGCCCTCTTCCGTCAGCACGCCTTTTTTCAGATCCCTTTCGATATAAATATCGAGGAAGGTGGATATCCTGCCGATAGAGTTTGCCGCTCCGTTCTGCTCCTTTACCGCGCCGAGATAGCCGAAATACAGCCACTGCACCGCTTCTCTCGCGTTTGCCGCGGGCTTAGAGATATCGCAGCCGTACTGAGAAGCCATGACTTTAAGCTGTTCCATGAATTCGAGCTGCTTCTGGACGTCCTCGATGAGCTGAATGTTTTCAGCAGTCATATCGTTTTTGCCCAGCTCTTTTTTATCCGCCTTCTTGCACTCGATAAGATAATCCATACCGTAAAGAGCTATCCTGCGGTAGTCGCCGATGATCCTGCCTCTCGCATAAGCGTCGGGAAGCCCCGTAATTACTCCCACGTGTCTCGCTGCCCTCATCTCGTCGGTATAAACGCGGAACACGCCGTCGTTGTGCGTGGTACGGTATTTGAACTCGGTCTTTATAAGATCGGACATTTTATAGCCGTAAGCGTCGCACGCCTTTTCGCTCATTCTCTTGCCTGCAAAAGGATTGATGGCGCGCTTGAGCGGCGCATCCGTCTGCAAGCCGACGATGATATCCTTTTCTTTGTCGATATATCCGGGAGCGTAAGAAAGTATTGACGCGACGTTTTCGGTATCGACGTCGAGTACGCCCTTTTCAGCTTCTTTAACCAGAAGATCGTCCACCTTGGCTTTGACTTCCGACGTTCTCTTGGTCGGACCGCTGAGAAAGGAGCTGTCTCCCTTATACGGAGTATAGTTTCTGACGATAAAATCTCTTACGTCTATCGCCTTGCACCAGTTGCCCTTTTTAAAGCCCTGCCATTCGTTTATCATAACATTTCTCCTTTGTCCCGAAAAAATAAAAATACCGCCGGGACTTTTTAGTTGTTTTTTTGCCCAGACGGTCGACTTAAACCGCTGTGCTCCACCATAGTAAACTATGTATATCCGTCAGTCGCACAGCTATCTTTATATTGCTAACTCATTGTAGCATAGCTTTCTGCAAAATGCAACATTTTGTATATGCTAATTTTTGTAAAAACAATATATTGTGTATGCGTTAAAATTTTATCGTAAAAAATTCTTCAAACGCCTTAAAGCAAAATAAGTCCCGTATAACGTTAGGCGCGATCCTTTACAATAACATATCTGACTTAACGATGATCTTCCGCGCCGAAGCCGTACCGTCGAACGCGCGGAAGTGCGTTAAATTACACTTATTCTTTTATACGCATAATTATACTGTTTATAACTTATCTGTCGTGCTTAATTTATTTTATACGTTTTTTATTAAAAATATCTGCCTTAAATCTGTTCGATTCTATTTCAGGTACTGCTTTTCATATCGTTTATTTCTTTTATTACCGTTAAAAAACCTGTCGGATATTTTAAATCTTTATCCGTTATCGCTGATCAGAAATGAAAAAAGACAAAAAAATAGGAGAGCCGGAGCTCTCCGATTTTTTTAATTAAGTAAATCTTACAGAGAGTCCTTCAGAGACTTTCCTGCCTTGAAAGAAACAGCTTTGCTTGCCGCGATCGTGATCTTTTCGCCGGTAGCGGGGTTGACGCCCTGTCTCTCTGCTCTCTCTTTTACTTCGAACTTTCCGAATCCTGCGAGAGCGACTTCTTCGCCGTTAGCGAGAGCTTCAGAAACAGCTGCGATAACACCGTCGAGGCACTTGCCTGCAACTTCTTTGGTTACCTGCGCTTTGTCAGCGACGACAGCAATCAATTCACTTTTATTCATACAATTTCCTCCTCGGACTTATTAATTAAAGTCCACATGTTTTATTTAAGCCTTACGGCCTATTTCCGAAACGAGCAACGAATCGCCGTCGAGCCCGAACCCCTGAAAACCCTTTTGCAATGCGGTATTCAGCTCTTCCGCTTCCGTTATTTCTATTTTACCATATAATTCGGGCTTTGAATAGCGAAAATTAAATTTTTTTAATAAATATACAAATTTATAGCCATTTATAGGCTCAAATATAGCGCTGAGTAAGAATTTTCTGCCAAAGAAAGTAGCTATACTGGCTTTATTTGTGTAAAAAACCACTCCGCACAGGTTTATTTTTTGATCGTCGGCATACTCGACGGCCTTAGAAAGCATATAGGAAGCGAGCCCCGCGCCGCGACGATCCGCTCTTACCATAAGCCCGCTCGCCTCATACGCTAAGCCTACGTCCTCTTTGCCTCCCGAACCTTTCTTTATCACGTCCGCGAGCTGACGGGCATATTCCTCGTCTCTGTCTACCGCACAGGTAGCCACTATCTCGTCGCCTTCCATAGCGCACATGAAATAGCCTTTATCGAGCACCGCTTCAAGTTCAGACTGCGTATAAGGATAGAAAAACTCTATCTTATCGAGAGCTTTCCTGCAATCGTCGAGAAAAGAAAAGACTTTGCCGTAGTCGCAAAGTTCAGCGCGGCAAAGTCTCAGATTTTTATATTTATTATTGTTTATATCGCAGATATAACGCATATCAGCCCAGCAGCTTGACCAGCACCGCTTTCTGAGCGTGCAGTCTGTTTTCCGCCTCGTCGAATATTTCGGGATGAGACTCGAAGACCTCTTCGCTTATCTCCTCTCCTCTGTGAGCGGGCAGGCAGTGCAATACCATAGCGTCGGGCTTAGCGACCGCCATAAGCTTACCGTCAACGCAGTAGCCCTTGAACGCCTTTGCTCTCTGCTCTCTTTCCTTTTCCTGCCCCATAGAAGCCCAGACGTCTGTATAGATGACGTCCGCATCCTTTGCCGCGGCATATATATCGTCGGTGAGCTCAAACTTGTCGCCGTATTCTTTCGCAAAATCAAGCACCTGTTTGTCGGGCGCGTAATCCTTCGGGCAGCCGAGAGAGACCTTCATACCCATCTTAAGGCAGCCGACGGTAAGCGAATTCGCCATATTGTTGCCGTCACCGATATAACAGAACTTAAGCGTATCGAAAGCGCCCTTGTATTCTCTTATCGTCATAAGGTCGGCAAGCACCTGGCAGGGATGCGCAAAGTCAGTCAGACCGTTGATTATCGGGATAGAGCCGTATTTCGCAAGATCTTCGACTTCCTGCTGAGCAAACGTCCTTATCATGATGCCGTCAAGATATCTCGAAAGCACGCGCGCGGTATCCTGAACAGGCTCTCCTCTTCCTATCTGCAAGTCGTTGGAAGACAGAAAAAGCGCCTGACCGCCCAGCTGATACATACCCGTTTCGAAAGAGACCCTCGTTCTCGTCGAAGCTTTCTGGAATATCATTCCGAGAGTCTTTCCTTCGAGATGCTTGTGAGGAATGTTGTGTTTCTGATTGAATTTGAGCTGATCTGCAAGATTGAGTATTGAAAATATCTCTTCTTTGCTTAAATCGAGCATTTTAAGTAAATGTTTCATATTTCTCCTTTATTCCGCGAGGATCTCAAGCAGTATATCCAGCGCTTCGTCAAGTTGTCTGACCGTTATCGTGAGCGGAGGCAGAAGTCTTATCTTATCCTTTGCGGTAAGCATAAGTACGCCGCGCTCTATGCCTTTTTTGACTATGTCCGCGGACTTTTTGTCCGTCGGCTTTATTCCTATCATAAGTCCGGCGCCGCTAACGCTTTCGACGCCCTTTGCGCCGACAAGCTTTTTGCGCACGAACTCTCCTTTACTTTCGACGTCCGCGAGGAAAGCGTCGTCAATCCTCTCCATGACTTTGAGCGCGCCCGCGCATACTATCGGATTTCCTCCGAAAGTGCTGCCGTGAGAGGAAAATCCCATCACGTTCTCCGCCTTTCCGTAAACGGCGACCGCGCCTATCGGCAGACCTCCGCCCAGCCCTTTCGCCAAAGTAGTTATATCGGGGACTATCCCGTAATTCTCGCTTGCGAGGAATTTTCCCGTTCTTCCTACGCCCGTCTGGACTTCGTCGGCTATCAGAAGTACGTCCTTTTCGCCGCAGAACTTTCTCAGCGCCTTGATATACTCCTTATCCTGCGGTATAACTCCGCCTTCGCCCTGGATGAACTCTATCATCACCGCGCACACGGTATCGTCGAACTGCGCCTTAAGCGCGTTCATATCCCCGCTCTCAACGTATCTGAACCCTTCGGTGAACGGGAAAAAGTAGTTGTGGAACACGTCCTGACCCGTCGCCGCAAGCGTAGTTATCGTCCTGCCGTGGAAGGAGTTTTTAAGCGTAATAACGGTATTCCTTCCTTCGCCGTATTTATCGTATGAATATTTTCTCGCGACCTTGATGGCGCCCTCGTTGGCTTCTGCTCCGCTGTTGCCGAAAAACACCTTTTTCGCTCCGGTACGCTCGCAAAGCGCCTTTGCCAGCCTGACGCAAGGCTCTGTATAAAAAAGATTCGACGTATGGCTGAGCGTATGCGCCTGTTCAGAAACCGCGTCCGCCCACTCCCTGTCGCAGTAGCCCAGGCAGTTGACGCCTATGCCGCTGGTAAGGTCGATATATCTCTTTCCCGTTTCGTCGAAGCAGTAGCACCCCTCGCCCGCCGTGATAAGCAGATCGAAGCGGTTGTATGTGCCCATAACGTATTGTTTGTCTGTCTGTTTAACGTTCATAGTCTTATTTGAAAAGGGTGCCGACGCCTTCGCTTGTCAGCATATCTATTAGGATCGCGTGAGGTATCCTGCCGTCTATTATTATCGACTGCTTGACGCCGCGTCTTACCGCTTCCACGCAACAATCTACCTTGGGTATCATGCCTCCGCCGATAATGCCCTTCTTTTTGAGCGAAGGAACGTCGCTTACGTTGACCTCGCTTATCAGCGTGTTTTCGTCGTTCTTATCCATCAGAAGCCCTCTGATGTCGGTCATGAGTATAAGGTTTTCGGCTTTTAGTGCCGCCGCGACTCTCGCCGCCGCCGTGTCCGCGTTTACGTTGTATATTTTACCTTCCGCATCGGAAGACACGCTGGCAATAACGGGGATATATCCGTTGTCGAGAGCGTCGAGCACGGGCTGAGCGTTGACGTCTGTTATCTCTCCTACGAATCCGAGGTCGTGCTCCCCCTCAGCCTTCTTGCAGACGAACATATTGCCGTCTATGCCGCAGAATCCGAGGGCTTTACCTCCGTGACGGGTGAGCATTCCGACCAAGTTCTTGTTTATCTTTCCCGCAAGCACCATCTGAACGATCTCAGCGGTCTCCTCGTCGGTATAACGAAGTCCGCCGATGAACTTGCTTTCCTTTCCGACGCGCTTGAGCATATCGCTTATTTCGGGGCCGCCGCCGTGTACCAGCACGACTTTTACGCCAATGAGCGACAGCATGACGATATCGCGCATGACCGCGTTTTTGAGTTCTTCGTTGAGCATCGCGTTGCCGCCGTATTTGACGACGACTATCTTGTCGTAATATTTCTGGATATACGGCATCGCGTCGCTCAGTATCTGAGCTTTAGTAGAAATGTCCATATTCACCTCAGGTTCTGTAATCCGCGTTTATCTTTACGTAATCGTAAGTCAGATCGCAACCCCACGCGACAGCCTCTGCCGCGCCGTCGTTGCATCTCACGAGTATCTGAACTTCGTCCTCAAGGAGTATCTCCTTCGCCTTTTCCTCGCTGAACTCAACGCCGTTGCCGCCTCTGCACACAGCTATAACGCCTTTGGAAGAAGCGAGATCGACGTCGATTTTCGTTATGTCGAACTCTGCGTCCGCATAGCCTATCGCGCAAAGTATCCTGCCCCAGTTGGCGTCAGCCGCGAATATCGCCGCTTTGAGAAGGCTGCTGCATACAACGCTCTTTGCTATCGTCTTAGCGGTAGCTTTGTCCTTTGCTCCGCTGACCTTGCATTCCATCAGTCTGGTAGCGCCCTCGCCGTCCTTTGCGATAGCGCGGGAGACCTTTGTCATTACGTACGTAAGCGCATTCTTAAACGCCCGATAATCGTCGCTTTCGGTATTGTCTATAACTGTGTTTCTCGCCTCTCCGTTGGCGAGGATGGAAACCATATCGTTTGTAGACGTATCTCCGTCAATGCTGACCATGTTAAGGGTATCCTGTATCACGTCGTACAGCGCGCTGTGCAGAGCGTCCGCAGAAATCGCTACGTCCGTCGTCAGGAAACAAAGCAACGTCGCCATATTGGGATGTATCATGCCGCTTCCTTTCGCTATCGCGCCTATACGGCAGTGCTTGCCGCCCGTCATAAATCCTACAGCGAACTCTTTTTTTACCGTATCCGTAGTCATTATGGCTTCCGCGGCATTCCCCGAGCCGTAATACGACAGCCCTTCGCTGAGCGAAGGCATTCCCTTTTCGATAGGCTCTATAGGAAGCACCTGACCGATAACGCCTGTAGAAGCGACGATAACGTCCTTTGCGTCCACGCCGGTATATTGCGCGGCAAGTTCGCACATCCTTTGAGCTTTCAACTCTCCGTCCGCATTGCAGGTGTTTGCGTTACCGCTGTTGCAGATGACCGCCTGAGCGTAGCCGTCCGCGATATTACTTCTCGTAACGGCGATCGGCGCGCCCTTTACTTTATTAGTCGTGTAGACCGCCGCGGCGGTACATCTTACGTCGCTGACGATAAGCGCCAGGTCGCGTTTTTGCTTATTCTTTCTTATTCCGCAATGCACCCCTTCGGCTTTAAAGCCCTGAGGAGCGCAGATGCCACCCTCTATATCTCTCATCTTAAAACGCGGGCGGAACGAAATCCAGACCGCAATCCTCCTTCAATCCGAACATAATGTTCATATTCTGTATTGCCTGACCTGCCGCGCCTTTGACCATATTGTCGATGGCGGAAACGATAACGGCTCTTCCCGTATGCTCGTCCGCATGCACGGAGATATCGCAATAGTTGCTGTATTTCACGTCGCGAAGATTTGCGACTTTGCCGAGAGGCAGTACGCGTACGAACTTCTCGCGCGCGTAAAATTTTTCGTATAAAGCGTGCAGTTCAGCCGCGCTTACCTGTGCGGTCAGAGACGCGTATATCGTTGATATGATCCCCCTGTTAACGGGAAGAAGATGCGGTACGAAAGTCACGTTGACCTTTTTGCCCGCGAGCTTCGAAAGAGTCTGCTCTATTTCGGGGGTATGTCTGTGAGCCGCGACCTTGTACGGAGAAAACGCCTCATTGCAATTCGGATAATGCGTATTGTCCGCAAGACCTCTTCCGGCGCCCGTCACGCCCGATTTGCTGTCGATGACAATGCCGTCGTCTTTTGTAAGACCG
Source organism: Candidatus Ornithoclostridium faecavium (assembly GCA_018714045.1). Taxonomy (GTDB): domain Bacteria; phylum Bacillota; class Clostridia; order Christensenellales; family UBA3700; genus Ornithoclostridium; species Ornithoclostridium faecavium. The sequence continues at coordinate 22,251 of DVNX01000104.1, forward strand.
CTTTTCATCAGCGGAGCGAGCCCCAGAGCTATGCTGGTAGGATAGCAACCGGGATTGCCGATTATGGGCTGACCTTTATACTCTGCGCGCATGAGTTCGGGGATAACGTACACGCTCTTTTCGTGCAGCTGTTTTTCCTCGTACGTCTTGCCGTACCATTTCGTGTATTCTTCAGCGCTGTCCAGTCTGAAATCCGCGCCGAGGTCAATAAGTTTAACTCCCTTTTCAACGCACTTTTTCGCCAGCTTTTCGCTGAGACCGTGCGGCAGAGACGCAAATATCACGTCGCTTTTCTCGATAAGTTTGTCCTCTGCTTCGAGAGTGTCGTCGCATATCCCGTAAAGATTGGGGTACACCTCGCTTATGCTCTTGCCCTCGTAACTTACGGAGCTTATTCCCGTTATTTCGGCATCGGGGTGAGACTGCAACAGCCTTACCAGTTCTACGCCGGCGTAACCCGTCGCGCCTACTATTCCGACTTTTATCATTGTTTCTCCTCTTTGAGAACGGTATTTTTGATAAGATCGATATGTTTTTTTACCGCTTCGGGCGCGGGACCACCTGTCACGTTACGCCCTTTGACGCAGGTATTGAGATCTATCGCCGCGTAAACGTCTTCTTCGAAGACGTCGCATATCTTTTTATACTCGGCTATGTCCAGTTTGTCAAGCGTTGTATCCTTCTCCACGCAAATTCCGACCAGAGTGCCGACTATCTTGTAAGCGTCGCGGAAAGCGAGACCTTTTTTGACAAGATAATCCGCGCAGTCGGTAGCGTTTATAAAGCCCTTTTCGCCCGCTTTTTTCATGTTTTCTTTGTTGACGGTCATCGTGTCGAGCATAGGCTTAATCGTCGAAAGGCACAGCTTTACCGTGTCCACGCTGTCGAATATCGCCTCTTTGTCTTCCTGCATATCCTTGTTGTAGGCAAGAGGCAGTCCCTTCATCATCGTCAGAAGAGTCGTGAGGTTTCCCTGTACGCGTCCCGTCTTGCCGCGGATAAGTTCGCAGATATCGGGGTTTTTCTTCTGCGGCATTATGCTGGATCCCGTCGCGTAAGCGTCGTCAAGCTCTATGAACTTGAACTCCCAGCTGCTCCAGAGGACTATCTCTTCGGAAAGTCTCGACAGATGCATCATGCAGATAGATATCGCGCTCGCAAGCTCGATCGCGTAATCGCGGTCGCTCACTCCGTCCAAGCTGTTATAGGTCGGATTGTCGAAACCCAGATGCTTTGCGGTGAATTCTCTGTCTATAGGATAGGTCGTCGTCGCGAGAGCTCCGCTTCCGAGAGGACATTCGTTCATCAGCGAAAAGCAGTTGAACATTCTGACCATATCGCGCTTGAACATTTCAACATATGCCATAAGATGGTGTGCAAATGTTATCGGTTGCGCCCTCTGAAGGTGCGTATAGCCCGGCATGACCGTTTCGAGATTTTCTTCCGCCTTTTCGACCAGAGTCTTTATCAGAGACTTTATAAGCCCGACAATGACGTCTATCTGTCCGCGCAGATACATTCTGAGATCGAGAGCGACCTGGTCGTTCCTCGAACGCGCGGTATGCAGGCGTTTACCGACTTCCCCCAGTCTTTCTGTAAGCACGGATTCTATAAACATGTGTATGTCTTCCGCGGTGGGGTCAAACGCAAGTTTTCCGCTCTCTATTTCGTCATAGATAGCGGAAAGCTCTTTGCCTATCAGGCGGCTGTCTTCTTCCGAAATGATACCCTTTTTGCCCAGCATCACGGAATGGATTATACTGCCCGATATGTCTTCTTTGTACATTCGGCTGTCAAAGGAAATCGAACTGTTGAAGTCGTTGACTTTCTCGTCGAGATCCTTTGAAAACCGTCCTTGCCACATTTTAGCCATTATTTTTTCTTAGCCTTCATAAGTGCGTTGACCTTTATCGGCAGACCGAACAGGTTGATAAAGCCCGCGCTGTCCTTCTGGTCGTAGCAGTCGTCTTCTGCAAAAGTCGCGATATCCTCGTCGTACAGAGAATAAGGACTGGTGACGCCCGCGTTGATTATATTGCCTTTATAGAGTTTGAGTTTAACGTCGCCCGTAACTGTCTGCTGAGTGCTGTCGACAAATGCGCTGAGAGCCTCTCTGAGCGGAGTGAACCATTGACCGTTGTATACGAGATCTGCAAACTTGACCGCAACGTGCTGTTTGAAATGAGCGGTCTCCTTGTCGAGACAAAGCGTTTCGAGAACTTCGTGAGCGTGATAGAGGATAGTGCCGCCGGGGGTCTCGTAAACGCCGCGCGACTTCATGCCTACGAGTCTGTTTTCGACAATATCGGCAATTCCGATGCCGTTTTCTCCGCCCACTTTGTTCAGGTACGCGACGATATCGCTGCCCTTCATCTTCTTTCCGTCGATAGCGACGGGAACGCCCTTTTCAAAGCTTATCGTTACGTAGGTCGCCTTATCGGGCGCCTTTTCGGGACTTACGCCCAGCTCGAGTATCTTATCGTAATTCGGCTCGTTGGCGGGATTTTCGAGGTCGAGACCTTCGTGAGACAGGTGCCAGATATTCTTATCCTTGCTGTAGTTGGTCTCCCTGCTGATATTGAGCGGAACGTTGTGCGCTTCAGCGTAATCTATCTCTTCGTCACGCGATTTGAGGTTCCATATACGCCAGGGAGCGATTATCTTCATGTTGGGAGCGAAAGCCTTTATCGTAAGTTCGAATCTCACCTGATCGTTGCCCTTGCCCGTGCAGCCGTGGCAGATAGCGTCCGCGCCTTCCGCGAGAGCGATCTCAACGATCCTCTTAGCTATGATGGGACGCGCGAAACTGGTACCCAGAAGATACTTGTTTTCGTAAACAGCGCCCGCTTTGAGAGTCGGGAAAATATAATCGTCGACGAATTCGTCGGTAAGATCGGCGATATACAGTTTGCTTGCGCCCGTCTTCTTCGCCTTTTCCTCTAAGCCTTTGAGTTCTGCGCCCTGACCTACGTTACCTGCGACCGCGATGACCTCGCAACCGTTGTAGTTCTCCTTGAGCCACGGAATTATGATGGAGGTATCGAGACCTCCCGAATATGCCAGTACGACTTTTTTGATCTTATCCATAAATACACCTCTTGTGCGTTTGTTGTATCTATCTTATAACAATTTAATTTTAATTGCAAGCATTTTGACATATTTATTCACATATTTTTTATAAAAATCTCTTTATACTATATCACCAATAGCGTATTTATTCGAATTTGTGCATTTTTATGCAATTATCCGCTATATTATTCATTATTTATCCGCTTGTCGGCACCTTATGTGTTCGCATTCGTTTTTACGCAAAATCCTGCTTTTTGCAATATGCTGAAAACTCACAAAAGATTTACGCTGCCGCATATACAGCCGTCTTTTTTTGTTTTCCGTGCACACTCCTGTATACGGTAAATCCCGATCGTTTTCCGAGCTTTTGTCTCAGTAAATTCATTAACTTCTGAATGTGCAGACCTGCCCTCAGGTTGACAGCAGACACTTCAAAAAAGTTTACGGCAATATTTTTGCTGCGCATAAAAAATCCTCCCCGCAAAGCGGAGAGGACAGACTCTTTTATGGGTTTTCAACGATTTCCTGCATTGAAGCTCCCGCGATATCGAAACCGTTGCCGATAAGCGAGAATTCCCTTCCGACGTACTGTCTCATCTCGTCCGCCGTCATCGACGTACGCGGCACGCATCCGTCCATATTTCCCTTTTTCCCTTCGATATAAGAAGTCAGCACGTAATCTCTGGATACGACGTGAACGTCCCCCACCGTGCTGTACGCATCGGTAAGCGCAGTCTGTACGACGTAGACCGTATTTTCCTTTATCTTCTGCTCGATCACGGATTGCAGCTCTTTCGGAGCGGCAAACATTCCTTTATATGCATCGTAGGTCATCGTTTTCATCGCGCCGTAAAGGTCGATAACTGCCCCCTTCGAATTTATGTATTCGAATGCTTCTGCCGCTTTGAGCGCTGTCGGCGTCTCTTCTATCGTCTCGTCGAGAAGATCCATTTGACCGAACACTTCCGCTCCCGTCATATAAGGATCGGCAAGGGTAACTCTGTCGGGTACTATATTGTTGTTGGAAAGCAAGCCTTCGTCTGCAAGCTTATATATCGTATATGCCGCCGCGGTCACCATCTGTCCGCCAAACGAATGTCCGATAAATACGACCTCTTTGTCCTCAGCCTCCTTCATGACTGCGTTGAGAGATCTTACCAGTTCGCCCGCAAAACTTCTGCCGTCGAGAGCCACCAGAGCGTCGTAATAATTTTTATATTTTGTCTTTTCTCTTTCAGACAACGCCTCTGCATCTTTTACTACCCATATCTCATTCTGAAGATAAGGAAGCAACTGCGCGTAAGCGTGCCAGTCCCAGAAAGCGACGTTGTAGCCGAGAGCTTTGAATTCTACGACATAGTCTATTTCACCCGAAGCTCCGCCCGTCTTGCTTACTGTCTTTGCAAGCGTGGTCATCTTTTCCTTTTCTTCATTTGACATTTTCCATCCGTGAGAATAGATCACGGTAGGCTTTGACGGGTCGTAATATTCCGTCGGCATATTTTCCTGCGATCTCATAGAATCCGTCGCATCTTTTCCGTACCAGTACAATCCGTATAAAGTATCGGAGCGCAACGACATATCGACCTCCCTCGTCGTGTCGCCGCATGAGGTAAACGCCGCCGTACAGCCCACGACCAGCGCCAAACATATCAGAATCGAAACTATCTTTCTCATAAATCCCTCTGCAAAATGTTTAATAATATTATAAATAATTTATGCGCGCCAGTCAATAACGGGGGGCAAATTATGCCGCCGCTACTCTCTCAAAACGACTGCAAAGAGCAATACCGTCCGCGGCAGAGAGCGAATAGCTATTGATTTTGCAAGTTGTCGTAATAAATGCAGGACTTTGTTTTATATTGAGGCAATGCGCTACTCTCCCTCTCGTTCATTACGAAAACACCTCGAAAAGAATCAAAAGTCAGAATAAGATCGAACTCGTCAGAGGCATTTCGTATACCAGACCAGAATAATACAAACCAGCCCTAAGGCGCGCCTTTTGTGTGTTTTTTAACGATTCTCCCTTGAAAATATTATAATATTATCTGCGCTCGCCTCGCTAAAACACTCACTAAAAATCATCGCCTGAGGGTGCCCTGCAGTTTCAAGCCGGCAAATTTTTGTTGATACAAGGCAAATGCCGCAGGTAATATTTAACATATTATCAAGGCATTTAACGCAGTAGCTACGTAAATTTGCCGCTTTAAACCTTGTTCGTATTATTCTGGTCTGGTATACCTGGGAAAAACAATTCTTCCAGCCTGAATACCGTATTTTCTCCCGCAGGCACGACGAACTCTGCCATATCTCTCTCCGCGGGCGTTTCGCAAAAGAATTTCTCTTCCGAAAATATCTTGGTCTGCGCTCTCGCCGTCTTTGCTACGTAACACGCGTAAAGATCTTCCCTTGCCGCGCTATCGACGTCGGTCAGATAAGAATAGAAGTATTCTTTCAACGTAGTCTCTTTTACAGATAAATCGAGAGTTGAGACGTTTACTTCCGTGCCTTCGTAAAAAAATCTCAGCCCGCACTCGTAATACGGTTTTCCCACGGTCGCAAGTCTGAATTTGCCGTTCTTAGTCTGCAAATAGATACCGTCAGTAGAACGGTATGAGTTTGCAAATACGGCGTTTTCTCCGTCTACGGTTATCTTAACGTCTTTCCGTGAGACCTGTTCAAAATCGTATTCGTAAATAAAAACGCGTTCGTCTGAAGGTATATCGGCGTCGGGATCGTACTGTGACGACAGCGCGGCGGCATATATCTTTTCGTCTTCTCTGCCGTAAGAGACGGGCGCATATTTTGTGACAAGCTCAAGCTCTTTCCCTTCGACGCTGAGTTTTTTCGCGTCGTCGTCTACGTGATATCCGGGAGATAAATATTGAATAAGTACGGTAACGGTATCGCCCTCGTCGGAAACGTTTGAAAATGTATACCAGACCAGAATAATACGAACAAGGTTTAAAGCGGCAAATTTACGTAGCTACTGCGTTAAATGCCTTGATAATATGTTTAATATTACCTGCGGCATTTGCCTTGTA
>DVNX01000105.1 GCA_018714045.1 Candidatus Ornithoclostridium faecavium
GTACCCGCTCCAAAATGATAATAATGGCGCTATAGCCAAGTGGTAAGGCAAAGCTCTGCAAAAGCTTCATTCCCCAGTTCAAATCTGGGTGGCGCCTCCAAAACGCGAGTCGATACAGACTCGCTTTTTTCTTTGTCTTCCCTGCCTTGCCCAGGCTAACGAATGCTCGGCGCAGCCTCGCTGATTCACACGAGTTTATAGAATGCTCTGAATTACATATAAATAGTTCCAAAATGATTATTTTCAAGTGCGAGAATTTTGCGGCATGCACTAATCTCGCGAAATACAGATAATTTCTCAGCAAACCACTGCAACTACCCGTTAATATGACGCTATAGCCAAGCGGTAAGGCAAAGCTCACAAATACCTGAGCAAAGCAACGGGAATATGCCGACAGAGTTTTAAGCGAGTAAATTTTTGTTGATACAAGGCAAATTCCGTAGCTAATATTCAATATATTAGCAAGGGATTTAACGCAGTAGCTACGGAAATTTACCGCTTTAAACCTTATTCCCTTTGCTTTGCTCAGGTACAACTTCATTCCTAAGTATCAAATCTGGGTGGCGCCTCCAAAAAGCGAGTCGATACAGACTCGCTTTTTTCCTTGTCTTCACTTCTTTCAAAACAAACCTGCGCTCGCACAGTATCTCCGATACAAGCACTATTGATGCTAAGCAAGATCGTCATCTCCCGCTTGCGATATCATCGTTTTTTAGCTGAAAAAGAAATTACGTTAACTCATGACATTATATTGACTGCAAAACGGTATTGTTTTATCATTAATATATGGATGCACGTTTAATTTATAAAAAACTTTTTCTTGACGAAGATCTCATCTCTTCCGCTCTCAGCCTTTGCAGCGCAAATAAAAAGCGTTTTGAAAAATACAAATCATATCTTTTAAAAGGCAAAAGCGGAAAATTAAACGGTCTTGACGCGCTTTCAAAGCTGGCGGCGGTTCTTTATACTCTTCCCGAAGTTTACCGTAATTATGTAAAAAAAGGTATCCCCGCAGAGGTTTTTTTCGATACGTTTTCCGACATAGCAATATGGTGTCACAACGCTTACGTTCAATACGGCGTAAACGGGCTGGTCAATATTCATTGGATAGCAAAACACCTTTCAATGAAAATTTTCAGGATAGGCAGACTTCAATACGAGTTTTCAAGGTTTGCGGTACTGCCTCACGCAGGCATAAAAAACGTGCTGAAATGCCCGTACCGCATGGGAGAAAAATGCATTACTCTTCATATTCCTCAGGGCGAAAAACTGGATACAGACAGTTGTTTATACTCTTTAAAAAGCGCAAACGCGTTCTTTGAAACGTTTTTTCCTGAATACGAATACCGTTGCTATACCGTGATAACGTGGCTACTCAATCCCGACCTCGTCAAAGTGCTGGGAAGCGACAGCAATATCGTAAAATTCGGCAAAATGTTTACCTTGCTCGGTTACGTAGCCGACAGCGATATGAACGAACGGCGCGTGTTCGGCTACAAGAAAGACAGAGCTAATTACGTTGCCGACAACGCGCTAAGAAAATACACTCTTGACCGCATAAAAAAAGGAAAACCGCTGTATTCCTACAACGGTTACCGCGACAAGAATATATAAGTTTTATCATGAACGCAAATTCTTGCTTCGTTTCCTTTCGATAGCTATCGAAACAGATAAGTATATTATATATAAAGTAAATACTATCGCTACCATTACGGGTATCGCCACTTTCAACGACACAAACGACGAAGCGGTGAACAAATACAGCATACTTATTTCTATCATTACGAACCAATACGCCGTCGAAACGAAAACCGTCGTTACGGCTTTGTTCAGCTTTCTATTTCTTCCCTTATCAAGTAAATTTTTATAAGAATTCATCCTTGTAACGGCATAAATAAATATCGGAACAGCCACAACCAGCGCGACAGTTAAAAAAGCTATCGCTCCCTGCCAAATTCCACGTAAAAGAAAATATGCCGTCGGAACGGTACATAGTAACACGACCAGTACTCCTATAGCCGTCAACGCATTGTAATATGATATAAATTTGTATTTCTGTATCATTATCTGCTCTTTCAGTACGCTTGCATAACTGAACGGTTCTGACAATATATATCTGTATTTTCCGTACTCTCCGTTCTTTACGAACAAAACGCAACAACCTGCAGCAACCAAAAGCGCGAAAAATGCCGACCCGACCCCTACGACAACGGCATAACTCATTTTTCTGCTTACGGCAGCGTAAACGGATAATATCAATATAGGTATAACCGATAAAATAAACGCCACCGAAGCAAACGCGCAACGGATACCGTACCTTTTAGAAACCGATATGTATGCGTCCGCTTCTTCTTTCGTAAGAACGTGTACCCCCGGATCTTCTTCGGCTTTGAGCGAAACTTCGCCTTCCGCACTCCCATTCCTACCCGTTGCAATCGCGTCTGCTGCCGGTTTATTTTCATCGTCAAGCTCGTCGATAAGCAGATAATCCGTCGAAACGCCGAACAACTTACTTATCAACACTATTTTTGTCAGATCCGGATACGTCTGAGCTCCCTCCCACCTTGAAACGGCTTGCCTCGAAACGTCGATTTTTTCTGCGAATTCTTCCTGAGAAAGACCGTTTTTCTTTCTAAGCCATATCAGCTTGTCTGCGAGTATCATTTTCAGCTCCTCCTTTCCTGCTTCTGCTTAGATATTAGCATACTCTCCACGGTTTTTCCATATCGCGACTGCGGAAATTTGTCAATCGAACGTTACATTTTATAAATAGTGATTATTATCCAATACAGAAAGCAGCGCGAACTCTGCAATCTGTTCGCCAAATCGTTATCTTTATCTATATTGCGTGAAACAGGCTAAAACAAGGCGCGAATGTCTTACGATCTTCCGCGCCTGTTGCATAACTTATCGAGGTTTTCACCTGTTTTAAAAAGTCTTATTTCCCTACCGCTTCGTTACGATATGCTCACCGTTTCATACAATACGTCTCATACTTCAGAGTCGTTTTTATTTTTCCTCGAATTATTACGATATACCACGGTAACGATCAATACCGAAAAATATATCAATACCGCAAACGCTAAAAGCGCGCAACTGAAATACCATTCTTTAGTAACCGATCTGCCCGCGGCAAACGCAACGGCAACGACCGCCCAATATAATATCGAAAGTATTATCGTGCGTTTCTTTTTCAAAGCATTCTCGTCAAAACTCCCTTTCATCACTATTCTATCCAGAGCGCGCTTCAAGGTCACGTGGACCTCAACCGCCATCAATGACAAAATCAGCAACAAAACCGACGGCAACAAAAAATCAAGTAAAAGAGACTCATCCGAATATACGTCCATGCAAATTATACCTGTTGCCGTCAGTATGATTGCAACAGCCGCCAGGCATATCGCGGAAATTTTCAGACCGAGAAACAGTTTGGCATATCTGAGCCTTTGAGCACTTATATACTCTTCTGCTTCAACTTCCAATCCGAAAGGGACTTTTATGATTTGTCTGCACTTTTTGCTTTTCTGCAAAGCGACAATAAATATTGCCAATGCCGCCACCAACAGTACCGCGCAGACGATCACAGCCGACGTTGTAGAAATAACGATATCGGGATAATCGGAATTCCCGGAAATCAAGTACCCTGCGCTGCCGATAACGGCATCCGGACGATAGTTATTTGCTGAAATCGTAAAATATATCGAAAGCCCGATAACAGGCCCCAATATGAACAACATTATAGACACGGCGTAATAGGCTGCAATGTATTTATAACTTTTCAGATATAAGACTGCTTCTTCTTTATTGATCTTTCTCTTTTCGTATGTTTTATCTTCAGCAGTATCCGACAGCGCTTTTTCGTCCTCGATCTCGTCCTTCAACAGATAGTCTGTCGAAACTCCGAACATTTTGCTTATCAATATTATTTTAGATAAATCGGGATATGTCTGCGCCCCTTCCCACCTTGAAACCGCTTGTCTGGTAACGTCGAGTTTTTCGGCAAGCGCTTCCTGCGAAAGACCGTTTTTCTTTCTGAGCAATATAAGTTTATCGGCAAATATCATTTTTTCTTTGTCTCCTTTGCTTCTTCTGCTTTGATTTTACCATACGACGTCGAACATTTCTACAACTCTGCTGCACACAATTTGTCAATCTTAAGTTGCTTTTAACCAAACGATATATTTTCAGCGGTATTTTGTCGCGGGTTTATGTTGTAAAAACACAATATAAGCTTAGATAAAATCAATTACGGCAAGCCGCTATCATCGCCATGTCAAAAGAAAAAACGCGGAAAGTTTTAACTCTCCGCGCGCTCTATCATAACCTTGTAATGCTATTTATCGATCTTTTATTTCTCCGCCGTTCTTTTTAACGATAATATTTTTAATAACTCGGGTACTACATAAGCCGCAAGGAAGATCGCTGAAGCTACCGCCCATAATATGCACACATATTTACTATACATATCGACGGCGCACCAGATAAGATACGTAAGCGCGACCGCTCCCCCGTATAAGCACGCCGAATCTGCTAACACCTCAGAACGGATATAATCCGACTTGTTTAGCGTGTCTCCGCCGTACGAATACGACCCTGCAAGGCTTTTTTCAAACGTATAAAGCGCTATCGCAACAAAGGACGCCAGCGCCCCTATCAGAACAGAAAAGTCGTTTAACTTTGTAGCAACACCTATAACGGATATCACGACCGTCACCGCGCATAAAACCGTCGAAGCAACGATCAACATTTTCAACGCAAAGAAATAGTTTGTTTTATCCTCAAGCACGGTTTTTTCGCTCTTATGCATAAATCCCGTAAAATTGTAAAATCTGACAAAATTGTATACCAGTACCCCCAACCCCACGAACGACAGCGCAAAGAATGAGCCGCCTATCGTATTCAGATTCTCGGAAAACATCAGTCTTTCAGCTTGTTCGATATATAAATCAAACCTCTCCTGCCAGACGAAATCATCGACATAATCGTATCCGTTTAATTGATTCCAGTTTTCTATAAACTCTTTCATAGTCATAAGTCCGCGCTCTCCCATATTTTTAACGGTAAGGATAACGATTGCGCAGATCATAAACAACAAACATGCGGTTGCTCTTCTCAATATCGAATATAAAACGTATTTACGTCTGTCCGAAGCAAACGCCGTATCGTGAACCTCCTGACCGCTTATCTCAACCGGAGTTTCTTCCGTAACGTCGTCCTTTAACATATAATCCAATGAAACGCCGTAGAAGTTGCTCAGTTGAATAAGTTTGGGAAGCTCAGGCGCGCATTGCGCGCTTTCCCACTTAGACACTGACTGACGAGATACGTCCATCTTGTCGGCAAGTTCTTCTTGAGACAATCCCGCCTTCTTTCTGAGTTTGATCAATTTATCGGCTAAAATCATAAGCCACCTCCTCTTGTTCTTCACTTAGATATTACCAAAAAACAAGCAGGCTTTGCAATAAACCTGTACCTTGCAATTTGTCAACCTCAGGTTACTATCATATAAAACTATCTGTTTTCTTATTATATCATCTGAAATATTGAAAAAACACCTCGGCGGCATTCTGAGTCGAACCGAAGTTTTCGGGCTATTGACCCGACGAATCGTTCCCTTGACCGAGGTGGTATTATGAACTCAGCTTACACAATAAAATATTGTCAAACGTTTTCAAGACCTGAAACCTAAACATCGAAATACAAAATTTTTTAAATTACTACAAAAATACTATTGCTTTTTGCCCCGTCATTGATTAAAATATATTTACGACCTTGGAGATATAGCTCAGTTGGTTAGAGCGCTGTGTTCACATCGCAGAGGTCGCGGGTTCGAGCCCCTCTATCTCCACCATACGCAAACAAAGTCGAACCTGACTTTGTTTGCTTTTTTCTTTTATCCCCTTTTCACAGGCATGAAAAAAGGCAACCGAAAATATCGAGTTGCCTTATTTCTTATTGCTCGGATATTATATCTTTCAGACTTTATCTTTTATCGCATTATATTTATTCTGGATTCTTTCTCGTCTTCTCCATACATTGGAGCGGTCTATTTTCAGTTGATCTGCTATTTCAACAAAGCGCGTACCTGCGATATAGCAATCCAGAGTCTGTTTTTCTCCTTTTGTCAGCTTCATATTGCGTATTATTTTAGCGCATTTCTTAAACGATTCTTCAAAATCTTCCTCGAAAAACTCCTGCTCATAGCAATCTGTTTTTATATA
>DVNX01000106.1 GCA_018714045.1 Candidatus Ornithoclostridium faecavium
GCCTATTATATCAATTGCTTTACCGTTTTATTGTATCGAAATATATTTTAATATATTCTTTTACTGTATTACGCCTGTATTTATTCGCATAATCCTTAAAATCGTTGAATCACAGCGCATTTTGTGCTATAATAAATGTAACTTAAACAGATAAACCGCACACATTTTCGGTTGAGAAACTCAGTCTGCACAACTGAACTATTTGTATATCGAACTGTTAAGACGGGATATATTTACGTATTATAAATAACAATTTAACCGAACTGAATAAGCGGTTCAAGAGATAAAGTGAGGAAAATATGGCAGAAAAATCGTATTTTGATCAAAGAAATATTGAAAACACGCGCAAACTGCGCGAAATACGCCGCGATTTGCCGCCTCTGTGCAATGAATTTTTTGTCGGTATCGAAACGCGTACGTCCGTCCTGACCCGCCTTGCTTACGCATACGATCTGAGGATATTCTTTTATTACCTTTTTACTGAGACGTCGACATTCGCGTCGTACGAAGCCGCGACATTCGATTTCAACGCACTTGCTAAAGTGACTACGTCCGATATCGAAACGTTCATGGAATATCTGAGTTATTACAAATTCGACGGCAAAGAATACGTGAATACAGAAAAAACCAAGGCGCGTAAGCTTGCTTCCGTCAAATCATTCTTCAAGTATTTTTATAATAAGGATAAACTGCCCGCAGATCCCGCGTCAAAAGTACTTACACCGAAAATACACGACAAACCTATAATAAGGTTGGATTCCGACGAAGTATCTCAACTTCTTGACGAAGTAGAAAGCGGCGCGAATCTGCCGTCGGCGCGCCAGGAAGCGTTCCACGAAAAGACTAAGGTACGCGACGTCGCGATAATCACCCTCTTTTTGGGTACGGGAATACGTATCAGCGAGCTTGTCGGACTCAACGTAAGCGATCTTGATTTCAATATAAACGGCTTCAAAGTCACTAGAAAAGGCGGTAATCAATCGATATTGTATTTTTCTCAGGAAGTTGCAGACGCGCTTATAGCTTATCTGAACGAACGCTCTCTCGATCCGTCACTCGACGACGAACCTGCGCTCTTTTTGTCATTACAGAAAAAACGCATGAGCGTAAGAAGCGTTGAAAAACTCGTTAAAAAGTATGCTAAACTCATTACCCCGCTCAAACACATCACGCCGCATAAGCTCCGCAGTACTTACGGCACCGAACTTTACCGCGAAACCGGCGATATTTATGTCGTAGCCGAAGTTCTTGGGCATCGCGATATCAATACTACAAAGAAACATTACGCCGCGATAAGCGACGATATAAAGCGCAGCGCGGCTCAGAAAGTTACTTTGCGCGATAAAAAAAAGAAAGATTGAATATACCGAAAAAAGTTTTTACTTTAAAAATTTAATTTTTCTGTTGCAAAATGTGAACATATGTGCTAAAATTTAGTCAGAACAATTTTGAGGTGGCTTATGGCGGGCGCAAAAACACAGGAAAAACTCGATAAAACGCTGGCATTTATAAAGGATTTTATAAAGAAAAACAACTATCCGCCCAGCGTACGCGAGATATGCAAAGAAGTAGGATTCAAATCTACAGCATCCGTACAGTATTATCTCGATAAACTTGAAGAACAGAACCTTATCCGTCGTTCGCTGTCTAAAAACAGAACAATCGAGCTCGTAAACAACGACGACGATACGCCTGAATTCGCGACTCTGCCACTTCTCGGCAACATTGCTGCGGGTCAGCCGCTGTTTGCAGGAGTAAATCACGACGAAAGCGTTCACGTTCCCGCGGACTATTTCAATCTTGACGACGATATGTTCTGTCTGACGGTTAAAGGCGAAAGTATGCGCGATATCGGTATATTAAACGGCGATTGCGTACTTATCAAGCGTCAAAGCACGGCGCGCGAAGGCGAAATCATCGTCGCTCTTATCGACAATAACGAAGTAACTCTTAAGCGCTTCTATAAAAAAGACGGCAAGATCGTGCTCCACCCTGAAAACTCAACGATGCAGGATATCGTCGTGGACAGTTCTCACGACTTTGCGATACTCGGCGTAGCCAAAGGTCTTATGAGAAACCGCATTTTTTGATCAAAGCACTGTTATCTCTCAACGTTAATAATACATACCGTCGCTCAGCGGCGGTTTTGTTCTTTATTTCTGTATAACCTACTCTTCTGTTTTTTATGCGATATCTAACGACATTCTTTTGATATTGGATTTTATCCGTTTAATGATCGGCTTGCCACATATTTGATTATTATAAATGCGTCTGCAAATTTAGTGATCGGTTTAAACGGATCTGTGATTATCTTATAAAATAATCATATCATAAGTATCAAAACTGCGATTTTTGACGGTTTTCAAAGTTGCCCGTGTAGGTTAAAAGGCTATTTTTAGCCGCTTTGGTAAAATCTTTAATTTTGTAATTACGCCCGTGTAGATTTAAGTGCGAAAATACGTTCGTATCCGAAAAATAAACCGTATCGGTTTTCTTGATAGCTTGATTTTTATATGATCTAAAATATCGGTGAAAGTTTGTTCGCATTACAATATAACAAAATAATAAATGATTTTCACGATATTATCGATAAATAACGTAAATTAAGACATCAGATTTTTATATCGGGCGAATATACGTTCACATATAAAAAACGGTGTAAAACAAATTGATTTTATCGGCTGAATAAACGTTCACATCGAATACGTAAAAAATACGCCTTTGCCATAAAGACAAAAGCGTGATTTTTACCGTTTAACGCAAGTCATTTGTTATTGAGAACGCTTTCAAGGCAATACGCCGCGGCGATCTTAACGTGTTCGTAAGTAAGTCCGCCTTGCAGATAAGCGATATAAGGCGCTTTTATCGGAGAATCTGCGGAAAGCTCTATAGAAGCTCCTGCGACAAACGTGCCTGCAGCCATGATGACCTGATGCTCGTAACCGGGCATATCCCACGGGAACGGCGTAACGTTACTGTCTACGGGAGAAGCTTTCTGTACGGCGCGGCAGAACGCTATAAGTTCTTCTTCGGTATCGAACATTATTGAGCGGATAATGTCCTTACATTCGCCGTCCGGGCGCGGCATTGTTTTGTAGCCGGCGCTGTCGAACACTTCGCCGAAAAGCACGCTGCCTTTAAGCGCCTGCAAAGTCACGTGAGGAGCAAGGAACAAACCCTGATAAAATTCGCGGTAACCGTAAGCGTATGAACCGACCTCCATACCTATAGACGGCGAAGTCAGCCTGTAAGCTATCTGCTCAACGCAACTTTTTTTGCCGCAAACGTAGCCGCCGCTGGGAGCGATACCTCCGCCGATATTCTTGATCATCGAACCGACCGCGATATCCGCGCCGACCTCTGTAGGTTCGAGCGTGTCGACGAATTCGCCGTAGCAGTTGTCGCACATGACGATGACGTCGTTTTTGAGTTCTTTTACGAATTTCGCCATTTTGCCTATCTCTCGTACGTCGAGAGCGTCTCTCCATTCGTAACCGCGCGATCTGCCGACGAATACAAGTTTCGTTTTATCGTTTATAGCGCTTTTTATCGCGTCGTAATCGAAAGCGCCGTTTACAAGGTCGACCTGTCTGTAAGAAACGCCGAAATCTTTAAGCGAACCTATCCCGTCGCCCGTTATCACCTCTTTGAGAGTGTCGTACGGCGCGCCGCTTACCGCGAGCATTTCGTCGCCCGGGCGAAGAATACCGTACAGCGCGATAGTCAACGCGTGCGTGCCTGAAACTATGAGAGGCGAAACGATAGCCGCTTCTGCACCGAAAACCTCTGCAAAAACTTTGCAAAGAGTGTCTCTGCCGATGTCGTCGTAACCGTAGCCGTTGGTTTGCGCAAAATGTCTCTGTCCTATGTTATTGTTTCTGAAAGCGTCGAGTACTTTATTCTGATTGAAAAGCGCCGTGCGTTCCATTTTCGCAAACTTATCTTTGCAACGCTCCTCAGACTTTTCAATTATTTTCAGTATGTTTTCGTCAAATTGCATATTTCAACCTCTTAAAAATCGTATAACCGTGTCAGTTATTTTTTCCTTATCATCAGGATCTATCCAATGCGCGAATTTGTAACGTCTCAGCCAGCTTATCTGTCTTTTCGCGTAATGGCGGGTATTTGTCTTTATTAAAGCTTTGACGTCGTCAAGCGATATTTTGCCGTCGAAATAGTCGAAAAATTCTTTATATCCGATTGCTTGCATGCTTTGAGAATGCTTATCGCAAAGACCGTTTTCGAGCACGTTTCTTATTTCCTTTTCAAGACCGCTGTTAAACATACGTTCAACTCTTTTGTCTATGCGGTCGTAAAGCTTTTCGCGCGCGACGTCGAGGGCAATAAGACATACGTCGTACTGAGGAGCCGTCAGTTCGTTTTTTGGTTTCACGCCGCCCGAAAGTTCGAGTATCTCAAGCGCGCGGACAAGCCGCTTCGTATTGTTGGGGTGTATCTTTGCCGCGTCCTCGGGATCGGCTTTTTCAAGTCTTGCGTGAAGCGCTTCGGCGCCGTATTCTTCGAGCTCTTTCATAAGTCGCGCCCTTACGGTTTCGTCTTTGTTGACCGCAAAGTTGAGCGGATATATGACGGATTCTATATAAAGCCCAGTTCCGCCCGCCAATATCGGCAGTTTACCGCGTGAAGATATGTCTTCGATAGCGGCTTTCGCGGCGTTAGCATACTCCCATACGCTGAACTCTTCGTCAGGATCTGCGACGTCTGTCATATAATGTTTAACGCCGCGCATTTCTTCAGTCGATATTTTTGCCGTACCGATATCAAGTCCCTTATATATCTGCATGCTGTCGCAGGAAATTATTTCGCCGCCAAATTTTAACGCGAGATCGACCGCGATGTCGGATTTCCCCGAAGCCGTAGGCCCCGCTATTATAAGGATCTTTTTCATACGATCCTCTTAAAAAGCTTGTCGAGGTCTTTGCGCGTGACTGCAACGATCGCAGGTCTGCCGTGCGGACACTGAACGGGAACGCCTTCTTTCATCTGAGACAAAAGACTGCGTATCTGCGCTTCGCTGAGTTTGTCGCCCGCTTTGATGGCTGCTTTGCACGCCGTCTGCGCTAAGTTGTCGTTTATAAGATCGGAGCTTTTCATATTTCCTATCTTGCCGCGCTCAGAGAAAATATTCGCAAAGAATACGCCGAGGTTGATATTGCCGAGAACTTCGGGCACAGCGTTTATCTTAAAGCTTAATCCGCCGAAATCTTCTATTTCGAAGCCGAGAGCCAGAAGATTGGGCATACAGCCGCATATGAAATCGTGCTGTGCGTTGTCGCAATCGAGAATATAAGGCACTATCATAGGCTGACTCATCGTTTCGCGCGCGTTTATCTTCTTTATCAGTTCGTCGTAAAGAAATCTTTCGTGCGCGGCGTGCTGGTCTACGATATAGACGATGCCGTCCTGCTGCAATATAAGATAGGTGTTGAATATCTGTCCTACGACCTCATATCCCTGAGAAAGACTGTTTTCTATCTCAGAGAATATTTCTCCGTCATCGTAAATAGACGGTTGAACGACTTCGGGCTTTGTAACGCGCATCGCGCCGTTTTTTACAGAAACGAAGGGTTTTTGCGCAAAGTTTTCGTCTTTCAGGCTGTCTATTTTTTCGGTTTGTCTTGAAATCGCCTTATCGAGTCCTTTTATTTTTCCTTCGTCCTCATTGAAAACGTACTTTTGCCTGTTGCCCGCAGCGGGTCTTATTACCGAAGAAATATCGGTTGCCTTGCGGCTTTGAGCGGCAGATGCATCTGTTTTCAGAGCATTATCTGCAATTTCAACGGGTTTTTCGCAATTTTCAGCAGACTTTGAAAGGCTTATATCTGAATTTCCGACTTTATCTAAAGAAGCTGAACCGAAAGATTCATCAACAGCAGGCGTGTTTGCTTGCTGTGTTTGCAAAACATGAACATCTGTTTGCTTTTCAAATTTAACGCTTCCCTCTTCGCTTGCCAAAGCCATGGACACTGCGTGATAAACGCACGAAAAAACTTTGTTGGAGTCGCGGAATCTGACTTCGCTTTTGCTGGGATGAACGTTTACGTCCACGTCGTCGAACGGCATAACTATATTGAGAACGAACACGGGAAAACAACGTTTCATCATCGCGTTGCCGTACGCCTGCGAAACAGCTACGCTTACGGTCTGGTTCAGTACCGTTCTGCCGTTGATTATAACTGTCTGAAAGTTCTTGTTATGCTTCGAAAGAGACTTTTTACCTGTATATCCGTATACCCTGTAACCGCCGCTGAAGCTTTCATCGAAATAAATAAGCTCGTTCGCGACGTCGTTGGAATAAACCTGAAATACAGCGTCTTCAAGCCCTCCTACCGTATTGAAAACCGCCTTTCCGTCTACGATATATCTGAACGACACCTCGGGATTTGAAAGTATGAGCGCGCTTACGGTCTGCGTGACAAAGCTCTCTTCCGCTTTAGGTTTCTTTAAAAAGCGCGCGCGGACGGGAGTATTGTAAAACAGATTTTCGACCTTTATAACGGTGCCGTCGTTGCAGCCGCAAGGAGTTATCTCCCCCGCTTTTCCCGCATTCACGTTCATTTCAGAACCCAGTTCAGAATCTGCCGTCTTTGTCTTTACCGTGACCTGAGAAACGGCGGCGATGGAAGCGAGCGCTTCGCCTCTGAATCCGAGAGTGGCTATACTGTCGAGATCTCCCGCCTCCTTCAGCTTGCTTGTCGCGTGCGGTAAAAACGCCTTCGCAAGATTTGCCGCGTTCATGCCGCATCCGTTGTCAGTCACAGTTATAGAACGTATGCCTCCCTCTTCGATCTGCAGAGTTATCTTGCTTGCGCCCGCGTCGATTGCGTTTTCAATGAGTTCTTTTACGACAGACGAAGGTCTTTCGACGACCTCTCCCGCCGATATAAGATTGTATACGCTGCTGTCAAGTATGTTTATATCTGCCATAACTCACCTATCTGAGCGCCTTTTTTACCAGTCCGCCGAGAACGTTAAGAGCCTGGATCGGCGACATATTGTTTACGTCAAGGCTTTTGAGCTCTTCTATTATCGCGTTTTCTTCCATCATATCGACCATATCGGGCACGCGGTTTTCCGCTTTCGCTACTTTGGATTTATGTGCGTCGGCTTCAAGCTCTTTGGATACCGCGCGGGCGCGCGTAATGACCTTCTGAGGCAATCCCGCGAGTTTCGCGACCTCGATACCGAAGCTCTTGTTGGTTCCTCCGCGCATTATCTTGTGAAGGAATATGATACCCTTATCCTTTTCCGCGGCGACTATCTTATAGTTGACAGCGCCCTCGAGCGTTCCTTCGAGCTCGGTCAGTTCGTGATAATGCGTTGAGAACAAGGTCTTGCAACGTATTCTCGAAGTTACGTCTTCAAGTACCGCCTTAGCTATCGAAAGACCGTCGAAAGTGGACGTTCCTCTTCCGATCTCGTCCAGAATGAGAAGGCTTCTCATGGTAGCATTCTGCAATATGGTCGCAACTTCCACCATCTCTACCATAAACGTACTCTGTCCGTACGCCAAGTCGTCGCTCGCTCCGATACGTGTAAAAATCCTGTCCGTTATCGCTATCTGCGCCGACTTAGCGGGGACGAAACAGCCTACGTGCGCCATGAAAGTAATAAGCGCGACCTGTCTCATATAGGTGCTCTTACCCGCCATATTGGGACCCGTAACTATCATCGTCCTGTTCTGATAGCAGTCCAGTTCGGTATCGTTGGGTACGAATTCGTCCGCTTTCATAAGCGCTTCGACTACGGGGTGTCTGCCGTCCTTTATGCTGATGACCTCTATATCGTCGTTTATTACGGGTTTGCAATAATTGTTGGCGGCGGACAGTTTCGCGAACGACAAAAGCGTATCGCATACCGCTACCGCGCGCGCCGTGGACTGAAGCATGGGTATTACTTTGAGCATCTGAAGCTTTATCTGTTCGAAAAACATAAGCTCAAGCTTAATACTCTTTTCCACCGCGCCGAGTATTTTGTCTTCTATCTCTTTGAGTTCTTCGGTTATGTATCTTTCACCCGTCGTCAGAGTCTGTTTGCGAACGTATCTGAACGGGACTTTATCGACGTTGCCCTTGCTGACCTCGATATAATATCCGAAAACCTTGTTATATCCTACTTTCAGGTTCTTTATCCCCGTTGCTTCCTTCTCGTCGTTTTCGAGTTTGGCAAGCCAGGATTTGCCGTCTGAATTCGCGCTTCTGTATGCGTCGAGTTCTTCGCTGTAACCTTTTCTTATAAAGCCGCCGTCCTTTGTCATCGCGGGAGGATTGTCGTCAAGCATATCCGAAAGCATATTATATTCGCTTTCGAGTTCGCACATATTTCCATGAAGCGAAGCAAGAAGCGGATTTTTGCATTGCGACAACGTTTCTTTTATCGCAGGGATAACTTCGAGAGACTGTTTGATAGCGATAAAATCGCGTGGCGAAGGATTGCCGTAAACGAGTTTCGTGCACAGTCTTTCAAGATCTTTTACAAGCCCCAGCGATACGTCCAGATTGCTTCTGACTTTACTTGAAGAAATGAGTTCTTCGACGGCGTTAAGCCTGTCGTTAATCTCTTTTTCGTCTCTTAATGGCTGCTCCAGCCATCTTCTCAGGTTGCGCGCGCCCATGGAAGTTCTGGTCTTATCCATGACTTTAAGAAGGGTCGCTTTGCTTGAGCCGTCTCTTGCGTTCTGAGTTATCTCGAGGTTGCGGCGCGCGGTCGCGTCCATCACCATATATTTTTCGTTGCGTATATAGCGCAGTCCCGATATATGCGAAAGCGCGCGCTTTTGAGTTTCTTTAAGGTATGTACACAGCGCGCCCGCCGCCATTACGCAGGCTTTTTTATCCTTTATTTCGAATTTTTCCAAACTCGAAACACTGAATTGCTCTTTCAAAGCCTTTTCCGCATTGGAATATTCGAAACTCCATTCGTTGTAATTCTGAAATTTCGGAAGCTTTGAAAGTCTCATTTCGGATATATCGCGTGTAAGAGCGAGAGCGTCTGCGTTGCAGATTATCTCGGCGGGAGTTACGGTGATCAGCGCGTCTTCGATGGACGAAAAATCGCTCAGTTCCTTATCTAACGTGTTGAATTCGCCCGTAGAAACATCCGCCCAGGCAAGCGCGAAAGTGTTCCTGAAAACGGCGATACTGACAAGGTAATTGTTCTTTTTGTCGTCAAGAATATCGTCCTCAATGACCGTACCGGGCGTAATCACTCTCACGACGTCGCGTTCAAGCATTCCCTTGCTCTCTTCGGGCGAAGTCAGCTGTTCGCATATCGCGACCTTATAGCCGTTCGCTATCAGTTTTGAAATATATCCGTCGACCGCGTGATAAGGCACCCCGCACATAGGCGCACGCTGCTCGAGTCCGCAATCCCTGCCCGTAAGCGTAAGATCGAGAACTTCGCTGGCTGTCTTTGCGTCCTCGAAGAACATTTCGTAAAAGTCTCCCAGCCTGAAAAGAAGGATAGCGTCCTTATACTTTTCCTTTACGCTGAGATAGTATTTCATCATCGGTGAAAGTCCCATATCATTCCTCCGTTACGCCGAAAAGCGAAGCCGACTGAGAGCGGGTTATTCTTACGTTTACGAACTTTCCGATAAGGTCTCCTCCGCCTTCGAAAGTGACCAGCCTTCCGCTGTCCGTCCTGCCGCATACGCAGCCCTTTTTATTGGGCGAAAAGTCCTCGCAGAGTATTTCGTAAACTTTGTTTTCGTATTCTTTTGAAAGTTCTTTGGTTATCTTGTTCTGCGCGGCTATCAGGCGCATTATCCTGTCTTTCGCGACTTCGGGGTCTACCTGCGGCATCTTAGCGGCGGGAGTACCCTTTCTCACCGAATAAACGAAAGTGAACGCGTTGCTGTATCTCACTCTTTCGACCATATCGAGAGTGTCGAGAAAATCGCACTCTTCTTCATACGGGAAACCCACCATAAGATCTGTCGTAATGCCGCAATCGGGCAATTTTTCGCGAATAGCGGCGATAGTGTCCAGATAATATTCACGCGTATAATGTCTGTTCATCAGCTTTAAGATCTTATCGGATCCCGACTGCACGGGCAGATGGATATTGTTGCATATATTGGGATACTCGGCGATAACGTCTATGAGCTTTCTGTTGAAATCCTTGGGATGAGAAGTCATAAAGCGTATACGGCGTTTGCCGCCGACTTTTGCGAGCTCTTCGAGAAGATCTGCAAAGCCGTATTCCCCGCCGTAAATGTCTTTTCCGTAAGAATTTACGTTTTGTCCGAGTAAGGTTATCTCTTTATAGCCTTCGTCGACGAGACGCAGGAACTCGTCCTTTATAGCCTCTTTCGTGCGGCTTCTCTCTCTTCCCCTGACGTACGGCACGATGCAGTAGGTACAGAAATTGTTGCAGCCGTACATGATATTCAGCCACGCGTTGGTGCCGCTGGTGCGATAAAAACTCTCGTTTTCGTTTATCGGGGGCAATTCGTTTTCGTCTATATCGACGTATTTGCCGCGACTTGCGGCAACAGAAGGTATATACGTTTCCAGAAGCGCGAGATTAGACGTGCCGAGGACTATATCTATAAACGGAAATTTCTCTCTTAATGCTTTACCCGCTCCGTCCTGCTGAGTCATACAGCCGACTACGGCAACGATCATAGACGGATTTTTCTTCTTTTCCGTTTTAAGCATACCGATATGCCCCATAGCCTTGCGCTCGGCGTTATCGCGTATACAACAGGTATTGAAGACGACAACGTCGGCATCTTCGCCCTCTTTTGCTTCGGTATACCCCAGTTTAGTCAATATGCCGGCTATCTTTTCGGATTCGTGAACGTTCATCTGACAGCCGTAAGTAATAATCCTGTATTTTTGCATATAACAATTATACCGAAAGTCAACTCAAAATTCAAACAAAATAACGGGTAAATAATAAATATGCGTGCAAATAAAAATAATAAGACAACTTTTGCAAAGAAATTCGTCGGGGGCGTAGCTATCGCCCTCGCGGTTACGTTTTTTTTCGTACTTCTGACGGCGGCGGGACTGGTCATTTATATCAACACGGATACCGATGTAGACGTAAACGCCATCGCGCTCAAAAACTCTCTGCCCGAGGTCTACGACGTAAACGGCGATCTGACCTCTTACTGCGCGGCGAGCGAGATACAGACAGACGGAGACAATATTCCCGATAATCTTAAAAACGCGTTCGTCGCTCTTGAAGATAAACGATTTTACGATCATCACGGCGTAGATTATAAAAGGATACTCGGCGCGTTCGTCGCAAATATCAAAAGCGGAAGACGCGCGCAAGGCGGCTCGACTATAACTCAACAGATAGTGAAAAACGCTTTTCTTTCCAATGAAAAGAGTTTTTCGAGAAAGCTCAAGGAAGCGCGCCTTGCCGTATCTCTCGAAAGACGAATGACTAAGGACGATATTCTCGAGACCTATCTCAATATGCTCTATTTCGGATCGGGCGAATACGGCGTAAAGAACGCTTCCCGTCGCTTTTTCGCAAAGGAAGTAAAAGACCTATCGCTTGCCGAATGCGCTGTTTTAGCGGGTATAGTAAAAAGTCCGACTAAATACAACCCGATAAACAACCCCGAAAACTCGTTTAAGCGCGCAAAACTCGTTCTTTCTCTTATGAAAGAACAAGGCATGATAACCGATAGTGAATACAATGCGGCAATTAACGAAAAAGTTGCGATCGCCGACGATAAAAGCGCTCTTGATTTTGACAGAACTTACGTTGTCAACGCATTAAGCGAAGCGTGCGACATACTCGGCATAGATGAAAAAGAACTGCGGGCGCAGGGGTATAAGCTGTATACCTACCTCGATACCGAAAGGCAGACGACGCTGAAAAGCATTATCAACGACAAGGCTTATTCTATCGACGAAAAAGCATGGTTCGCGGCGATCGATTGCGATACGAAAACAGGCGGAGTGCGCGCTCTTTCTTCAGATTTCAACGCCGATTTCAACGAATTCAGAAGGCAGGCGGGTTCCGTTTTAAAACCACTCGTATGCTATGCGCCCGCATTCGAATCGGGTGTCCTTACCCCTGCAAGCATGCTTGACGACACCCCTACCGATTTCAACGGCTATTCTCCCGAAAACTTCGGAGGAAAATACTACGGCAAAATATCCGTACGCGACGCTCTGGCTTATTCTCAGAACGTTCCCGCCGTCGCCGCTCTGAGACAGATAGGCGTTCAGAACGGTTATAACGCCCTCGTCAATATGGGATTTAAACTGTCTGAGAACGACGACAACCTTTCTCTCGCGCTCGGAAGCACGGCACTCGGCGTAACTTTTACTGAAATACTGAGCGGATATCTGACGTTGGCAAACGGCGGCGTTTACAAAAAAGCAACTTTTATTGAATATATCGAAGACAAAGACGGAAATACCGTATATAAAAACGATGAAAAAGGAATAAAACGCGTATTTTCCGAAGAAACGGCTTATATGACGACAAGCGCCCTTATGTCTACAGCTCAGTACGGTACGGCAAAAAAGCTTTCCTCTCTCGATTTCGAAATAGCTTCCAAGACAGGCACCGTCGAAGCGGGCAACGGAAATGCGGACGCTTACAACGTAAGCTATACTACCGACGATTGCGTGCTTTTCTGGCAAGGTTCGCAAAGATACGACGAACCTATATCCTCCAAAATCACCGGCGGCGGACTGCCGACTCTCGCCTGCAAAGACTATCTGAGCGCGGTAGTCGACGGCGGAATTCCCGCGAACTTCGCCGTTCCCGAAGGGATAAGCGAAATAAATATCGATAAGATAGCATACGAAAAGGACGGCAGCGTGATAGCCGCTTCCGACAATGCGCCCGAACGCTTCACTGTCAAAGAGATATTCCCTTATTTCAATATGCCCGAGGAAAAAGACTCGTCTTTCGACTATCCTTCGGCTAAGGGTCTTGAAG
The DNA here is from genome assembly GCA_018714045.1 of Candidatus Ornithoclostridium faecavium. GTDB lineage: Bacteria > Bacillota > Clostridia > Christensenellales > UBA3700 > Ornithoclostridium > Ornithoclostridium faecavium. The sequence goes on from DVNX01000106.1 coordinate 12,940, forward strand.
CGTCAGTCGACGGAAACAAAGTGACCATAAAGTTTACCGCAGATCCGCATCTCAACTATAAAGTCATCAAAAAGTCGCTGTTTACGGACGATAAGATAATTTTAAATATCGAAAACGACGACGGAGAAATAACCGTAACTGACACAGCCGACGGCGTTCTGGGATATAACCGCTACGTAGTCGTCCCTTATTATACAGACGACCTCGGCAGAGAGACGATAGGCGAAATATATACCGTTCCGATAGGCTGGTAATTATTATAAATTAGTGCGATTTTTATAATAATTCTAAATTAATGTGATTTTTATAATAGTCAGTAGAATCAACATTAAATATGCTCTTTTACAAAAAAACGCGGGTTTTCCGCGTTTTTTAAGTTGTTATCCGATAAGCGCAAACAACTTTTCTATCCGCTATTATTCCTTGCAAGGTCTGAGCTCTGTTATCTCGATATTTTTTATCGCGTTTTCGATAAGTTCTTCGAGATTTTCTATTTTAGCCTGCTCTTTTTTCGCTATATCGAGAGAAGGTTTTATGACTGGGTTCTTGGGAAGGAATACCGTGCAGCAATCCTGATAAGGAAGCTCGCTGAGCTTATATGTTCCTATCTCCTCAGCCGTCTTCATTATTTCATATTTATCCATGCCTATAAGCGGTCTGAAAACAGGAAGACCGTTTACTGCGTCGTTGGTAACCGTAAGACTCTGAAGGGTCTGGCTCGCGACTTGACCGAGGCTCTCTCCCGTGACAAGTGCGCCGCAACCGTTCTCTTTCGCGACTCTTTCAGCGATATCTATCATTATACGGCGCATTATCGTTATCATATAATCCGCGCGACAGTTTTCGTGTATCGCGAACTGTATTTCGGTAAACGGAACGACGAAAAGCTTTATATTGCCCGCGTAATCTGTCAGAACCTGAGCAAGATCGACGACTTTCTGCTTCGCCTGTTCGCTGGTATACGGGAAACTGTGATAATGTATCGCTGAGATCTGCATACCGCGGCGCGCCATTCTGTACCCTGCAACGGGAGAATCGAAACCGCCGCTTAAAAGCAGCATGCCTTTGCCCGAACAGCCGACAGGCATACCCTGTGCACAGAGCTCTATATCCCTGAATACATAAGAATATCCCCTTTCGCGGATATCTATCTTTATCTCTATCTGCGGTTTGTGAAGATCTACTTTATAGCCTTTGCGGCGTTCAAGCATATACGCGCCTATGTCAGCGCCTATCTGTGCAGAATTTTTATCGAGAGACTTGTCCGCGCGGTTTACGGTTATACGGAAAGTCGCGTTTACGTCTGGAGCGTATTCGAGAGCAACTTCGTTCAGAAGATCGTAATCAGTCTCAACTTTGGTAGCAATGCTGAGAGAATGAAGTCCGAACACCTTTTTCATGCGGCTTACTATCTCGTCGGTCAGCTTTTCGTCGTAGTTTTCGATATAATATCTGTTCTGCGTTCTTACGAATTCGCAGTCGATATCGGCAAGTTTAGCCTTTATATTGTCTATGAGCAGTTTTTCGAAATAGCTTTTGTTTCTGCCTTTTAAGAATATTTCGCCGTATCTCAGCAATATTACCTTACTTTTCATTTACACTCTCCTGTATTTTCCCAGTAGCTTAGCGCCGTCTTTAAGCGCGCAAAGAAGCGCGTCTATATCTTCTTCAGAAGTTGTTTCGTTAAAGCTTATCCTGAGCGTTCCTTCTCTGAAAGCACCGCTCAGCCCCAGAGCGTTCGGTATCCTTTCCGCAGCTTTTTTGGAAGAACACGCGCTGCCCGTTCCTACTATAATTCCTTTGCTTTCAAGGAAATGAAGCATGACTTCGCCGCGTATGCCGTTGAAAGAAAAACTCACTATATGCGCGCCGCTTTGGTTTATATCGGTATTTATCCTAACCGTATCCGAAAAAGTCTCCGTCAGTCCGTCGATAAGCATTTTCTGAAGTTCTTTCTGCTTTCTGAAATTGTTTTCGGTCTCTGCCGACATTCTCTCTGCGGCGTATCCGAAAGCGCATATTTCAGCTACGTTTTCTGTGCCCGAACGCAGGTTTCTTTCCTGTCCTCCGCCGTGTATAAAAGGTTGAAGATTGAGCCCCGACCTAATATACAGTGCGCCTATGCCTTTGGGCGCGTGTATCTTATGACCGCTTACGGAATACAGATCAACGCCAAGATCTTTCACTGAAAACGGTATTTTGCAGAATGCCTGCACGCCGTCGCTGTGAAATATCGCGTCCTTACAACGCTTTCTGACCTCAGCGCAAAGCTGTTCGATGTCGTTCAGAGCGCCCGTTTCGTTACATACATGCATTATCGAAACTAATACGACGTCGTCATTAAGAAGTTTTATAAATTCCTCTTTATTTACTCTTCCGTAATTATCGCACGGCGCAACGCAAAATTCGTATCCCTTATCCGCCAACGCTTTAGCGCAGTTGAATACAGCCGCGTGCTCTACAGCGGATATTATTATCCTGCCTTTCTTTTTTCTGGGGCCGCAGACAAGCGCGAAATTATCCGCTTCGCTGCCAGAAGCCGTAAAAACAATATTGTCTGCCGCGCACCCGAGTGCTTTCGCCAGTTGCCCGCGCGCTTTATTTACAGCCTTAGCCGCGGTTATAGCAGGCGCATACAGAGCGGACGGGTTGAAATACTCGTCTACGGCGTATTTTTTTATTATATCGACGCATTCGGGAAACATTGCCGTAGTCGCGGCATTATCCAGATATATCATCTTATCTCCTTTTACGGCAAAAGCCGTCTACCGCATAATTCTACCACACCAGGCGCGCGCCCGCAAGCATTTATATATATTCGCCGAGTAATGCCTGATACGAACTTTATATTTTTAAGAAAAAAGCAAAAGCGCCTTTAATATTATAAAAGTCAACCTTTCCTTTAATTTCCGCGCTTTTGCTTATTGATTCGTAGTTGAGCCGAAGGTAAAAACATTAAGCGTTGCCATCGCTTTTTATAAGTTTTTTATCGTAAAAAGACAGTATAAGCGCAAGCATATAGTCGTCCAGCGCAAGCGCATAACTCCCGATTTCGCAATCGATGCGGAATATATCGCTGCCACCTTCTGCGTAATACAGCTTTTTAACGTTTTCGGGAATGCTTTGCTTTTGCTTGTCGTCGAGCGCCGTAATCTCGAACTGTCCGAAAAGACAGAATACCAATTCTTGTTTATGCGGATATATCCTGTAAACTGACAAGCCGTCTTTAAACACGTATTTTATCGTGTAAGTCAGCTTTAAAGTCGGAAGTCTCAACGCGAGCATCACGACAATCCCGACCGCAAGAAACGCAAATTTAATATAGTCGCCGCCAATCGCCGAAACGAGAAAGGCAATATTTACCAGATCTACGCCGAGCGCGATCGCAAGCAGCGCGGTTTTAAGCGGTTTTTTCTTGTCGAAAACGTAGGTAAGATTATAAGAATTCATTTGAGCGTAACGACGGTTACGCCGTCCTCTCCCTCGCCGTACTTGCCGAGTCTGAATGACTCTATATGCGGATTTCTCGAAAAGTACGCGTGAAGCCCCGAGCGGAGCGCTCCGCTACCTTTACCGTGAACTATTCTCACCTCTTTTAGTCCGCATAAAAGCGCCCTCGAAAGATAGGAATCAACGCTGAAAGTCGCTTCGTCGACCGTCTGACCGATCACGTTCAGCTCATGCGGACAGCCTTCAGTCGTATCCGGAAGGACGCGGCGTTTAAGGCTCTTTTTCTCCTGCGTTATCCTGATTTTGGAAACGTCGTCGAAATTAACGACGGTCGTAAGATTACCGCAGGACACTGTATATCTCTTCTTCCTTTCGTCTATCTTTTCGACTTTCGCCGTCGCTTTGAGTTTCTTTACATATACGCTGTCACCTACGGATATTTCGCCGCCCGTCTTTTCGTATCTTTCTTCTGTTTCTGCTTCGTCTTTTTTGACGCGCACGTTTTCCAGCTGTTTTCTGCGCTTTCTCGCGTCGAAAAGTGCCTGTTCGTCGCCGCGCTTCAAATCCTCGCGCATCTGATCGATTATCTCGTCCGCTTCTTCCATATAATCGCCGAGTAGCTCTTGCGCCTTTTTCGCAAGTTTTTCGTCGAGTTTTTTATTCTTTTCTTCAGCCTGTCTGACAAGTTCGCGTGCTTTGTCGTATTCTGCCCGCGCGTTTCTTTCAAGCTCTTCAGCCCTCACTTTACTTTCTTCAGCTTGTCTGCGACTGCTTTCCGCCGCGGCGATTATGCTGTCGAAACTTACTTTTTCATCGCTGAGCAACTGAGTAGCCCTCTCTGTTATGCTTTCAGGCAAACCGAGTTTTGAAGCGATTTTTATAGCGTTGGAGCTGCCCGAAACGCCGATAAGAAGCCTGTATACGGGCGCGAATGTTTCAGGATCGAAATCCATAGAAGCGTTACTGACTCCTTCCGCGCGGTAAGAATATTCTTTAAGTTCGTTATAGTGAGTCGTAGTTATGCAGCGACAATTCCTCGAAAGAAGATATTCTATTACCGCTATCGCGAGAGCGCTTCCTTCAGCAGGATCAGTTCCCGCGCCGAGTTCGTCGAGAAGAACGAGACTGTTGTAATCCGCCTGATCCGTTATCCTTATAAGATTTACCGTGTGAGACGAGAAAGTAGAAAGACTCTGTTCAATGCTCTGTTCGTCGCCGATATCACAATAAACGCCGTCAAATACGGCAAGCCTGCTGTTTTCTTCGCACGGTACGAATATGCCCGAACACGCCATCAGCGAAAGTAGTCCGACAAGTTTAAGGGTTACCGTCTTACCGCCCGTATTGGGTCCCGTTATAAGCAGAACCTTGAAATCTTCGCCGAGCCTTACGTCTACGGGTACGACTTTTCTCGGATCGATAAGAGGGTGTCTTCCTTTGCGGATATCTATTATGCCGTCGCCGTTGAGTACGGGCGCGACGGCTTTTATCTCCCTTGCATAGCGCGCTTTCGCAAATATAACGTCGACTTCGGTTATCAGATTGAAAGACCTTTCAATCCCGTCGACGATCTGCGCCAGCATAAACGAAAGAGACTGAAGAATGATCGCGATTTCGTTTTGTTCGTCTATCAGAAGCTCTCTCAGTTCGTTGTTGAGTTCTACGACGGCGAAAGGCTCGATAAATACGGTCGCTCCCGTAGACGATCTGTCGTGAACAAGACCCGGGATCTGTCCCTGACATTCGCTTTTTACGGGAATAACGTATCTGTCGCCGCGCATCGTAACGATATTGTCCTGAAGGTATTTCGAGTAAGCGCCGCTGATATATCCGTTGAGTTTTTGCTTTATCTTGTCGTTGGTACGGCGGATAGCGCTTCTTATCTCTCTGAGTTTAGCGGATGCGCCGTCGTAAAGTTCGGTTTCGTTCATTACCGATTCGGCTATCCTTCTTTCGGCTTCAGAGTCGGTAAACATATTGGCAGCGTATTCTTCTATTAGCGGACATTCGCCTTCAGGTATTTTCGAAAGCGACAATTTGAAATTTTTAGCGCAATTAAGCACTCTTGCTATCTGCAAAAGCGCCTTACACCCCAAAGTAGCGTCTTTTCTTAAAGCCTTAACGTATTCGGAAATATCGTCTACAGAAAAGGACGGCGTACAGCAGTATTCGTACGCGACCCTGTCCGCCTGAATCGTCTTTTCAAGTAAATCTTGCGCCTTTTCAAGCGTATTTTCGGGTTTTATATTCAAAACGAGATCAGCGGCAGGTCTTGAAAAGACGTAGCCGCTTAAAATTTTAAGTAT
>DVNX01000107.1 GCA_018714045.1 Candidatus Ornithoclostridium faecavium
ATTCCTCCTTTGTTCCTTTAATTTATGCGGTTGGCAAACCTGCATAAATTGTAACAAAGGAGGTTTTCTTTTGTCCATAGCTAAAGCCTTTTGATACGCACCGACTTAGTCGGTGGTTTATTGTTACACAAAAAAAACCCTCGCAAAAAGCGAGGGTCGGATACAGTCAGATTTCAGAATGATTCCGAAATTATATTACTTTTTCTTGCGGAAAACCCTGAGGAACGCGGGGATCTTCTCTTCGTCCTCTTCTTCGGGCTGATTGTTGTAAGAGCTCTGTCCGCGCTGACCGTAGCCAGCGCCTTCGCCGCCGTTGTTACCGTAACCTGTGCCGTAACCCGGTGCCGCGTTGTAACCGCCGTTGTTGCCGTAACTTGCGCCGCCGTTTGCGCCGTAGGAGCCGCCGTAATTGCCCGCGCCGCGCGCGTCGCGACCGTCCTGATAGCCGTAACCGCCGTTATTGTAAGGCTGTTCGCCTCTCGGAGCGTAAGGTTGTTCGCCTCTTCCGCCAGCGTTGTAAGGCTGCTCGCCTCTTGACGGAGCATAAGGCTGCTCGCTTCTGCCGTCGTTATACGGTCTGTCGTTTCTGCCGTCGTAGTTGTTTTCATAGCGACGTGAAGCCGCGCCGTTATTATTGGGCTGATAAGGAGAATATCCTCTGCTTCTGTCGTCTTCGACGTCGTTATACGCGCTTTCCTTTTTACGGCTGTCGTTGAGTCTTCTTATCGCGTTGTCCATAGCCGCCGAGGTACGGGTCTGACCCGCATTGCCTCTTCTCTGCGGATAACCGCCGTTTGCGTCCTCGGTAGGAGCGCTGAAACCTGTAGCAATGAGGGTGACCTGGACTTTGTTTTCGAGGTTTTCGTCGAAACCTGTACCGAAAATAATGTTAGCCGCGGGGTCGACGATATCCTCGACCAGTCTGCTTGCGTCTGCGACCTCGTCGAGAGCCATATCCTTACCGCCCATGACGTGAAGGATAACGCCGCTCGCGCCTTCGATATTCGTTTCGAGAAGCGGGCTTTCGACCGCGTTTCTCACCGCTTCGATAGCCTTGTCGGGACCTTCGCCGATACCGATACCCATATGAGCGAGACCCTTCTTTCTCATTATTGCGCTGATATCAGCAAAGTCGAGGTTGATGACGGTCGGGGTCACGATGAGTTCGCTTATGCTCTGGATAGCCTGTTTGAGAACGTCGTCCGCCTTTATGAAGGATTCGAGCATCGCGGTGCCCTTGGGGAGAACCTCGAGGAGTTTCTCGTTGGGGATCACCAGCAACGTGTCGACGTTACCGCGCAGGTTTTCTATACCCTGAATGGCATTGTGCATACGCCTCTTTCCTTCGAACGCGAAAGGCTTGGTGACTACCGCTACGGTCAGTATGCCCAGTTCTTTGGACAGCGCAGCGATGACGGGAGCCGCGCCCGTACCTGTACCGCCGCCCATACCTGCGGTGATGAACAGAAGGTCTACGTCCTTTAAGAGAGCGCGAAGTTCTTCTCTTGACTCTTCAGCCGCCTTCTCTCCTACGTTGGGATCGGCGCCCGCGCCGAGACCGCCCGTGAGTTTAGCGCCTATCTGCACTTTGGTGGGCGCGTTTGAAAGAGTGAGCGCCTGAAAATCGGTGTTCACTGCGACGAATTCCGCGCTGGTGATGCCCGCCGCTATCATACGGTTTACGGCATTGTTACCGCCGCCGCCTACGCCTATTACCTTGATCTTAGCCTTTCCGCTTCCGTCTGCCATTTTGTTTACCTCCGAAATCTGTCGAAAAATCTTTTCAATACGTTTTTACTTTTTTCCAGCTTGTCCGCCACGTCGAACGTACCGAAAACGGAAGAATAATAACTCTTTCCGTATGTCGGAACGTCGGGGACGATTGTTTCCAGTCTCTTGCCCAGTTGCCTGGATATGTATGCCGCCGCGCCTTTAAGTCCCGCAATGCCTCCGCCCGTCAGATAAACGACGTCGGAAGAAAAGTTGGGAGTCTCAGACAGACAGCGCGCGATGAACTCAACGAAATCGTCCAGTCTCGCCTGTATTATGCGGTTCACCCCGAAGCTGTTGAATTGTTGAGGTTTGCCGTCTACAACGACGTTGTAACAACTGCCGTTGTCCGTTTCCTGATACAAATTTGCTTTACTTACGAGAGTGCACGCGCTCGCGTAAGGGATATCGAGGATCTGATAGAGATCACCCGCTATGTTCGCTCCGCCGACGGATTTGCTCGCCGCGCATTCCATACCGTCGCCGACCACGATGCCGAAAGAGGTATTGGAAAAGCCTATGTCGCATACAGCCGCTCCCGTCTCTCTCACGTCAGCGGGAAGAAGCTGCACACAGGTCGCCCAGAACGACGAAACGTAACTGACTTTCTTCACTCCTATCGCCGCCGCTACTCTTTCTATCATCGCGCAGAACTTCTTGCTGCAAAGGATATAAGTCAGATCGGCGTCGATATAAGTCGCCAGCTCGTAAACGGGATTTACGCACCTGAACTTATTGTCCAAAGTAAATCCTCTCGCGCTGCAGTTTATCGGAACGTAATCCGCGTCGCCGTCAAAGATATTGCCGCGGGCGTAAAGCTCGTCCAGCGTATCGTCCGTAACGGTGCGGGAAGAACGGTAAGCGTTTTTCACGTGATTGTTTCTGACCTTTACGAAATCCGTGGGAACGCCGACGTAAAGTTTGCCTATCTTTCCGCGGTAACCGCTTTCGGCGATCGTCTGGCGCACGCTCTCTTCGAGCCCGTCGGGATTGAGGAACTCTCCTTTATAATACCCGTCGTACTCGCAGGAAGCGATATTTTTCACGTTGTAGACGCCCGAATCGGACTTATTTCCAACCGCAAAAACCAGCTTGCCCGAGCCCACGTCCAGCAAAAACACTTCGTTCATATAATTATTATAATAAAATAATATAAGCGTGTCAACAGATAGGTAATAAAAAATACAAAATTTTACGCAAAACAAAGCCCGCTTTAAAAGCGGGCGGAATCTTCAGTTTATCGCGATCGCCGACCACATCCAACCGCTGTCGGTAAGGGATATGAAGCCGCTCTTTCTCTGCTCTTCGTCAGTCAGAGTGCTGTAATAAGTATAAGCGCCGACGAACATATCGTCTATGCTCTCTACGTTTTTGAGCACGAGAGTCACGCCCGTATTAGTCTTTACGGATACGTTTATCTGTCCGAAAGTTATGCTCTTTACGAAAGCGGTGAATCTCGACGAAACGAAACTCACTTTCTGCGCGCCCGCGACCACGCCCGCAAGCCATGCCGACTTATCGCCGACGAAACTGCCTACGCTGTCTTCGCCTCCCGCTATCGTGAAATTGTCGACGACAGTAAGCCCGACGATGCCGTCCTCACCTGTCGCCTTGAGTATTTTCAGCTCGTTGTCTACCACGGCGTAAAGCTTTTCTCCGCTCTCCTGCTCTTCGAAAGCTATCGCCATAAGAGGAGTACGCTCAGCAATATAGATGACGACTTTGTTGGGGAATTTTCTTTCTATATCTACGACTTTGAGCGTCGGATTTGCTTTTTCTACTGCGTTCACGGCTTCGCTTTCGTCGATAGCGAATACGCTTTCGCCTTTCCTGATGCCGCTTTGCGTTATTATCGCGTTGACCGTCTCGTCTTCGAGCGTAAGGTTGTCCGTAGTCCTGACCTCTACCGATCCGGTCAGGAACATAACGCAACATACCACGATCACGACGACCGCTATCGCCACAGCTATGAAAATGCCCAGAAGTCTTTTGTTCATCGCTAAACCCTTTTAATTTTTACTCCCACCTCGGGCAGGATCAGAGAAAGATCCTCATACCCTCTGTCTATGTGTCCGATATTGTCGACCACGGTCTCGCCCTGCGCGCACATTCCCGCAAGCACCAGCGAAGCGCCGCCTCTGAGATCTGTCGCAGAAACTTCGGCGCCCGTAAGACGTTCTACTCCCCTTACCACCGCCGTACGACCGTTCACGGTAACGTCTGCGCCCATTTTGAGAAGCTGCGGCACCGTCTTGAATCTGGTCTCGAATATATTCTCCACGATAACGCTCGTACCCTCGCTGACCGTCTGCAAAGTGAGTATCTGCGTTTGCAGATCGGTAGGAAAACCGGGATAATACGTGGTCTCCACTTTGGGTATGCTCTCGCATCTCCCGTTGCAGATCATGTTTATTTTATCACGCGCACACGTGATTTTGCAACTGCTTTTGGGCAATTTGGCAAGAAGGGACGAAAGGTGCTCGGGATTTACGTTCGTAAGCGTGAGCTCTCCGCCGCACATCGCCGCGCCTATAAGATAGGTTCCCGCGACTATCCTGTCGGGTATCGGCGTATATTCCGTCCCGTGAAGTTTTTTCACGCCCTCGACCTTTATCACTCCCGTACCCGCTCCGCTGACCTTAGCGCCCATAGCGTTCAGAAAGTTCTGAAGATCGACTATTTCCGGCTCTTTGGCGCAGTTTCTTATTATACTTACGCCGTCGAGAAAAACGCACGTCATCACGAGGTTTTCCGTCGCGCCGACGCTGGGAAGATCGAGGATTATATCGTTGCTTTTGGCAAAAGAACTGTCGCAGTTTATGTATCCGTGTTTTTCGGTTATCTTTACACCCAGCTCTCGCAGTCCGGCTAAGTGTATGTCTATCGGTCTCAGCCCTATATCGCATCCGCCCGGGTACGCGACTTTCGCCTTTTTCAGCCTTGAAAGAAGCGGCCCCAGAATAAATACCGACGACCTGAGTTCGCTCGCCAGTTCGCACGGTATCTTTCCGCACGATACGTCCCTGCTGTCCACCGTGACGTCATCGTCGTTTCTTACAATTTTACAGCCCAGTTTTTTAAGTATTTCCAGCATCGTGTCGACGTCCGTGATATGCGGACAGTCGTGCAATACGATCACTCCGTCGGCAAGCACGCAAGCCGCCAGCAAAGTGAGCACCGAATTCTTTGCTCCCTTGATCTTTATATCGCCGCAGACTCTCTCCCCTCCGCGGATAACGTATTTACTCATCGTTCTCTCCTTACGCAAAGCGTAATTACTTAATACATTTTATGGAAAGACCGTCGGATTTGTGAATTGCGCGCTATGCCTTCGAGCAAGCCTACAGCCGCCGCGAATACTACGAGAGAGCTGCCTCCCGAACTTATGAACGGCATCGGAAGCCCCGTAGGTGGTATTGAACCGCTGACGACAGCGATATTCAGCAAGGTCTGCACCGCTATCACTATACCTACCCCCGCAGCGACGTAAGTCTGAAATCTGTTTACGGCTTTCGATGCTATGACCACCGCGCGCCATATGAGAACGCAGAAAAGAGCTATGACGAAAATGCAGCCGATAAGTCCCAGTTCCTCTCCTATGACCGCGAATATGAAATCGCTTTCGGCAAAAGGCAGAAACATATATTTTTGTCTGCTGTTGAACAGCCCCAGTCCGAACCAGCCGCCCGAACCGAGCGCATAATACGACTGGATAAGCTGATACCCTTCCCCGAGCGGCGACGCCCACGGGTCGATGAACGCGAGAAGGCGCTTGAGTCTGTAAGGTTCCGCGAGGATGAGAAGAGGTATCGCGACGACAACGGGTATCGCCATTACCGCGAACTGCTTTAAACCGCACCCGCCGATATACAGCATAAGAAGAACGCATATACCTATGCATACGGTTATCGACATATTGGGTTCGAGCATGACGAGAGCGCATATCGCAAGGGTCGCCAGAAGTATACCGATCATATCGCGGAAGCGCGCGCTGCTCCTTTCTGAAAGGTTGGAAGCGATGAATATCATTAGCGCGAATTTCGCGAGTTCGGACGGCTGAAAAGTCGTGAACCCCAGATTGAGCCAGCGCGTCGCGCCGTACTTTTCGACGCCGAGACCAGGCACGAAAACAAGCGCGAGAAGCACCGCCGAAACGACAAGAAGCGCGAGCGAAAACTTTTTGAGGATTTCAAACTTTATTCTCGACGCTGCAAAAGCCGCGACCAGCGCTACGACAAGAGCCACTGTCTGTTTTTTCACGTAATAAAACGCGTCGCCCGTCTGATTAAGAGCGATATAGCTGCTCGCGCTGTATTGCATGAGTATCCCGAAAAGAGCGAGAGTGAGCGCGGTCAGAAGCAGTATCTTGTCCGCAACGAGAGCCTTTCTGCGCTCAGCCATTTGCAAACGCCTTTATTATCACGTCGAAATGCCTGCCCCTCTGCACGTAGTCGGTATATCTGTCGAAACTGGACGTCGACGGAGAAAAAAGAAGGTTTTTGCTGTCTTTATACGCAAGGCTGATTTCTACCGCGCGTTCGAGCGTTGCA
>DVNX01000108.1 GCA_018714045.1 Candidatus Ornithoclostridium faecavium
GCTTTAAAAAGCAGATGTCCAGATTTTTCTCTTTCGAGGGAGAAAACGCAGCTATCATGGTAAACAACGCCGACTGGTTGGACAACCTCAATTTTCTGCAGTTTATGAGAGATATCGGCGCAAGCTTTTCCGTCAACAAGATGCTGACGGCAGAATGCTTCAAGACGCGTATGGAAAGAGGACTTTCTTTCTTCGAATTCAGCTATATGCTTTTGCAGGCTTACGATTTCCTGTATCTCTACAAGCATTACGGTTGCAAACTCGAATGCGGCGGCGACGACCAGTGGTCGAATATATTGGCGGGCGCAGACCTCATCAGAAGAAAGGAGGGCGCTCCCGCGTTTGCGATGACATTCCAGCTTCTTACTACCAGTGAAGGAAAGAAGATGGGCAAGACTCAGGCTGGCGCGGTATGGCTGGATCCCGCTAAGACCTCTCCTTACGATTTCTATCAGTACTGGAGAAATACGGCTGACGCAGACGTAGAAAAATGCCTTAAACTGCTGACCTACGTCGACCTCGGCGAGATAGAGGAACTTTGCAGATACAAGGACGAACGTATCAATGCGGCTAAGGAAAGACTGGCTTATGAGGTCACCGCGATAGTTCACGGTAAAGAAGAAGCAGATAAGGCTCAGGCACAGGCAAGAGCGGCTTTCGGCGGACAGGGCGACGATATGCCGGAAGTCAGCGTTGCAAAGGGCGTTAACAATATCATAGATATCATGTGCGCTGTCGGCGTCTGCAAGTCGAAGAGCGAAGCGAGAAACCTTATCACGGGCGGCGGCGTAAAGGTAGACGAAGAAAAGGTCGAAGGATTCGATTACAGCATAAGCGACGAAATGCTCGAAAAGGGCTTCATCCTGCATAAAGGCAAAAAAGTTCACGTCAGGGTAAAAGCTCAATGAGCGACGGCTATTTCTGCGTAACAGGCAGGAGCGAATACGAGATCGTGATAAACAGATCGCGTTTCATAACGACGCTCGTGCCTATAGAAAACGCGGAACAGGCTTTTGACGAAATAAAGAAAATATCGAAAAAGTATTCTGACGCGACGCACAACTGTTATGCGTTCGTATCAAACAGAGAGAATACAGAGCAGCGCTTTTCCGACGACGGAGAGCCGCAGGGCACGGCGGGCATGCCTATGCTCGAGGTGCTGAAAAAGCGTAACGTGAGGATGGTGCTTGCGGTCGTGACCCGTTATTTCGGCGGGATCAAGCTGGGTGCGGGCGGACTGGTGAGCGCGTATTCGAGAAGCGTTTCGGAAGCTCTCGACAACGCTAAAGTAGTGCGGTGCGACCGCGCGAAATTCTATGAGGTCGTCTGCGATTATTCAGATTTCAGAAGACTTTCGGACGAAGCTGAAAAACGCGCTCAGATAACGGCGACGGAATACGGCGACAAGGTGACTTTGAATTTTGCGGTCACGCTTGATAACGAAAATGCGCTTATTGAAAAACTGACCGACGTCTCCTCGGGAAAAGCTCAGATAACTTACACGGGCGAGGGATTTTTCGGTTTTGACAAATAAGAAAACAAATTACGGGGTGGTTTTATGAAAATAACCAAATCAAATGTATTGAAGCAAAAACCCGACTTTTCCAAGCTCGGTTTCGGTAAGTATTTTACCGATCATATGCTGGTGATGGAATACGAAAACGGCGCGTGGAAAGAACCTGAGATCGTTCCTTACGCTTCTTTCCCGATGGCTCCCGCTACCAACGTTCTGCATTACGCGCAGAGTATTTTCGAGGGCGCGAAAGCGTATAAGAACGACGAAGGTAAGATCACCGTTTTCCGTATAGACGATAACTTCGTCAGAATGAACAATTCCGCAAAGAGAATGTGCATGCCCCGGTTCGACGCAAACGTCGTAAAGCCTGCGCTTTTCGAACTGCTCAAGCTCGAAAGCGAGTGGATACCGACTAAGCCCGGCACCGCGCTCTATATCCGTCCGTTCATGTTCGCGAACGAGGAAGTCCTCGGCGTGCACGCAAGCAAGAAATACGTGTTCTGCATAATCCTGTCGCCTGTCGGCAGCTATTACGCTCACGGTCTCGAACCGACCAAAATACTCGTCGAAGACACTCTCGTAAGAGCGTTTATCGGCGGTACGGGTGAAGCTAAATGTTCGGGCAACTACGCTTGCTCTTTGCTCGGCGGCGAAAAGGCGAACGCTCTCGGTTACGACCAGGCTCTCTGGCTGGACGGAAAAGAACATAAGTACGTCGAAGAGGTCGGCAGCATGAATATCTTCTTCGTCATCGGCGACGAGGTCGTGACTCCTCAGCTGGTCGGAAGCATCCTGCCGGGTATCACCAGAAAGAGCTGCCTCGAAGTCCTCAAAAAGTACGGCTACAAGGCAAGCGAGAGAAGAATATCCATCGAAGAGGTCGTCAAGGCTTATGAAGACGGTACGCTCAAAGAGTGCTTCGGTACGGGTACCGCAGCAGTCATTTCTCCTGTCGGCGTCATCGGCTACAAGGGTAAGGATATGGTCGTCAACGGCGGCAAGATGGGCGAGATAACCGCGTTCCTTTACGATAAGATAACGGGTATCCAGCAGGAAAAATATCCCGACGAATTCGGTTGGGTCACTCAGATCAACTGATAAGTCGCTGTTGGTCAAAACAGATCAAAACGCCGTCCGTAAAGGGCGGCGTTTCCGTTACGTTGCACACTTTCTTTTGTACGTTGGTTGATTGTTTTTTTACGACTGTTTCGACGAGCCTGTTATATTCGTTTTCAGAGAGTTAACGCGAAGTCTTACCTCTAAAAGGTATTTTAGTTTTAACCGCTTTATATTAATTTGTCTGGAACTTTCTTTGCGTATTTCTGCGTTTCGTGCTTATCTTATTTGACGGAAATGAAATAAAAATGAGCACGCATAAATTGCGTGCCCGTGTCGGTTATATCTGTTTTATTATTATTGTGATTTATGCGTTTTTCTGATTTCTTATCATACGTTCCAGCCTCTCGGGGTGAATATCTCGTGGAAGGTACGCACCGCGTATCTGTCGGTAAAGCTGGCGATATAATCTCCTACGACGCGGTCTCTCGGGGTGGTCTCGAGAAGAGAACGGAAAAAGTCTGGTAGTTCTTCGGGGTGGTTCATGTAGTGATCGAACAAAAGCTCGATGAGCGCAAGCGTCTTTTTCTCTTCCGCTTTAGCGACGGGATTTGTATATACGCTTGCGAACATGAATTTGTGCAGCTTAAGGTGCATTTCTTCGAATTGAGGGGATTGCTTTACGTACGGCTTGCCGTAGCTGTTGTTGACGATATCGAGTATAAGGCTGTTGATCCTCGCGCTCTTGCTGTGCCCGAGAGCCTCTGTACAGTCTTTGGGCAGATCGGATTCTTTAAGAACCCCCGCGGTGATCGCGTCTTCTATGTCGTGGTTTATGTATGCGAACCTGTCGGCATATTTGATTATTTCACCTTCTAATGTTGTCGGTTTTCCGCTGAACTTATGATTGACGATACCGTCCTTTACCTCAAAAGTGAGGTTGAGACCTTTGCCGTCGTTTTCGAGAAATTCGACTATCCTAAGGCTTTGTTCGTTGTGAGAGAAGCCGCCTTCTATAAGTTTATCCAGCACGCTTTCTCCCGCGTGTCCGAACGGGGTGTGTCCCAGGTCGTGTCCGAGCGCTATCGCCTCGATAAGGTCTTCGTTGAGGTTAAGTGCGCGCGCTATCGTCCTGCCTATCTGCGCGACTTCGAGAGTGTGCGTGAGGCGGGTGCGGTAATGGTCGCCTTCAGGGGATATGAATACCTGAGTCTTGTGTTTGAGCCTTCTGAACGACTTGCTGTGCACTATGCGGTCGCGGTCGCGCATAAAGTCCGTACGTAAAGGACACGGCTTTTCTTCGCGTACTCTGCCTTTCGTCATATCGGAGCGGCAGGCGTAAGGACTTAAAAATTGTTTTTCTTTTTCGAAAATAGTCTTTTTAAAATCTTCCATAATTCAATTATACAGAACGTTTAAGTCGCTGTAAAGAGGCAAAAAGTCCGAAATGCGGTTTTTTTGCGAAAAAAAGCTCTTTTTAATACTGTTTTTACATTACTATGATAAATTTAAACGGTAAATGACGCAAAGTACCTCATTTTGCCTTTAATAATATATAAAATCTTTGCGAAAGAGTTATATTTGTGTTATAATAATGCAAATATATTTTTAACAGAGGCATAAAATGAAACAAAAAGTTATTTACAGCGGTATCCAGCCTTCGGGCATAATGACACTCGGCAACTACATCGGCGCTGTAAACGAATGGAGAGAGATACAGAACGAAGAAAACAATTTCTGCATTTTCGAAGTCGCGGATCTGCATACTATAACGGTAAGACAGGATCCTGCCGCGCTGCGCAAAAATTCTCTCGATATGTTAGCACTTCTGCTTGCTGCGGGAATTGACTTTAAAAACAGCATACTGTATTTGCAGTCACACGTTCACGAGCACAGCGAACTGTCATGGCTTCTGAATTGCTATACTTACGTCGGCGAGATGAACAGAATGACCCAGTTCAAAGAAAAGTCTGAAAAACATGCGGACAATATCAATATGGGTCTTATGGATTATCCCGTTCTCATGGCGGCGGACATACTGCTTTTCAAGACTGACGTCGTACCCGTCGGTATCGATCAGCGTCAGCATCTTGAAATAGCGAGAGATATCGCGCTGCGCTTCAACAATATATACGGCGACACTTTCACTGTGCCCGAAGCGAGAGTGAGAAAGATGGGCGCAAAGATAGCGAGTCTGCAGAACCCGCTGGCGAAGATGAGTAAATCCGACCCCAATCCCAACGCAGTCATAGGCGTTCTGAACAGCGAAAAGGAAATTATTTCGAAGATAAAGAAAGCGGTCACGGACAGCGGCTCCGAAATAATATACGATCCCGAAAACAAGCCTGGCGTATCCAATCTTCTTACGATACTTTCCATCGCGAGGAAGCAGGATATGGACAGCCTCGTAAAAGAGTTCGAAGGCAAGATGTACGGTCATCTCAAGATAGCGACTGCGGAAGCGGTAGTCGAGATGCTCCGTCCGTTCAGGGAACGTTACGAAGAGTTCAGGAGCGACGAATGGTATCTTATGCAGGTTGCTAAATACGGGGCTGAAAGAGCTTCCGTCATCGCTGAAAAGACGCTTAAAGAAGTAAAAGAAAAGATAGGATTCGTGCTGTAATGTTCGGTTACGTTATACCTGACAAACCCAATATGTTCATCAAGGACTTTACGCTGTACCGCGCTTTTTACTGCGGTCTGTGTAAAAGTATCGGGAAGCGTTGCGGTCAGACGATGAGGCTGACGACCAATTACGATATGACCTTTTTCAGCGTGTTCATACACGCGCTTACGGGCACGGAAATATCTATAAGCAACGAAGTCTGCATACTCAATCCGCTGAGGAAAAAATCCGTCGTAAAGAACAGCCCGCTTATGGAAAAGATAGTGGATGCGAATACTATCTTAGCGCATTACAAAGCGGTCGACGACGTCGCGGACGACAAAAGCTTCGCAAAGAAGGCTGCGGACGCGCTGGTCATAAAAAGACATTTCAAAAAGGCGTGTAAAAAAGCCCCGGAAGCCGCTGAGATAATACGCGCGGGATTTACGGAGCTGAACAGGCTCGAAGCCGAGAAGTGCGAAAACGTAGATCTTATCGCGCACCAGTTCGCGACGATACTCAAAGAACTGACTAAGCTTTACGCGGGAAAGGATTACGTTGAAGCGGCGGGCGACATGATGTACAACCTGGGAAGGTGGGTATATTTCGCGGACGCTTTCGACGACGCGGACGAAGACGCGAAAAAAGGCGAATTCAACGCCTTTCTTATAAATTACGAATATAAAGACAGAGAAACCTTTGTAAACGACAAAGGGGGCGACGCGGCGTTTATCCTCAATTGCTGTTGCAAGGAGATAATGAACGCTTTCGACAACGTCACTCTTAAAAATTACGAAGGGGTTGTCACCAATATCGTCTGGTACGGTCTCAGAGAACAGACCGACAGACTGTTAAGGAGGAAGGATAAGTGCAAGCAAAAGATCCGTATTTAGTACTCGGACTTAAAAACGACGCGACTCAGGAACAGGTCGAAAACGCGTACCGCGCGCTCAGGCGCAAGTATGAAGAACTGCGCTTCCGCGAAGGCGAGGAAGGCGCTCAGGCGAGCCGCGCTCTCGGCGAACTGGACAGGGCTTACGCCGACTGTATGGAAGATCTTCAGAGGAGAGTATCCGTTACCGAAAGCGGCAGCTCTCTGGGATCCGTCGAAGAACTGATAAAGCAAGGAAAACTGGACGAGGCTCAGGAAAAACTCGATATGGTCGAATCGCGCGATGCTGAATGGCATTACGTTCAGGCTATCGTCTATTTCAAGCGCAACTGGCACGTTGAGAGCAAAAAACAGCTTGAACTCGCGCTTACGCTCGACCCGAACAACGAGAAATACAAGAAAAGTTATACAAAACTCACCAACATGCTGAACGGCGCGGGCGCAGGCAATGCGGGCGCGAACAATGCCGGGCAGCAGCAAGGCGACCCGTATGCTCAGCAGAGAGGCGGCTACGCGCGTCCTCAGCAGGGCGATCCCGGCATGGACAATACGACGACCTGCTGCAACACATGTTCGACGCTGATATGCTGCGACTGTTGTTGCGAAATGATGGGCGGGGATCTTATCCCCTGTTGCTGAAATGAGGCGCAGTTACAAAATAGCTATCGCCGCAGTTTCCGCGGCTATCGCGGTCATTGCGGTCGTGGCGCAGGCTTACGTGTCTACGATGAGCATAGCTATTTCTGTGATCGCGGCGCTGGCAATATCGCTTCCGCTGACTCAAAAGTCGATAGGCGGGGCGATTTTTTCTTACGTTGCGGCGGGGCTTATCGGCTTTTTAGCGGTAAATATAAAGGCTTTGCCGTTCATAATGTTTTACGCGCCATACGCGATAATCGCGTACGCTTTAGATTTCGTTTTTTATCCGTCTGAAAAGATAAAGCTGCCAAAGTGGGCTAAGATCGTCGTGATAACAGTCGTAAAACTCGGCTTTTTCGCTGCGGCATTCTACGGCTGTCTTGCGCTTATGAAAGTGGTTATCGCAGACATAAATATTTTCGGGATAAAATGGACGCTGCCTCTTCTCATGCTTGCGGGACTTGTCGCTTTTTGCGTATACGACCCTCTTTACAGGTTCGTTTTCGTCAATCTGAGCAAGATCGTCAATAAATACGTCGGCGGAAGCAGGCGCAATTCAGGAAGACCCGAAAGCTCTGAAACTGTTACTGCTGCAAGCGTCGAGCCTTTGGACGGAGACGTATTCGACGGCTACGGCGACGGCGGGAGCGCGAACGGGAAAGACTCGGATAAGGACGGAAAAGACGAAAATACATACGGCAACGACGGTGAGAAGAAACCTTCTTCGGAAAGCGGGAATACAAAAAACTCAGGCGAAGGAAAAGACTGAGACAAGATATGCAATTTATGCGGTAAAAGTTTTTATTTTACACGAAGAGATATAAGCGAAAAAACGTTTTATATGCGTTTTGCGGGCGGCAGAAAGCAAAAGAGGCATTAACGGAGGCGGATATGGATAAATACAAAGTCAGAATGATTTTCAACGGCGTAATGATCCTGCTTGCCGTTATCCTTATCGTGACCGTTGCCGTTATCAGTCAGGATACCGCGCTTAGCGAACAGGCGACGAGGACGGTCACTTTTGCGTTTACGAACTCCCTCGGAAGGCTTTCCTCCGCGCTTCCTTTTTCTCTTTTCGAAGTACTGGTATGCGTTGCTGTCATAGTCGCGCTTTTTCTGATAATAAAAGGAATAGTATCTCTCGCTAAACGCAGGACGGTGCGCGGACTCTGTTCTTTTACCACGCTAATAGCCACCGTTCTTTGCGTCGTGTCGATATATATGCTGGACACTTCTTTCGCGTATAACAGAGAAAAACCGCCTCTCGACATTTATAAGAACGGAGATCTGACTGAAGCAGAGCAGCTTGAAGCGATAGATGAATTTATGACGGACTTTATGGATATCGCTTATTCTCTCGAAAGAGACGAAAACGGGTTTCCTGTCTGCAACTATTCCGTAAGCGAACTTTCCGAAATAATAGCAAAAGAGTACGCGAAACTTGACGACCCGTATTATGACGTTTACGTTCCCAAGGCGAAAGGGATGGCTTCTTCCGCACTGATGAGCGAACTGTATCTTATCGGGATAACTTTTACGCCGATAGGCGAAGCCAACGTAAACAAACAGGCTCCCGCAACCGATGTAATATTCACGACGGCGCACGAGATGGCTCATTCTATCGGGATAATGAGAGAGGAGGACGCGAACCTTATCGCGACGTACGTGCTTATAAACAGCGATAACGGTCTTTTAAGATATGCGGCGATGACGGAATATTACGGAAGATTGCTGGACGTGCTAAGACTTGTCGATGAGGAAAAGTGCGCCGAATACGAGAAAAAGATAAGCGAAAGTCCCGTTAATAAAGAAGCGAACAGTGAGCTTAAGTTCTGGATGTCAAAAGGTATGTTTAACGAAATATCCGAGTTTTTCAACAATATATACCTTAAATTCAACGGACAAAACCTGGGTACGGGAA
>DVNX01000012.1 GCA_018714045.1 Candidatus Ornithoclostridium faecavium
CAAAAAGCGAAGCCGATTTGGCCGCCACCCCGTGGCTGTGACCGCGGCATTGGTCGGCTGTCGCTAAACGTAACTTGTTTCAAAAAGCGAAGCCTACATGGCTGCCGCCCCGCGACCCCGTGTGACGGGGAACATTAGTCGGCTATCGCTAAGCGTGACTTACTGCAACAAATAAAAACCTCGTATGAATGATGAAAATAAAGTTTGAAATATAAAAAATGGATGGATGCACCGACGGTGTGACCGCACCATTAGTCAGCTATCGCGTATTGAAACTTGTTACAAAAAGCGAAGCCGATTTGGCCGCCACCCCGTGGCTGTGACCGCGGCATTGGTCGGCTGTCGCGTTTTGAAACTTGTTACAAAAAGCGAAGCCTACATGGCTGTCGCCCCGCGACTCAATCCTCTTTTGTTTTTTCTTCTGTGCCGCCGTCTTCGTTATTTTCGGCGGGCGGCGTATCTTCTGTTATTATTTCCTGTTCAGGCTCTTGCTTTATCCTTGTGAAAAGCATGAACGCCATAGGGATAACGATCAGAAGATTGACTATCACCGCGGCGAGGAATATGTAATTGGTCGGCACGGGCTGTTCTGCGCCCGTGGTCGGATCTACGTAAACGCCGTTGCTCGTCGAGCTTACGTAAGCGCCGATGAACGGACCCACGCACATCGGGATAAGTACGCTGAAAACCATTCTTATACCCTGGAAATGCCCTATCTTATCCGCAGGGGTATTGTCGCGCATACACGCCGAAAGAAGCGCCATTTCCCACAGATAGCCCGTCATCATTATTATTCCCGACACCGAAACGAACCAGATATTGCGTGCAAAGAACATCATAAGCCCGCCCAGCGTATACACTGCAAGCGCGGCGGGCAAAAGGATCTTAAGAGATATCTTTCCGCGTAAGAAACCGAAAAGCACGCTGAATACGGCGGAAAGTATGAGTATTGCGCCGAGCATCAGCACGTAATCTTTTATACCGAGGAAATATTCCACGTATATGATAAGATAGGTCATATAAATATTGTTGGCTATGCCGATTATACATATCGCGGCGTAGATGAGATAAAGATCGCGGTTTTTCTTTACGACAGACGGACGGAATCCGTACCCCAGTTCTTTAAAGAAATTGCCCGATTTGGGTTTAAGATCGGGGCTGTCCTTAAGAATGAATATGCCTATTATGCCCATAGCCGTCGTTATCGCGCCGAGTACGCCGAAAAAAATCATCCACTGCCCTTTCTGCGTAAACGAATCGAATATGCCGAATATGACAAGCAGCGCGGCGAGGGGCATTATCTGCAATACGCCTTCTGCTTTAGCCCTGTTATCGGAAGTCGTCACGTCCGTTATCCACGCGTTGAATGCGGCGTCGTTGGCGGTAGAACCTATCGCGGTCATCAGGCAGTCCATAACGATTATCATCACCGTAGTCAGAGCGACAGCGTTTGCCGACGGGAAGAATTTTTCAGAGTTTTCCTTTGTTATCAGAGCGAACGCAAACACGCTCAGCCCCCAGAGAACGTAGCCTGTGCTAATGAATATCTTGCGTTTGCCGACCTTGTCCGAAAGTCCGCCCGCAAAAAGCGTGACGACCGTGGCGACTACCGCGCTTGCCGCGACCATAGCGCTTGTCGCGTTGAGATCGTACGTTACCGTTTTGTAAAGATATACGTTCAGGTACATATTTTCGACCATCCAGGCTATCTGTCCCGCTAAGCCGAAAAGTATTATGCCGAGCCATACCCTTGCGCCGAGTTTGTCTTTCATGATCATCACCTCGCCTCTTTATGCTTTTATTATATACCCGTCTTTTATTCATTTCAAGAGGATTTTTCAGTCGTCTGCACGCCTCACACGCAGGCGTTCCGCATGATGAAAGCATAAAAAATCCCCTGCCGAAAAGCAAGGGATTTTTGTATCCGTGTTGATAAAATGCGATTTTTCCTTATTTCTTTACCACCTCGAATTCAAGGGTCTTTTCGCCGAGTTTGCCCGCAGAGAAGGTAACGGTAGCCTTACCGCTTTTGCCCGTCGTCTTTATCCAGACGCCTCTCTGTCCGCCGATGAGCGCGACGTTGGTCTCGCCTATGACCTCTATCGGTCCCGTCGTCTTTATGCTTATCGCGGTATTGTCGTAAGGCAGCACGTTGCCGCATTGCGAAACGGCTTTAAGGACTATTCTGGTGACGTCGTAAGTCTCGTCCTCTACCAGCTTATCGCTGTCCGCTTTCGCGTACAGACTTGCCTTGAACACGGAGCCTTTTTCAGTCGTGACGACGACTTCGCCGTTAGAGTTGAGACCTTCGAACTTATAGGTGACCTGCTTGCCGCCCCAGCTTGTAACATATTTGCCGAAAAGCATCGTTATGCTGTCTACCGAAAGTTTGTACTTGATAAGGTTCTTGATAAGTATGAACGGATGACGGAAGATGCCGCCGAAAGTGCCGTGTTTCTTGACAGCAAGCAGCGCTTTCTTGAGCTGAGCCGCGTCGTGCTTGCTGAACTTATACTGCTCGTCCTTTTCAAGCTGATCGCCTATAACGTCGTCGAGAGGTACGGGCGGGGTCGGAAGGTTTTTGAACTCTTTGCTCTTGCCGTACTCCTCTATCATATCGAACGTGTTGATGAGCACGCCGTTCTTGTACATTCTGACCGTCGGACAGTTGGTGAACATATAAACGGTTCCTACCTGACCGCCCGCGACGTCGCCTATTTCCATATTGGAAGAAATTTCCAGCACGGGTTTTTTGCCCTGCATACGGTATACGTTCGCCGCCAGCTTGTCTATACGGAACATATCCGAAACGCCGTGGTAGCAGATCTTATCGCCGCTGCCGAAGTCCTTATGCGTATTGTAGTCGCTCATACACCAGCCGATGACGCCGCTGATGCCCTTCGTGCCGTACATTTTGTCGAGAACGCGCGCGTGACGGATAGCGTGTTCCTGTCTCTTTTTTTCGTGGTCGAAAGTCTTGGTCGGGAACATATGTCCGTTGTGCTCGGTTACGAGATAAGGAACGTTGCCCGCGACAACGAATTTTGGGAGAAGTCTTATCTTTCCGCCCGAGTGTATAAAGTCGTTGTATGTATAAACGTCTTCGAGAAGATGGCTTCTGGGTATGCATCTTACGCCGCCCGTCTGTCTGGTCTTGTCGAGGGAGTGCGCGAGCGCGTTGGTCTTTGTATAAAGTTCGTCGTCGTCGCCGCTCTCGTTTATTCTCACGCCCCAAAGGATGATGCAGGGATGATTGTAATCCTGATCTATCATCTCGCGTACGTGTTGCAGACACATTTCTCTCCATTCGGGATTTTTGCTTACGTACTGCCAGCCCGGTATCTCGGTAAATACCATAAGTCCCAGTTCGTCGCACTTGTTGAGGAAGTGTTTGCTGTTGGGATAGTGAGAGGTACGCGCGAGATTTACGCCCAGTTCCTGTTTCAGATATATCGCGTCCGCTTCCTGCGCCGACTTGGGCATAGCGTAACCGACGTAAGGATAGGACTGATGACGGTTGAGACCTCTTATCTTAAGCAGCTTACCGTTGAGATAGAAGCCGTCCTTTCTGAATTCGCACGTTCTGAAGCCCGTCTTTCCGACTACCTTTTCTGTGCCGAAAGTCACGGTGACGGTATAGAGGTTGGGATTTTCGGTATCCCACAGTTTTACGCCGCCGCATTCGAGAAGAGCGTGAACTTTGTTGCCGCTCGCGATGACGTCGGAGCCGGCTACCCTGGAGCCGTCCGCCGCGGTGAGTTCTATTTTTACGGGAATTCCGCTCATATCGTCGCTCAAGACCGCCTCTACGTCAAGCTTGGGAGCCGTAAGGACGTCTACGGGAGTAAGGCGCAGATTCTTGCAGTAAACGCCGTCGTGAACGTAAAGATAGACTTCGCGGTAAATGCCGCCGTATACAAGATAGTCGACTACGCCGCCGAACGGGGGTATCTCCGCCCTTTCCGTACTGTCGACCTTGACCGCGATCACGTTGTCCTTTCCGTATTCCACGAAAGGCGCGATATCGCCGTTGAATTCAGTATAACTGCCCTTATGAGCGAACGCGGTCTTGCCGTTGACGTATACTTCGGCATAGTTCGCGACCGCCTCGAAACTCAGGACGAGCTTTTTGCCCTTCCAGCTTTCGGGGACGTGTATCGTCTTGCGGTAGCAACTGACGAACTGATACATTTCTTCGTCAAAGTTGTTGTAAGGTATTTCCTTGTTGGCGTGCGGTATATTGACGGTCTGAAACGCCTTGTCGTCAAAAGTAGCGCTCAGATACTCCTCTTTAAAGTCGGCGGAATACTTCCAGCCGTAGTTCATGTTTACTGTTTCTGACATAAATCCTCCTTTATCGTCCTGTTAATTGTAACATATCCGACCTTTTTAATCAATACTTTTATACAAATACGTCGCGCGCATTATTAAAAGCCGCTTCGGTCAACGCTTGACTTTTCGGTCGCGGCGCGATACACTATAACAATAAATATAAAACGCTTCCTCGCACTCGCGTGCAAAACGCAAAGCGCGGGATAACGTTTAAAGGATACGTTTATGAAAAACGAAAACAAAAAATACGTCGTTATATTAGGCGACGGAATGGCGGATTATCCGATAGACGAACTGGGCGGCAAGACCCCTCTCGAAGTCGCGGACAAACCCAATATAGACGCGCTGTGCGCAAAAGGCGAACTGGGACTGGTAAAGACGGTGCCCGACGGCATGAAGCCCGGCAGCGACGTAGCCAACCTGGCTGTGCTGGGCTACTCCCCCGCACGCTATTACAGCGGCCGCTCCCCTCTCGAAGCTCTCAGCATAGGCATAGACCTCAAAGACACCGACATAGCGATAAGATGCAACCTCGTCACGCTGTCGGAAGACGAGCCTTACGAAAACAAGACGATGGTCGATTACAGCGCGGGCGAGATATCCACCGCTGAAGCGAAAGAGCTGATAGCGTTCATAGAAAGCAAACTGGGTACGGACGATCTTTGCTTTTACAGCGGCGTGAGCTACCGTCACTGCCTGGTAAAGCACAACGCGAAACTCGGCACTGAGTTCACTCCCCCGCACGACATTTCGGACAGAAAAGTGACCGACTATCTGCCCAAGGCTCTTTACGGCGAAGAGATGCTCTCTCTGATGAAAAGATCGTACGACCTGCTCAAGGATCATCCCGTGAACGTCGCGAGAGTAAAAGCGGGTAAAAACCCCGCCAACAGTATCTGGCTTTGGGGCGAAGGCACCCGTCCCGCTCTGTCTCCGTTCGAAGAAAAGTACGGACTCAAAGGCGCGGTGATAAGCGCGGTCGACCTGATAAAAGGCATAGGCATAGGCGCAAAGATGAAAGTCATCGAGGTAGAAGGCGCGTGCGGAACATACGAAACCAACTTCGCGGGAAAGGCGGAAAGCGCGTTCAACGCCCTTCTCAAAGAAGGTTGCGATTATGTGTATGTGCATATGGAAGCCCCCGACGAGTGCGGCCACCAGGGAGATCTTAAACACAAGATTTTATCTGTTGAATTGATAGACCGCGTTGTGGTACAATATATTGTAGAAAAGCTGAGGGAGGCTAACGTTGAGTTCAGCATTCTTATCGCGCCCGACCATCCGACGCCGATAAAACTCAAAACTCATACGTCAGACCCCGTGCCCTACGTGCTGTACCGTTCTTACGACGAAAAGGACAACGCCTTCAGGTCGATGAACGAAAAGAACGCGAAGGCAAGCGGCGTATATTACGGCGACAGTTGCGCCCTTATAGAAAAGTTCATCAAGGAGGACTGAAAATGGACGACAAAGAAAAAGACTTTATGCCAGAAGGCGTCGACAAGGAAAAAGACGCCCTTCTCGCGGACGACATCCCGCTGGACGAGCATCCCGACTTCGTGGACGAACCCGTCGAAACGGTTGAGCCGCGCGCAGAAGAAACAAGCACTCTGCTCTCTGTAAGCGAAGAAAAGGACAACGCTCCCGAACCCGAAGAAGAGGTCAAGGAAGAAGAAAAGGATATGGAAGAAAAAGAAGAAACGACAAACGTCGTCGACGACGATACTCCCGTTATCGACGAATCCGAAACCGCCGTCCCCGGCGCGGAGGAAATGAACGAAGCTCTCAAACCCAAACTTAAGGAGACTTCGGTAAAGAAGAAAAAGCGCATACTCATCGCCGTCGTTTCCGCGGTCGTGATCGTGGCTATAGTTCTGGCGATAGCGCTGCCGATATACTTCGTCAACAAGGACAAGATATTCGTCAAGAGCGCAGAAGACTTCATGAACTACGACGAAGGCAAATATTTCGTCCTCGACAAAGACGTCACCGTAGACGGCGACCTTACGATAAGCCGCGCGTACAACATAGACCTCAACGGTCACTCTCTCGTCGTAACGGGCACGCTTAAATACGACGAAGGCGCGGATACGGAAAAGACCATATACATCGGCACAAAGAAGGGCGACAGCTATATCGCGAAAGGTCTGCTTCAGGCGGGCACGATTGAATTCGCGACCCCCTGCGCAAACGTAGTTCTTGCTTCGTCCGTCACCGTAGGCACGATGAATATCAACGCGAACGAGTTTACGCTCGCCTCTTCCGCACAGGCTAACGGCACAGTTACCGTCAAAGCCGCTAAAGCGAATATCAAAGGCGCGATAGCGTTCGGCGAAGGCGAAAACGCGAAATTCGTCGCAGACAACGTGGCGGCGCTCAACGTCAACGCGAACATATCTTCGGCGGTCGAACTCAAGTATTCGACGATGACCCTCGCTAAAAACGCGACCGTCGGATCCGTAGCTCTCGATCCCGCTTCCCGCGCGGCTGTTTACGGCAAGGTCACCGACGGCATAACCACCCTCTCCGAAACGGAAGAGACTCCCGAAGTTCCCGAAGGCGACGGAACGACCGACGAAAACGAAGGTTCGGAAATCCTCGCTGACGAACCCGCGTTAAACAACATAGTCGTACTTATCGGCACAGAGTTCTCCTGCCCGACCGTAAGCGGCATAAACACCGTCGCGATAGAACGCAGAAGCGGACTTTCCGTCGACCTCTACAACTGCGCGACCGTGAAATATATCGACCGCCTGGCGGCTCCCGTGGATATCAATATCGACGAACGCGCCGACGGCTCTCTCGTCGCGGTATCTTCCAAAGTGCAGAACGCGCAGGGATACGCCTTCAGAATAGACGGCAAAGAATGGATCGATATGGAGACCAACGAGTTCAATATCACCGCTCAGCTGACCTCTCAAACGGGCACGCACCGCATCGAGGTCTACGCTAAGGGCAACTACTCTTACGACGACCCGTTCGCTCTCGGAGAGAGCTCCACGCTCTATCTGAACGGCGAAACGACTGCCTGCGAGTACACTTACAGGATCCAGCTGGCGACCCCGTCAAATCTCAACGTAACGGTATCTACGGTGGAAGGAAAACAGGTATATACTCTGACCTTCGATAAAGTCGCGTTCGCTACCGCTTACGAATATTACGTAAACGGCACGAAATACGTATTCTCGCCCGAAGGCGACGACGCGCTCGTATCGATCGATATCACCGACAAGCTGACCGCCGCGGGCGCTTATGCGATAAGAGTCGTAGCGACCGCCGACAGCGCGGATATACTGACCAGCAAAGCGGCGATGACCTCTACGATAAAGATCGACAAGCTTCTTACCCCGACCCTTTCCGCGACGATGCAGGAAGACGGCAGAACGCTTCTTACGATCTCTACCACGGAAGGCGTTTCCACGACCTACCTCGTGACCTACGAAGCGACGATGCAGGACGGTTCCAGACAGTCAGTTACCCTGGTGACGACCAACTCTTCCGTATATCTCGAAGGTCTTGTAGAAGGAGATTCGATCACCGTCACGGCACAGGCAAGCGGATATTATACGGAAAGCGATCCGTCAACGGTAACCGTCTCCGCTCAGGCTCCCGTCGTACCTGAACAATGACGGCACGTTAAAAAATACCGCGCAACCTCGTAAAGGGGTTGCGCATTTTTTATGCCGTTAATTTTATATCGCTGTATATAAACTTGCTAAGCGCGGCTTGAGCGAATATTTATCCCGTTGTCGCACCCTTTCGTCTTATCTTCTTAAGTAAAACAAAAGCCGTTTTTACAACTCGTCTCAGATTAAATATAGTCTCAGACACATTTGTTTTCAAAGTATTTTATCCTGAGCGTTTTACCCGCTTTACTCTGCGCTTACTTTCCGCGCGCAAACAGAAAAAAAGCGGAGAGAAAACCTCTTCGCTTTTTATTACGGAATGATTTTTCGCGACTTGTATCGCGTTTTCTTACCTTTTTGATTTTTATTTCGTGAACACGGTGCGTTTAAGCGCTTCGAGATATACGTCGTACATTTTTTTGAAATCTTCGAGCGTGGCGTTCTCGTTTTTCTGATGTATCGTGCTCTCCTGCCACGGGAACATGGGACCGAAAGCAACGCCGTGCTCGAGCGCCCTCGCGTAAGTCGCGCCGCCGATAGAGAACGGCTTATCCTCTCTTCCCGTCACGTCGTTATACGCGCCGAGAAGGTTCTTTACGAGCGGTTCGTCTTCCGCAACGAAATGCGGATCGTGGAAATGCTGAGTCTCAACGCTCTTTACGCCGTCCGCCGCAGCGAGCCTCGCTTCCACCTCGCTTCTTTTCATGGAATTGGGGTGTCTTATGTCGAGAGTGACTTCAAGGTCGTCGCCGTTCACGCGGACGATGCCCACGTTACAGGAAAGCGCGCCGCTTTCGTCCTTCGCGGCAATGCCGAGCCCTTTGCCCGTCCAGTCGCAAAGCTGATCGCGCAGCTTAGCGTATCCGCCGCCGAAATTCTCTGCCGCGTACTCTAAGATATGCCATACGGCGTTGTCGCCCAGTTCGGGCGTAGAACCGTGCGCGGGTCTTCCCGTCGCCTTTATATACGTTCTGCCGTCCTTTACCTCTGCGGTGAGTTTATCCCCTCTGACCTCTTTGCCTTCGCCCTCTATGACCGCGGTCGCGTCGTCTATGACTATGTTCGCGCGCACGCCGCCGTCCATAGAGACAAGCTTTTCAGGTTTATTGAATTTTACGAGTATCTGCGCGACTCCCTTTTCGCAATGTATAACAGGGAAATCGCCGTCGGGAGAAAAGCCCGTGACGGGTCTTTCTTCCTTTTCCATGTACCTTTCGATACATTTCCAGCCCGTCTCTTCGTTTCCGCCGAAAATAAAGCGCAGGCGCTTTGTCGGCTTATAGCCCTCTTGGAGAAGCTGTATAGCCGCGTACATACAGCATATCATAGGACCTTTGTCGTCCAGCACTCCTCTGCCGTATATCCTGCCGTCCTTTATTTCGCCGAGAGGATCCGCGTCCCACTTGCCTTCGTAAGGCACGGTATCGACGTGTCCGAGAACGCCGAACAGGTCTCCCTCTCCGACCTCTGCAAAGACGTAATAACCGTCGCCGTAACAAGTCTTAAAGCCGTGATCTTTCGCGGTCTTTTCAACAAAACGCAAACACTTTGCCACACCTTCGCCGAAAGGACTGTCCGCGCAGGGCGCGCCCTGTACGCTGTCCACCGAAAGAAGTTTCATCGTAGCTTCCAAAGCCTGATCGAAAAGATACATTTTTCACCTCTGAAAAGTTTTCATATATATAATATACCAAAATCGTAAAAAACGCTACGATCCCGCCGTTTATCTGTATATTTATTTTTCTTTTTAGCCGCAGAGCCGTTTTTTGCTTATTTGAGACTTTTTACGTCACGCCTTGCAGCATACCGAGTAGTCTTTCTCCTGAAAACGCCGTTTTTAAAACCCTGATAATAGAAAAAGCCGTCGCTGTGCGGCGGTTTTTTTCCGTTTCGTACTTGAGCTTGTTTCGGCACGCGATGTTTAAGCCTGATCGCGTCAGATCTCAGTTATGCCCAGAAGATAGTCGACCGATACGTTATAATATTCGGCAATTCTGCACAGAGTTTCCAGCGACGGTTGACCCGTACCCAACTCGTAACGGGAATAAGACTGCTGTTTCACGTTCAGGATCTGCGACAGCTCCCGTTGTGTCATATGATTCTGGGTGCGGAGCTCTTTCAATCTTTCTGCAAAAATATCCATAATGACCTCCTGCCCTTTGCTACAAAGAATTTTACCTTACTTTTAAGGATTCTCACGTCAATACAACGCTTTGCTGTAGCTTTGGCGCCCCCTCTGAAATTACCCTTCCTTCCGTTTACGACCTTTTCAACGATAATATATTATAGCATATTTGCGCTTATTTTGCAAAATCTGCCTTATTATCTTTTCCGTATATATTAAACATTTCTGAGCGCCGTTTTATTGAAAAAATCCGTATCCGTGACGGAAAACCCGCTACTATGATAGACAAGATCGGGATCTTTTATTCTGTTACGGTTTATTTCGGCGCAAAAAAATACGACCGCATCGTCTCCCGTGCTCTGACCGTTTAACAAAAGCATATCCGCCTAAGCGTTCAGCTTACGCTTTTCTTGTACCGCGGCGAGCGCAGGCAGTATTATGATATTTTCAACTGAGCAGATATTTTCAACTGAGCACAGCTGAAAAACGCGTTAAAGGCGCGCCTCGAGGCAGGTCGGTATTTTTCGGTCTGATATGCCCGCGTTTTTTAAAGTCTCCGTGCGCGATTTTGAGTTTTTGACCGTTTTTTATAGTCTTTTGCTTTTACTTGTGTTAATATGTAATAAGTAAATTTAACCGCGGGCGCAACGCGCGTTCCGCTTACGGAGTTTTCGAGATGGAAGAGAAAGTAAGAACAAGATTCGCCCCCTCCCCCACGGGCTTCATGCATATAGGCAACCTGCGTACCTGCCTTTACGCCTACCTTTTCGCTAAACAGCACGGCGGCGATTTCGTGCTGAGAATAGAAGATACCGACAGGGAGCGCTACGTCGAAGGCGCGATAGACGTCATCTACCGCACTCTCAGGACGGCGGGCATTGAGCACGACGAAGGTCCCGATAAAGACAAGGGTTACGGTCCTTACATTCAGAGCGAACGCAAGGCGATATATATGGAATACGCGAAAAAGCTGGTGGAACTGGGCGGCGCGTATTACTGCTTCTGCACAAAAGAAAGGCTGGCTGCTCTCGGCGGCGACAATGAAGCGGGCGTGCATAAGTACGACAAACACTGCCTCTCCCTTTCCAAAGAAGAGGTAGAAGCCAAACTTGCGGCGGGCGAACCGTTCGTCATACGCCAGAACGTACCGACCGAGGGCGTAAGCGAATACGACGACCTCGTTTTCGGGCACATAAGCGTGCCCAACGCGGATATGGAAGACAATATCCTTATCAAGTCGGACGGCATGCCGACCTACAATTTCGCGAACGTGGTAGACGACCATCTGATGAAGATCAACTACGTTATCCGCGGCGTCGAATATCTTTCCAGCACCCCCAAATACAATCTTATGTACGACGCGTTCGGCTGGGAAAGACCGCATTATATGCACCTCTCCCCGATAATGAAGGACGCTCAGCGCAAGCTCAGCAAACGCTACGGCGACGCGAATTTCGAGGATTTCCTCGCGAAAGGTTATCTGCCCGAAGCGATAGTCAACTATATAGCGCTTCTCGGCTGGAGCCCCAAGAACAACGACGAAAAGATGACGATGCAGGATCTTATCGAACAGTTCAGCGTGGACGGCATTTCCAAGTCGCCCAGCATCTTCGACGAAACAAAGATGAAATGGCTGAACGGCAGATATATAAAAGAGCTTACCCCCGCTCAGTTCGTCGAAAAGGCGCGCGCTTTCCTGGACGCGAGCGCAGTCAACGGAAAATACGACTACGAAAAGATTGCCAAACTGCTCATTCCACGCGTGGAGACTTTCGGCGAAATAGCGGAAAAAGTCGCTCCCCTCGAAAAGTTTGAAGCGTACGACCCCGCTATGTTCGAGCATAAAAAGATGAAGATAACCCTGCCGATAGCTTATTCTTCCCTCCTCGCGTGCCGCGAAGTTCTCCCCTCTGTGGACGACTGGACGGACGAAAC
The DNA here is from genome assembly GCA_018714045.1 of Candidatus Ornithoclostridium faecavium. GTDB lineage: Bacteria > Bacillota > Clostridia > Christensenellales > UBA3700 > Ornithoclostridium > Ornithoclostridium faecavium. The sequence goes on from DVNX01000012.1 coordinate 12,019, forward strand.
GCTTAAAGCGGTACTCAACGATCTGGCGGTCAGACTCGGCGTAAAGACGGGTCAGGTGTTCCTGCCCCTGCGCCTTGCGATAACGGGCGCGGCTACTACCCCCGGCGGAGCTACCGAAATGGCGGAACTCTTCGGCAAAGAGGAGACGCTGAAACGCCTCGACTTCTCGATAGATCTTTTAAGCAAGGCGGTCCAATGATAAACGTAGTCCTCGTCAATCCAGAAATACCCAACAACACGGGCAATATCGTACGCACCTGCGCCGCTACGGGCGCCGTGCTGCACGTGATAGAGCCGTGCGGGTTCAGCTGGGAAGACAAATACCTTAAAAGAAGCGGACTTGACTACTGGGAGATAGCCGACGTAAAACGCTACCCCGACATGGACGCGTTTTTAAAAGCCAACTTCGGCGACAAAGCGAAAAGCGGAGAGACAGAAGGCTTAGCCGTACGCGCGACTTCTGAAAACGTGGAAACGCAGATGCTTTTCGCATCCACTAAATCCGCTCAGAATTTCACGCACGTGAAATACGACAAGGACTGTTTCGTCTTCTTCGGCAGAGAGACAAAAGGACTTCCCGAAGAACTTCTGCACGAAAACTACGAAAAGTGCGTACGCATACCTATGCGCGCAGAGGCGCGGTCGCTAAACCTCGCCAACAGCGTGGCGATAATAATATACGAGTACCTGCGCCAGCACGACTTCGAAGGGCTGAAAGAACAGGGCAAGCTTACGAAATACTGAAAAGAAAAACGGGGCGGACGAAAAGTCCGCCTTTTTCGCACGGTTTTCCTCTTCTCATTCAGGCGCTTATAAATATCTCTCACTTTTACTGTTGACAAAATACTCTGCTTTGCGTTTAATCAAAGCGTAGTCGTTGGTTGTTACAACGTCGGGAAATCGGATCGCGGGCTTCCCTGACAACCGTCGGCTTTTCTTTTTGTCCTTAATAATACGCTTGACCGACCTTTTTCAAACGCGCGTCGGCGTTTCTGTTTTCCTGTAAAAATGCGCATAACAGACACGGGCACGTAAATTTTATCAACTATTCTCTTCATCTCCGACTGCGTATGCGGACATATAAGATATACCTTATGCTACGCGCTTTGCAAAATCTCGGCTTTTTATAAATCGCTTTAACGTTGACCCCTTCAATTTTTGTTTTATTTGAATCAAAATATTGCTAATTTGCCTTTTTACGGATATAATATAAGAGAACAAAATACAGAGAGGTGCAATCATGATAAGTTTGATGCAACAAGAGATATTCAGCGAACCCGAAATGCTCAAAAGAACGGTCGCGGCTTGCGCGCCCGTACTGCCTGAGATCAGAAAGGCTTTTATAGACAAGGGCGTTACCAATATCGTTACGATGGCGAGAGGCACGTCCGACAACGCGGCAACGGTATTTTCTTTCGTGTGCCCGTTATACAGCGGCATGAAAGTGGGCAAATACCACCCGTCTCTCACGACCGTTTACGACGCTGCCGTGGATATGAAAAATACCTGCATGGTGGTCGTAAGCCAGAGCGGTATGTCAAAAGACACGATAGCCGTTCTCCGCAAAGCCAAAAAGGCGGGAGCCTTGATCGTCGGCGTTACCAACAATAAAGAAAGCGATACCGCGAAAGAAAGCGATTTCCACCTCTTCCTCGACGTAGAAGAAGAAAAGTCCGTCGCGGCTACAAAGACTTATATCGCTGAGCTTATCGCGCTGTATATGCTTACCACCGCGGTCGGAAAAGAATGCGACACTAAGTACGAAAAGACCGTCGCGCGCCTTGGCGAGATCATCGCTATGAACGACAAGATAAAGAACGTTGCACAAGATCTTCATACCCTCAACAACTTCATTATTCTGTCCCGCGGTACGATGCAGGGCACGGGCGACGAACTTTCTCTTAAACTTACCGAGTGCTGCTATCTGTTCAACCGCTCCTACTCTTCTGCAAACTTCATGCACGGACCGCTCTCTCTGCTCGCAGAAGGAGCCAACGTTATCATGCTGGCGCCCAAAGGAAAGTTCGACGCGGAATTCATCGAAATGGCTAAGCGAGTAAAGGACGCAGGCGCGAATCTGACCGCGTTCAGCGATATCCCCGAAGTGCTCGCATGCGCTAAGCAGAAAGTGGAAATGCCCGCTGTATGCGACCTCTGCGGTCCCGTGCTTTACGGCACCGCGGTTTCCCTTCTCGCGCTGAATATCGGTCTTGCAAAAGGTCTCAACGTAGACAGCCCGAGAAACCTCAAAAAGGTCACCGTAACGCTGTAATAACGCTTAAAAGCAATGATATAAGCCGTCTCCTTGCGGAGGCGGCTTTTTCGTGTTCGGCAATAGTATCGCTTACGACGCGCGGACTGACTGTAACCGAAACTTTTTCCCGACTCATTTAAAAACTATATGAGACCTCTTTTATTGCCCTTCTCTTTACTTTTTGTGAGCTCCGCGTTACTTTATCATAATACTTAACGAACTGTCGGTAACAATATAAAAAAGACCGACGGTCTCCCGTCGGTCGTCATCGTCTTTCTTTACGTTATTCTGTTTTTTTGCTCTTTGCCGCACTCTTTTTCGTCGCAGCCGCTTTACCCGTCTGCTTCTTTTCGGAAGGCTTTTTCGCCGCGGGTTTTCTGACCTTTTTTTCTTCTTTTTCCTGCGGTTTTTCAGTCTCTTTTTCCTCTGCGCTCTGAACCGCCGCCGTACTTTCTTCCGCATCGGCAATTATTTCAAGCGCCTGTTCCTTGTCCTTTTCAGCCGTTATACCGTCCTCTTCGACGACGACAATGTCTTCCTCTCCGTCGTGAGCCTCAGAATACTCTTTTCTGTACTGAAGTTCTTTATTCTTCATAAGCTCGAGATAAGCGGTATCGTGATGGAATGTGGGTACGAGTACCTTGAGCTTCTCTATGACCGCCTCTTTGTCGTTGGTGTCGCAGATAGCGCGCATTTCCTTGAGATCCGCGGTGAATTTTTCGGTATCTATCGTCATCTGTTTGCCGATGAATATCTTGTTGTTGTCCGTCTTTTTAAGCCCTTCTTCCTTCATCAACAATTCTTCGTACAGCTTTTCGCCAGGTCTCAGTCCCGTAAACTTTATCTGTATATCCTCGTAAGGGGTATAACCCATCATCTTTATCATGTTTTCCGCAAGCGTGACTATCTTTACGGGTTCGCCCATGTCGAGAATGAATACCTCGCCGCCGTGAGCGTACGCGCCCGCCTGCAATACGAGAGACACCGCCTCGGGTATCGTCATAAAGTATCTTATTATCTCAGGGTGCGTTACGGTGACGGGGCCGCCGTTCTTTATCTGCTCTCTGAAAAGCGGGATGACCGAGCCGTTGCTGCCCAGAACGTTGCCGAACCTTACCGCCGCGAACTCCGTGCGCGAATTGCCGTATTTCTGGCTGAACATTTCGATTATCTCTTCGCAGCAACGCTTTGTAGCGCCCATTACGTTGGTCGGGTTGACCGCCTTGTCGGTGGATATCATTATGAATTTCTGCACGCCGTATTCGTAGCTGAGTTTAACGACGTTGAGCGTGCCGAACACGTTGTTCTTGACCGCTTCTTCGGGGTTTGTCTCCATAAGCGGCACGTGCTTATGAGCCGCCGCGTGGAATATGATCTGAGGATGATACTGCTCAAACAGATCCTTCATCTTGCCGTAATCGGTTATGGAAGCTATCTCGACGTTGAGGTCGTAGTCCGGACCGTAGTTCCTCAATATCTCCTGCTGTATAGCGTAAGCGCAGTTTTCGTAGACGTCGAGGACTATTATCCTGCGCGGCTTGTATTTTACTATCTGTCTTACCAGCTCGCTGCCGATAGAGCCGCCGCCGCCCGTTATCATACAGACCTTGTCCTCGATATATCCCTTTACGCCTGCGTCGTTGAAGGATATCTGCTCTCTTCCCAGAAGGTCGCCTATATTTATCTCCTTAGCCTGTCCGACGAGATCCACGTTCTGTATCATCTCGCTGAGGTAGGGGAGAACTTTGAGCTGACATCCCGTTTGCATACAGGTCGCAAGTATGCTCTGTCTTGCCTGCGGGTTTATCGACGGTATAGCGAATATTATGCACGCGACGTCGTACTTTCTGGTGAGCCGCGGTATCTCCTTGGTCGTGCCCACGACCTCGACGTCGTGGATAATTCTTCCCTGCTTGTCCGGGTCGTCGTCGACAAGGCATACGGGCTTATAAATGCTGCCCGCCCTTGAAAGCTCTTCGAGTATCGCGCTGGCGGTATAGCCCGCGCCTACGATCATAGTGCGCTTGCGCTGTTTGGGGAGCGCCTTGTCCTTTATCTTAGCGTATATCATCTCGTAGAAAAGACGGTATACGACCGTGACTCCCATAGTGGTGAATCCGATATTGATATAAGAGGGATACGCCTTGAGAATTTGTTTGGAGCCTTCTTCGCCCGGTTTTACCACTTCGCCCGAAACCCATCCGCCGAGAAGCTGATCTATAATGGCAAAGACGACCGTTGCCAGCGTGCATGCGAAAACGAGTCTGATATAATCTCTGCCGCGTGCGTAACGCCAGACGACCTTGTTTACTCTGAAAATCACGAAAGACACGAAAAACAAAGCGAGCGCAACGGGCAATGCGATAAACGCATTTTCGATTATCGTCCTGCTGACGCCTTCGTCGAGAACGTAAGCCTGTCCCAGTATAACGGACAATATAAAGCATATTCCCACGAATACGAGGTCGGTGATAAACATCGTCCACTCGCGCAAAGTTTTTATATTGTAACTGTCTTTATTGAATTTTTTCATCTGTCGGCTCCGTTTAAAAGCATAGCGCCGCGCTGTTTACGCGCGCCTTCCTTTGTCTGTTTGCGTTTTCTTCCCTTCTTTTTCCTTTCCGATTGCGGCGTCTGAGCTTAAAGCGTCTGCCTCATCTTTTAAATCCGCTGCCGCCTCTTCTGCGCATACTTCCGACGCTGCAAGCTCTGTCTTCTCTTCTTCAACCGTTTTTACGTCTTCTGCGCTCTCTTTTTCGGCACTTTCTTCTTTTTCGTTTAAGTCGTTCGCTCTATTCGCGCTTTCCTTTTCTTCCGCCTCAGGTCTCCCGAATACCACGCCGTCGATCGGTTTTTTATTCTGCGAGAATAACGGCAAAGGCGCTCCTATCAGCGAATATTCCTCGTCGCTCATTGAATTGCAACGCTCGTTTACCGCAGTAAGCACCGCTATCAGCAACAGTCCCGGCACAGCCAGGAACGTAAACGTATTTATCATCGCGTAGCCTTCGAATCCGAAACACGATACGATGAGGAATACGTTAAACGATCTTGCCTTTTTAAAGGCGAATTTTATCCTCTTAAAATACATATAGCAACTTGCCACCAGACCGAACATGCCCAGGCTGGCTATCGTCTGGAAGAAAGTCGAGTGGAAATAATACATAGGATGGGAATTCAGATAGCTGTTTATCCCTATATATCCGAACCCTGCGCCGAACAACATATTCTGTTTGAAAACGTTTACCGCTTCTTCGTATATCTTGTCTCTTCCCGATCCGTCCAGGCCGTTGCTGAAAGCTCTTTCGATAAACGCTATAAGCTTGTCTTTAAACACTACGCATACGATCGCTATCGCAATTATGACCAACGCGTAAGACAGCAGATATACCTTGCGATGTCTGTTGAAAATCACCGAAGCCGCTATCATAAGTACGAATTCCATTATTCCGACAAGGATAGCGCCTCTCGAAACGGTCGCAATGACCGCAATTATCTGCAAGACGGCGATAACAGCGTATAAAAGCGATCTGAAAAGATTCTTTTCGGATACCGCAACGTACATCGCTATCGGCATAGTGGCAAGAAGAACGGTTGCCGCGCCGTTACTTATTCCCCAGCCGAGATGCACTTCTGCATGTTCGGGGATAATGCCTGCCCATACCCTGATATAATAGATGAGCAACTGAACGGTTATCAGAAGTCCGAGATACAAAAACGCACGGCATGCGTATCTGACGAATTCCTTTTTATCGAGCCCGTTGCAACAATTGACGATGAGCTCGTACACAGCAAAAGGCAGCAACCCCAGAAACGCCGCAAACGCGAGCCCTTTTATCTCATCGTTCAGCTGATTGCTCATAATGCCGCCCATAAACATGCTGGCAGCGACCAAAAGATACGCTAAGCCGAACGCTCCCGCCTTTATCTTTTCGTTTCTGTAATAGACAAAATGGAAGATAAGACTTGCCGCTACCGGAATCAGAATGATGAACATGTATGCGAAATAAGGAGGAAATTCACCCTTCGATATAATGCAATATACGCTGATGAGCACAGGAAGACACGGCGTCATATCCCGCTTGACCACCAGAAGGAAGCTCATTATGAGCAGCATCGTCACAAAGCCCGCGACCATAGCTTCCGTCGCCCAGAACAGGACGACGAGAGCCGCGATCGCAAGCAGATACCAGTCCGAATAAACTACCTTATCTATTATCCTGAGCCATTTGTCCGGCAGAACGCTTTTGCGCTCGTAAGCCGATATTGTTAACCCCGACAAAACGCTTCTCCCTTTTTTCTTATTGTTTTTGCCTTATCAGTCCTCGTCGTATCCCTTCGGATTGTTGACCTGCCATCTCCAGCTGTCTTCGCACATGTCTTTGAGGTCGTAGCGGCATTCGAAGCCGATCTCCTTTTTCGCGAGGCTCGCGTCAGCGTAACATTCAGCGATATCTCCCGCACGCCTCGGAGCGATGACGTAAGGCACCGCTTTACCGCTCGCCTTTTCGAAAGCCTTGACCATCTGAAGAACGCTGTATCCTTTACCCGTACCCAGATTGTAGGTGACCAGTCCGCAGTCTGTCGCAAGCTTTTTAAGTGCAAGCAGATGACCTCTCGCAAGGTCGAGGACGTGGATATAGTCTCTTACGCCCGTGCCGTCAACGGTCGGATAGTCGTTGCCGAAAACGCTGAGCTTTTCCAGCTTGCCGATCGCGACCTGAGTGATATAAGGCATCAGATTGTTGGGTATGCCCGCCGGATCTTCGCCGATAAGTCCGCTCTTGTGCGCGCCGATCGGGTTGAAATAACGCAGGATAGCGATATTCCAGCTTGCGTCCGCCTTATACAGATCGCGCAGCATATCTTCTATCATAAGCTTCGTGGAACCGTAAGGGTTCGTCGTCGACAGCGGGAAATCTTCCTTTATCGGAACGCTCTTGGGCTGTCCGTAGACCGTCGCGGAAGACGAGAATACGAAATTTCTGCAAGCGTGTTTTTTCATCACTTTGAGAAGATTGAGCGTGCTGATGAGATTGTTGCGGTAATATTCAAGCGGCATGCGGCAGGATTCGCCGACGGCTTTGAGCCCCGCAAAATGTATGACAGCTTCGGGCTTCTCCTTCTCGAAGATCGCGTCGAGAGCACTCTCGTCGCAAACGTCGTTCTGATAGAATACGAAATCCTTGTTCGTGATCTTTTTGACTCTTTCGACAACTGCGATCTTGCTGTTGCAGAGATTGTCAACTACCACGACTTCGAAACCGTTGTCGAGAAGATCAACTACCGTATGGCTGCCTATGTATCCGGCGCCGCCCGTAACCAATACCTTCATAAAAATATCTCCTTTTTTACCGCTTTTTGCGGTTGACTTCTTTTATTTTGCGTATTTACGCGCGATTAAATTCATATCGCCCGTCTTTGCTTCCATTTCCTCTACCAGCCTGAACTGGGTACGGCATCTTACCAGATTGTGTTCAGGATAAGCCGTCTTGAAATAATTGTCCCCGTCAAGATAGTCTGTCAGGAAACGCATACCGCATTCGTACGTCATAAGTATTGAGCCGAACGCGAGGTTTTCAACCTCTTTATCCGTAATGCTTGCTCCGATCCCCGACAAAAATCCCTTCGCGAACGCCTCGTAAAGCGAGATATCGAAATGGACTTTATCAAGATCTTTTTCGTCTTCTGCCGCCGTCGAACAGCCGAAACGCACCGCGTCGCCGAAATCGTAGAGAAGAGATCCCGGCATTATGGTATCCAGATCTATAACGCAGATAGCTTTTTTCGTATCCTTGTCTATCAGTATATTGTTGAGCTTGGTATCGTTGTGCGTCACTCTCAAAGGTATCTCCCCTTTCGCAAGCATGTCGACGACCTTGCCGCAGTACGCTTCGCGGTTCTTTACGAATTCTATCTCTTTCGCAACTCCCGCCGCTCTTCCCGCTTTGTCCGCTTTAAGCGCGTTCAGGAATTTTGCGTACCTGTCGCGGGTATTGTGGAAATTCTTTATGACCTCGCCCAGTTTCGACGCGTCGAAATCGGCAAGCCCTGCAATGAAAACGCCGAACGCCCTGCCTGCGTTTTCGAAAACCTCGGCGCTATCGACGATCTGGTAAGCTTCCGTATTTTCGATGAACAGAAAAGCGCGCCAGCAGTCGCCGATCTCGTCTTTATAATACGATTTCCCGTCTTTGGTGCGGACAAGGGTAAGACATTCTCTGTCGCTGTCCCCGCCGCGGCCGTCTATCTTCTCTCTGAGAAACTCAGTGACGGCGGCGACGTTTTCCATAAGAACGTCGATGTCAGGGAAAACGCTCTTGTTCATTCTCTGGAGGATATACCTTTTTACCCTGCCCCCGTCGTCATAAGTAAGAGCGAATGTGTCGTTGATGTGACCGTTGCCGTAAGGTTCGCTGTTGACAAGCGTTCCTTTAAAAGAAAAAGCTGAAGCTATGTCTGTAATGTTTTTCATTATCCCTCATTTTCGCGCGCTTATTGCGCGCATACGCGATATATAATAATAATACTATATAATCGGTCGTCTGTCAAACACGTTGCATGAGCTGTTTCCGCTCCCGTACGTCGGGAAAAATACTCTTTTGTCGCCTTTTTGCAAATCAAAGCGTTTTTGAGCCCCCTTTCCACAGCAAAGCTCTCTTCTGAAAAATCCGCATCCGTGTCGTTTAACGCGATATTTGCTTTATTTGCCCGCAAGAGGGATATATGTTTTTTCCGACGGATATAATTTAAATATGACAAAAAAAGCATCTGCAATATTTTTTGCCGTCGGCGCTCTGTTTACACTGATACTGGGCACCGTCGGACATTTCTTTTACGAGTGGTCGGGAGAAAACCGGATAGCAGGCATTTTCTTTCCCGTCAACGAAAGCGTGTGGGAACATATGAAACTTACCCTTCTGCCGACAGGCATTTATCTTGGCGCGGCGGCAATAAAATTGCGCGGCGGCAATTATGCCCTTTCGTCCTTTCTCGCGCTGTTTATCGGCGCGGCGCTGATACCGTTGCTGTTTTACAGCTACACGGGCATAATCGGCAGATCAATACTCGCAGTAGATATAGCGATATTCTTTTTCTCTGTGCTTGCAGGTTATGCCGTAGCGTTTCTCGCGTACAACTCCGTCCACCGCCCGATCCTGAACGAACTTGCTGTAATAGGCATAATCGCGATAGCTGTGTGTTTCTTTACTTTTACCGCTTTTCCGCCCGATTTCATACTCTTTGAAGAACCGTGACAACAAAAACTCTCGTAGTTTTCTCTCTTGTATCTGCCTGAACTGCGGAAAGCAATGACTTCGCTTTAACGCGCAGACCCGAAAAAGCGTGCCTCCGCAGACGGCTTATACTTTTAACCGATAACCTGTTAAAAAAAGAGAAGGGACGCCCCTTCTCCTTTTAGTATTTTCGTCTCGGTTTATCTCGTCAGATAAGCGTAACAGGTAACAAATCCCGAACCGCTCGTAGACCCGCTGCGGTATTCGACGTAACTCACGAGATAGCCGCCGTCGACTTCTCCGATCAAAACAGGCTCAGAAGCAAACTCTTTGATCACGCTGTTTGTGACCATATCGTAAAGACGGTATCCGTCAGAAGCCTTAACGCTGACAAAACCGGGGCACAGCTCTTTTAAGCTGCTCTTTTTACATACTTCTGTTATTTCACGGCTACTTTTGTTTAACGCATATATGTATATATCTCCGTATCTGTCGGCAACATAGTAATAAATGTAATTCTGCCAGTAATCTTCAAAAATAAATCCTCTGCCGCCGACGTCGTCGAGAGACATTAACTTACTGCCGTCCGCAGCGTAAACGGTATTTCCGTCGGCGGATATCATTGTTCCCGACACCGTGATCGTCGAGTAATCCGTGTTGAGTTTCGATAACGGCGTATCCAGAACGCGTTCTTTGCCTCTGTAAACGACGATCCTTTCCTTATTTTTGAATACGACGTATCCACTGCCCGCCTCGTACCCCGTAGCGCCCGGCAATATCGACTGAATGTCAACTGCCACTTTCATATCCTCATCGAATATCTGCAGACCTGCCGCAGACAGAGAGCGGTCGCTGAGAATCTGCATACACGTGCATGCAGTGAACCCGCCGTCCTTGTCGTAGTCAGAACCTGTTATCACGTATCCGACGTCGCCTGCTTTTTTCGTCTTTCCTTTAGCTATGTCGTATATATAGGTGTTGAGCTTATACATGCTCTCGCCTATATAGAAGTCGTAACCTTTGGTCGTATTAGCGGGAAGCAGGATTATTTCCTGCACGGCGATCTTATCTCCCGGAAGGAGCGTGATCATGTTTTGTCTGTTAGCGGAATTTACGGATCCCGTGACGGAAGAGAGGCTCACCGTTTCTCCTCCCGTATAACTGCCCTTCTTCAGAACGACGAAAGCGTTGCCGTCGGGATAAAAATATACATTGTAATTCTCCGTTTCTTCGAGTTCTTCCGAATTATAACGGCTTAACGCGCTGTCGTTATCCGAAACGAGATAATACGAATCTCCGTCCTTAACTATAAGCTGTCCGTTTCCCGCGTCTAACACTCCGCCCTCTTTCGCCGAAGCGTTTATTCTGTACGTTCCGTCGTCGGTTGAGTCGTAGGTGAGCAGATCTTCGCCTTCGACATCGGTCGCCAGCTCTCCCGCAGAAGTATAGAAAGTAAGGTAATTGCCCGAAAACCTTTCGTCAATGCAGAAAAACATCCCGCTCCATTCCTCTCCGTCTGTAAACGTGAGCAAGTAAGGACGCCTTTCCCCGTTGTAAACGATCTTCCTCTCATCGGTATTGAATACCGCATAGACCTTATCTCCGGAAAAATCGGTATTTTCGAATATAAGGTTTTTTGCGCCGTGATATTCTCCCGTAACGATCATGTCCGTTCCCTCTGTTACAGCGAAAAACTCTCCGCGTCTTACGTCTCCTTCAGAAGCTGCTGCGAGAACGGATACGTCCGTTTTTTCCGAACACGCCGTAGCGAGCGCGGCAAAAGACAGCAACGCAAGTACGCACGCTACAACTATCAACAATCTCTTTTTCATAAGCTCTCCCTTTAATCCGACAATTCCGAAATATCGTAATTTCGGTTCTGTACGTATTTCCCGACGCGCTCCGAAACCGCGCCGCGCATTTTTACTAAATTTTATTGTATCACCATTCTTTATATTTGTCAACAGAACTCAGACATATGGCGTCCTCTTTCACCGGCGAGCCGCAGTCGGAATCTTTCTGTTCTCATGGTTTACCGTACCAGAATAAGGAAACCTTTTCTTTCAGACGTCTGACGATTACCCTCCTTGAGAGTTACGCGAAATTCCGTAAAACAAACATCTCGTCGTCCTTTCGTCTTTGAATTCTTCAACTTTTGCCTTTCGCGCCGCAACTCCCTCTTGCGCCCGTTAAGAAGCGCGCACGTACGATATCGCGTCTGATCTGAAACAAAAAAGAGAGCCTTTCGACTCTCTTTGCGTATTTGACCTTTTACCTGCCCGCCTTTTGATCAGGACAGTCTCGAACTCAGCGAGCCTATGTCGTCCATATTGCCGCCGACAATGAGTTTGCTGCCTTCGGTCAGCACGGTAGCGCCGTAAGGATTTGCGTTGATCTCTCCCGTCTTGCTTATGACTACCAGCACGTTGACCGCGTATTTATTGCGTATGTCGAGGTCGATCAGCGGCTTTCCCGTCCATTCTCTGGGGACTTCTATCTCCGCGAGACCGTAACCGGACGCTATCTCTATGAGGTCGTTGATCTTAGGATGAGTAAGGATACGCGCCGTCTTTATCGCGGTATCCGCTTCAGGTATGACGACGTAATCCACGCCGATTTTTTTAAGCACCTTTGCATGCTTGCCGTTCTGCGCCTTTGCGACGATATAATTTACGCCCATCTCCTTGCAGATAAGCGCGGTGATGATAGACGCCTGTATATTGTCTCCTATCGCGATTATGACGGCGTCGAAGTCTGCGATTCCGATCGACTTGAGATTGCTCTCTTCTGCAACGTTGGTCGCGACGGTGTGAGTCGCAAAGTCCGCGACCTCGTATATTTTCTCTTCGCTCTCGTCTACGGCGAGCACTTCGCAGCCGTAATTGTAAAGCGCCTTAGTGACCTCTGTACCGAACCTGCCCAAGCCCAGCACCGCGACCTGTTTTATATTGGATTTCGGCAATTTGTTTTCCATAACTCCTCCTGTTTACAAGATGATTCCCGCTTCGGGATATTTGACGTGCGCCTGCGCTTTTACGCTGGACGAGAACGCCATGAAGAAACCGAACGAACCGATCCTTCCCATATACATATTCAGCGACAAGATAAGCTTCGCGCCCGTATTCAGCGACGGAGTTATACCCTCGCTGAGACCGACCGTTGCGTACGCGCTGACCTGTTCGAACAAAAGCTGAGACATAGCGAACCTGCCATGCATGCAGATCTCGAGCCCCATAAGGCTGAGCACCGCGACGGATACGGCGAGCGTGAATATCGTCGCCGCCTTAGCCAGGGTCTCTCTGCCTATGCTGTGCATATCTATGATTATTTCCTTCTTCTGCCTTATCGTCGCGTAGACCGTGGCGAGAAGAACGAAAAGCGTAGTCGTCTTGATACCGCCGCCCGTACCGCCGGGGCAAGCGCCGACGAACATCCATACTATCGTGACCGTCTTTGAAAAATCGGTCATCGCTCCCTGATCGATAGAAGCAAAGCCCGCCGTTCTCGCAGTTACCGACTGGAAAAACGCGTTGACCAGTTTATCTCCGAAATTCATCTTCCCGAGAGTCGCGGGGTTTGAGTATTCCGCCGCAAGTATGCAGACGGTACCGACGACTATAAGCGCCAGGGTCGTGGGAAGGACTACCTTGGTATGCAGTTTAAGTCTGCGCCAGCTTCCCGCGCGGAAAATGTCGCTTACGACCACGAAACCTATACCGCCTATTATGATGAGAAGGGCGAGAACTATAAGGATATAGGGATCGGAACTGAACGTCTGCAACGACGACGAACCGCTCACTATATCGAAGCCCGCATTGCAGAACGCGGTTACGCTGTGAAAAAGACCGTACCACAGAGATCGTCCGAACCCGTAATATCTCGAAAAACCTAACGCGAGAAGAAGCGCGCCCGTGATCTCAGCCGCCACCGTCAGTTTTATAACGTCAAGCGTCAGCTTTTTAAGATCAGCCATTCCGGGCTGGGAGAGATCTTCTCTCATGCTCAGGCGCTTTCTCAAAGAGATCTTGTGTCTTATAAGGATATATACCGTAGACGTCAGCGTCATGAAGCCCAGACCGCCCAGCTGTACGAGAAGAAGCACGACCACCTGCCCGAATACGGTAAATTCGTCGTGGAGACTGACGACCACAAGTCCGGTGACGCAAGTCGCGCTGGTCGCGGTGAATAACGCGTCTATAAAAGACAAGGACCCCTGCTGTTTAGTCGCAAAAGGCAACAAAAGAAGCCCCGTTCCGACTACTATGATGACGAAAAAGCTCAGCATCACGAGTCTTATAGGGGTCAGCACCCTGTCTTTGACATTTTTAACAAACCTTTTTGTATCCATAATCTTCGACTTCTGCCGAAAAACTCTCCTTTCTTTACGCGCTTACGCGCGGTAGATTAAACTTATTATACTATATTTTCGGCTGTTTGCAAACTTTTTTTTTGCTTTTCCGATTTTTTCCAGAACTTTTTAATGAGGAAAAGTTTCTCGTTAGCCGCATTTTTCGCAATATGTATTGAGTTATTCGCCTTTTTTTGCTTTTTCTCATCGTTGAGGCACTCTTTTCTTTTTGACTTTATTTTATATCATGCCCGTCGCGCATTCTTTTTGCGTTTATACGCATTATATATGTATGAAAAGATACTTTATTGCTCTGACCGCTGCCTTTTTCGTCTTTTTTTCTCTGTCTTTATGCTCGTGTTCCTCTTTCGACCCCACTTTCCCTGAAATAAGCGAAAACTACGAAGATCTCGCGAGTAAAGCGACGATAACAGAGATCTCAGACGGCAAATATCTCATAGATTTTAAAAAGTCAGCCACCTTCAACCGTCTCGTGCTAAGAGAAAAGTCTGACGGCGTGATCTCGTTTTCTCTCAGTCTTCCTTCTTCTCCTTCCCCTTTTTACGGCAACGACTTTATCGGATCGTACCGCTATTGCTCTTTCTCCGCCGTAACTACGGATAAACTGCTTCTTTCCGTGACTTGCGAAAATGACGTCTCTTTTCTCAGACCCGAAGCGTACTATATACCTTTCTCTCCCCTCTCTCCGTTTTCCGTAACGTCTTATATCACCGCAAAAGCCGCGTTTTTTCTTACCGATAAAAACAAAAACCCTTCCGACGTATTCGATATAATATATTCCGCCTATCTCGACAAAGACGGAAACGTACGGTTTCCCGCCTACTATATAGACGGTGAAAAAATAGCGGGAGAAACCGTTCTCGCTTCAGGCGTCGCAAATATCCGCGCCTCTTATCCTCGCGCCCGAATACTCGTCACCGTGCTCGGAGACCGCGAATTCGACAACGATTCTCTTACCGTGCAGCAGAGGCATTCTTCCGCATTTTCAAATAAAGAAGTTTTAACCGCCTCTCTTCTCGATCTCCTTTCAGAGTTCGGACTCGACGGGATCTCTTTCGATTACGAATACCCCGTTTCAAAGAGCGATTATTCCCTTTTTACAGACTTTTGCGCGTATTTCGATGCCTTTTTACCTGAAAATAAACTGTTTACCGCCGCCGTAAGCGCATGGTGCGTCGACAGATCGAGGCTGAGCGCGGGCTCTCTTTCGTGCTTCGACCGAGTAACGCTCATGGCGTACGACGACCCGGATACCCGCGGTTGCCATTCGACGTTTTACAGCGCGTACTCTCAGCTTATGAGACTGAAAAAACAAGGGGTGCCTCTAAGCAGGATATCCCTGGGACTGCCGCTTTATTCAAAACCTCTGGACGGTTCCTCCTCTGTCCTCTCATATGCCGACTACGCCGACTCTCTCCCACTTTTCGACAACGTGACTTACGTCGATTGCGACGGACAAAGCAAAGCGTGTTATTTCAACGGCAGGCAGCTTGTAACGGACAAGACTTCTCTGGCGCAGGATATAGGTCTTGCGGGAGTATCGGTATGGCACTACGCTCTCGACAGCTCAGATCCCGCGCTTTCTCTTCTTTGGGCAGCCGACCGCGCTCGCGGCCGCCGCGCGACTGCCGATCAGGCGAAGCTTGCTTAAACAAAGGACAACCTCCCCTGCCCGCCGGGTTTGCTTGCCGTAAGAATTTGCAATATACATCGGATCACCTTTTAAAGTTTTTACAGATTTTTCGGCAAAATCACCAAGAAAATCTGCTTTGAAAGACAGATTGCAATAAATTTTTAAAGCTTTCACCGTTTTACCGCGCTTAAGCAGTCAGACGCTCCCGTCACAGCAACAAATGCGGCAGATACGGGCTTCGGTCAATCCGAAAAGTTACAGCTTTCGCAAGCCGATAACTCTCCCGTCGCACAGAGAGGAAAATCGCGTTTAAGATTCGCGTTAAGATAGGAGTTCAGACACTCTCATCGGTTAATGAAGCTGTCGTACCGCCGACATCGGCTTATATATCTTACACGACATAAAAAGGACGGTCAGTGCCGTCCTTTGATCGATATACTTATTCTTTTAGCTCTCAGTCCCGTTTGCTTTGTTCCAAGTTATTATTGCTCCGCCGCAACGCTTTCATTTACCTTCTCGACGGTTTCTGCATTTTCAATCCTCTCTGCGCTTTCAGACGCCTCAGGAACAGAAGTAATTTTGCCGTCGTTGGGCACGCCCTTTTTCTCGTATATCAGTTTTATCGGATTGTCCGCGCCCGACCTCAACGCTTTCTTGATGACCTTATGCATTATCACGAAATACGCGATAAGCAGGAATACGTCCGCGCCGACCCACGCCGACGGACTGGAGAAACATATTCCCGTAAATCCGAACCACTTCGCAAGGAATATCGACGCAAGAGATCTCATTGCAAGCTCTGTCGCGCCCGCGATCATCGTCAGCGCGCTTCTGCCTATACCCTGCAACGCGTTACGGTAAACGAATATCGCCGCAAGCGCTATATAGAATACGCCCTGCCAGAGCAAAAACTCTTTGCTCATCGCGATTATCTCTTCCGAAGGATCGTCCACGAACAACATAGTGAGCGGCTTTGCCATAGTCACGACCAGAACGAGACTCAGGACCGCGCATACCGCGCCCATGATCATACTCTGAGTCACGCCTTCCTTTATCCTCTTAAATTGACCCGCACCGTAGTTCTGTCCCGCATACGTAGCTACCGCCGTACCCAGCGCCGCTAAGCTCTGTTGCGCGAGGTTATCTACCTTTGACGCCGCAGTATACGCGGTGACGACCTGCGTGCCCTGCTTATTCAGCGCGGTCTGCTGTACCATCATGCCTATCGCGGTTATCGAATACTGAAGCGCCATCGGCACGCCTATCGCAAGGTGTTGCAGATAGAAGAGCGGTTTATTCAGGAAATGCTTCGCTCTTACTCTGCATACGGGGAACCTGACGAACATATAGACGAAACAGCCTATCGCCGACAAAGCCTGTGAAAGCACCGTCGCCCAGCCTGCTCCTTCGACGCCCGTTCCGAAACCGAGTATGAAAGCAAAGTCAAACACGACATTGAGAAGCGCCGCCAATATAAGAAATACGAGAGGGGTCTTGCTGTCCCCGAGAGCGCGCAGTATCGATGAAGCGAGATTGTAAAACACGCTCGCAGCCAGTCCCCAGTATATCGTGACGATATAGTCGTAAGAATACTGAATGATATCGTCAGGCGTCTGCATGAGCTTTAAAAGCGGCATGGTAGTGAACACGCTGATAAGCGTAAGTACCACTGACAGCACGACCGAAAGCGCGACCGAACTGGCAATGCTTCTTTTTATGCCCTCTTTATCGCCAGCCCCGCAAAGCTGACTGGTCTTTACCGCAAAACCTGCGGTCAGTCCCTGAACGAAACCTATAACGAGAAAGGAAATAGCTCCCGTCGCGCCTACGCCCGCAAGAGCCGCATCCGAAATCGTATGACCGACGATGATTGCGTCGATCATGCTGTATAACTGCTGGAACACATTGCCGACGAATATCGGCAACGTAAAAAACAAAATACTCTTGAACGGTCTCCCTACCGTCAGATCCTTAGTCATCGAATAATACCCTCGGTGATTATTCTCACAATTCCGCCCCCGCGAAAATCTTGTCCTTATCTCTTTCTTTCCCGCGACATTATATTACAAATTTTTAAAAAACGTATACTTTTTTCATCATTTTTCAAAAAATTTTTAATATAAATTTTCGCGCGCTCCGCGCATATGTATTTTATCCGATTTTTTATGGACTTTTCGGGAATTTAATTTGCACAACCGCGAAAAGCCGCGGCTTTTACAAAAAAACGGCACGAAATGCCGTAATTACTTGTTTTTATATGAGATGAGAGTTAAATTCCTTCTCTTTTAAGCTTAAACGTCCGATTTGTTTTTCAACGCTTTTCCTTGCGTTTATTATTTCTTCAAGCAATATTTACCGCAACGCCTCGCTCTTTCTTTCATAAACGTCTTTTATCATTCTTTTCCTCTTGTTCAAAATCGGTCATCCGACCGTCAAAATCTTATCCGTCGATGTCTACGCTTGCAGATTTACACCGTTTTGTCCATATTTTATTGTAAGATCGATCAAAGCCGTCCGCATCTTCTTTTTTAGTCGACTTTATCTGAAAGAACTCTTTCGGCATTCGTTTCTTCCGCCTTTTTCACCGCAGCGCGGAGTCTGAATCCCTTGAGCGCCGAAAGCAGAGATCCTATTGCGGTCACCGCTCCCGCAACGACGCCCGTAATGCCCGAAGAGGACAGCGCCTGCCCGCCGCTGACCGACAACAAAGCCGTCTGAGTAAGAGCAAGAGCGGCAAGCGCTCCGGACAGGTTTATCCTCTTCAGTTCCACCCCGAATCCGTCTTTCGCCTTAGCCGCACCTATAAGCCCCGCGATCGCAGCCCCGAGGTCGTAAAAGGATACCGCCGCGATCGTTATCGCAGCTATCATACCGTAACCGAACCCCACAGGATCGACAAGTTGTCTTACCGCCCCTACCGTATAAAATATCGCCGAAGCTCCCGTGACCCCCGCCACCGACAGATACAGCGAAACCCTTCTTTTCGCTCCGCTTTCCTTTCTTCCTTTCAGGCATAAAGCCTTGGCTATCAGAAAGCCGCAGGAATAAAATGCGGAAAGCACCGTAAAGACTGAAAGAGAGACTGCGCCTGCGACCAGTTTCGCAACAGTCGATACCGCGCTGATTACAACCGATAAATAGCCTTTCGTTTCTTTGTTCACAGTTTTCTCCTCCCGCTGCTTTGGTTTTCCCGGCTTTCCGCATTGTCTTTTTCCTTCCTGCTTCACCGTTTTCGCTCTAAACGTAAAGAGGTCGGCGCGCCCGCGTCAGATCTCTTTATTCATCAGAAGATCGTTGCCTTGTTCCAGAAGATTTGCTATCGCTTCTTCTCCCGAGTCTATGGCGGGAGCGACTTCTCTCGTCTTTTTCAGAACGATCTTTCCGTATATCGGATAAGTCAGACAGCACATCGCTATACCGATAACGCCGAGTACGATCCCGACGATCATTCTGACTAAACTCGGCTCTGACGCCATAATGAGGCTCATTCCTCCGCCCGCGATAAGAACCGCGCAAATGCCGAAGATCAATCCGAATATCCCCGCCGCGCGGGTCTTGCTCTGTTCGAGAGCGGTTACTTGCTCTCTCGCCTCTTTCGCGCGTCTCTCCAGCCTAACCAGCTCCGCTCTGTGTTCGATCCTGCGATCTCTCCTGAACGTGACGCTGCAACAGTCTCCTATTGCTTTACCCGTCTCAGTAGCTTCCCAACCGAACGCCTCCGCTTCGTCTACCGCTCTGGCGCGGTCCTTTGCCTTCATTGTCTCTGTTTTGTACTCGTAAACAATAAAATTTTTGTCCTGCATTGTTCTTGTCCTCCTTAGATTTTTACGGTAAGTCAGTCTTGACATTTCCGTGAGACAAGTGTATCGTAATATACGTAAACGACAATTTCAAGCGTCTGAAAACCGTTTAAGACACGACCCGACAAAGTGTCGCAGATTTTGAGACAAACGGAGGTTTTTGTATCGTGGAATTATCTCGCGAAGACTACTCGAAGCACTATGTGACAGAAGCTCTTTTCAAGCTTATGGAGAGCCGCCCTTTCAATGAGATAACCGTCTCCGACGTCGCTAAAAAAGCGGGGGTCGGCAGAGCGACGTTTTACAGATACTTCTCTTGCAAAGAGGACGTAATAAAGTATTTCCTCATCCGTACCTCTGCGGAATTTTCATCTGAACAGGTATACCGCCCGCGCTCGCCTGAAGATTACGAGGACATAATAAAAAGGGTCGTCCGTTATATAAAAGAACATAAACAAAGATTGAAACTCATTTGCAAAGCGCATCTTGAATATATCTATTTCAATTACGTAGACGCCTCTCTTCTCAATCTTCTGAAATCGGAAATGGACGACGACAACGAATACAAATCGGCAGGCTTTGCGGGAGCGATAGCCAACATAACCCTTCATTGGGTAATGAACGACTGCAAGGATGACGAATCTGTAGTTTTCGACGCTTTCAGAACGGTAGCCCTTGGCGACAAGAATAAATTTTAAACTCATTGTAAAACAAGTTTTTGCAAGCGCACGCATTTTAAACACTTAATTCTGCCCGACTCCGAAATATAAAACCTTACGGGATTTTCTGTTTCCGTTTGAAAACGCCATTCTTGGATCGTATGTTTTGCATATACGGCAAAGGCGGTTTTGTTTTTCCCTCAACGACAGTTCGGTCTTTAAGACAATTTCACAAAGTATTTCATTCGATTTTTACTCTATAACGGTACGTACGCGCTGCCCGTGCGAGAACATTGAATATTGCTTTTTGATCCCTTATATATTCAGCTTCATGACAAGGAATCCTGCTTGTCTTATCCTCATAACTTTTCGTCGATAAGTTATAACAGCTTGCGGCAGAACATATAATCTGACACAGGAGGTAATTATGCAAAACGCTGAAACCGCTAAAAAGACATATGCAAGCGCTGAAATAGACTTCGGCAAGGGTATTACGCTTAACGGGATAACGGAGATAATCTCGTCGTCGGACAAAACATTCATTGCCCGCGCAGGAGAAGAAGTCCTGACCGTACAGGGGGAAGGGTTGAAGCCGAAGCTTATCGACGTAGAAAAAAACACGGCTGTACTTTCAGGCAGAATATATGCCGTTTCCGGCAGCAAACAACTGACCCCGAAAGGTTTCTTTGCAAAAATCTTTAAATAACGTGACAGATCCCCGTTTGCAGTTCTTGATACTTATATCTCTTTCTGGAATAGGAATAGCCGTCGGAAGCTTTCTTGCGGTTATCGGTTTTGTCGACAAATGCCTGGGCGGCAGACCTTTTTTAAGGTTTTCAGCCGAATTTGCTGTAACGACTTGCGGAGGAGCTCTTCTCTGGCTGGTCATAATTTTGTTAAACAACGGCGTTTTCAGGCTGTTTTTTATTCTTACTGCAACGGCTTTTGCAGTAATTTGCTATATATGTATTCAAAAATTGCTATCCCCTCGCATAAACCGTGCCAAAAACGAGCTTGAGCGCCTCAGGCATACCCGCGCAGGCAATTTTATAGTCAAATATATTCTAAAATAAAGACTTTTAACTGTTTTTTTAATATTTTTTACTCAAAATATTG
>DVNX01000109.1 GCA_018714045.1 Candidatus Ornithoclostridium faecavium
TTAATAAAATTATGGCAGTAAGAAGCAAGAAGCAACACGCGATAGCTGTTAATGCACCCGTCACACGGGGAGGAGGAAAAATGATAATAAAGAACGCTAAATTTATGACGTCTTACGCGTCTTTCAAAAAAGGCGACGGCTTCGGCGTAAGCGAGATCGCCGTTGCGGGCAAGTCTAACGTCGGTAAAAGCTCGTTTATAAATTACTTGGCAAATTACAACGGCTTAGCAAAAACGTCGGCGACTCCCGGCAAGACGAAGCTGATAAATTATTTTTCTATGAACAACGGCGAGTTTATGCTGGTCGATCTTCCCGGTTACGGATTTGCCAAGGTAGGGGAGGACGAAAAGAAAAAGTGGGATAAGATGATAGGCTCGTATCTTACACAAAGCGAAAACCTCAAAGGCGTAGTCGTCCTGGTCGACGTCCGTCATGAGCCCACCGCACTCGATAAACAGATGATAGCCTATCTTCATCATTACGGCGTGCCGTTTATCGTCGTTGCGACAAAGAGCGATAAACTTTCAAAGGCGCAGATAGCTAAGCAAAAGAGCGTTATCGCAAACGCGTTGAGCATGGGTACAAGCGATATCCTTACTGTGTCGGCGCTCAAAAAAGAGGGTAAAGAGGCAATTCTCGAAAAAATCGAAAATCTTCTGACTTTTATATCTGAAGATGATGAAACAGACGAATGACGGCTGAATATAACTATTTTTTGCCTTAATTTAGAATATTATTTTGGTTGAGCAACTGCATTAAGTGACATTATTTCGCTTCTCAGCATATATTTTTATAGCGATTGTATAAAGGGCGAGCCCGTTTTACAGTCACATAAAAGGAGGAGTACATAATGTCATTTTCAAATAATTGCAAGTCGGAAAGGATCCCTGGACCGATAAGGGGCAACGCTCTTTCGGGCATTTGCGAAAAGACTTGTCTTCAGGCAGAGAAGGTGTTCGACGCGTGCATAAGTCAGACGACGATGCCAGATCTCGTGCTCACACTGACAGACGTAACGCCGACCGACCTTACTGCGCCCTACAAATTCGTAAGTGCGAAATCTACCAGCACTAACGCGCAGATAACCGATCTGACAGTGACGGAAATTCCCGAAGACAGCTGTTATGCCCGCGTAACCTGCAACGTTCAGATACCTGTCGTCGTAACGTTTACCGACGCTAACGGCAAGACGGGTACGGGTACCGCAACGGTCACGGTTCCGAAAGACGTGATCCTTCACGTGTCTGCGCCCAGCGTTATACCGTATTCCGTTCAGGCGACCGTAGGTTTCTCATCGGTTAAGGGAACTTATACCGCCGACAATCAGTTTACGGTCACGGGTTGCGCTACCGTGATACTCAAGATCACAATGCCTGTCGATATTCTCGTGCCCAGCTACGGATATTGTTATATCCCGCCGTGCAGAGAATTTTCCGAACAGGTCTGCGAAGGCGTTTTCGATCTTCCGCTGTATCCGCAGGACTTCGGCGAGGATTGCAGATGCAATTCGCGTCTCAAGGGCTGACAAATCCGCGTGCGTCTGAGGCGGCATGACCGCTTCAAACGCGCGTCTTTGTTTTTATGGACTTTGCTTGACGAGATGAGCGGTCTGTCCTGACTGTATTTTTATCATATTTTGTGGTCGCTTGCGGTTTTCTGTATTTTTAAGAAAAGTCTGTTTTTTGTCGGTTTTTGCGCTGATTAACAATTCTGAGTCGTTCAAAATCGCTCGGTTTCTTTAAATTCACATGATTTTTGCTTGATTTACAACAAATTAAGATTTACGGCGTTTTGTTTCGCGGTTTTTAGTTATTAGGGAAGATATAGCTTGATTATCGGGCGTTTTTCTTGATATAATATCGGTATGAAAGTATTTGCCGTGAGCGATCTGCATCTCGGTAGTTGCTGCGATAAGCCGATGGATATATTCGGCGATGGTTGGAACGGCTATTGGGATAACATACGCGAAGATTGGAAAAGCAAGGTAGGGGAAGAGGATGTCGTACTGATCGCAGGCGACGTATCGTGGGCTATGCGCCTTGAACAGGCTCTCCCCGATATAGACGAAATATCCGCTCTTCCGGGCAAAAAAGTCATTCTTCGCGGCAATCACGATTATTGGTGGCAGTCTTATCAAAAATTACTGGACGCTTTACCTTACGGCACTTATGCGGTGCAGAACAACGCGGTGAGGATTGGAAGACTTCTGGTTTGCGGAAGCAGACTGTGGAGCCTCGGCGCGGACGGTGAACATGACAAGTCGATGCTTAAAAGGGAGGCTATAAGACTCAGGCTCGCTCTCGAAGACGCATCAAAGCAAAAAAGAGACGGGGATAAGATAGCCGTAATGGTGCATTATCCGCCGTTCGACGTTTCTTTTGCCGATTCTGAATATACGGATATAATAGCTGAATACGACGTAAGCGCTGTTGTTTACGGTCATCTGCACGGCAAAGACGCCCGAGTGCGCAAGGTAGTCAATAAAAAAGGGCTGAATTATTATCTTACGTCCTGCGATCTGGTAGGATATAAATTGGTTGAAATACCTGAATTGTCGGATTAAACCGTATCTTACCGTATGCGGTTTGATAAGATATAATATAGTCTTTTGATGCGGTGTTATTATGCGGGGCGCAGGCTCCGCTTTTTTATTGCGGCAACCGATCAGAATTCATATGAATATTTATAAGGATATAATGCGCGGGTAAGCGCGCCACGCGCGTATATATAGCGATCGCGTTTTTCAGCCTCTTTGTTTGTTAAAATTTTGCTAATGACGCAGTCTCTGCTGACGATGATTTTTTAAGAAGTTTTAAACTCGATTTTAAGGAGATCGCTTTTGCTTTGCCGCGGATTTTTAGCGTGCGTGAATGTTTTGGGAGTAAATATAAACGAACTTCTGTCGTCTTATAGACACGGGGCAGAGTGTGACAGATAACCTGAAAAAGAGATTTAAATAAACGGAAAAACAGGGGAGCTGTCTGCTTGATTGATGCAGGATAAAGATCTTGGCATCTGAAATTTTATCGGACGGATAAAAAATCGTTTGATTTAAAGTTATGCCGAGATACGGATCACGATGTCGGAATAAATTAATCAATATAAATTTTTTGCTGTTTTCTAAGCTCGATAACGGTGTGTTTTTTGTTGTCGAATGGGGAACGTTTCCACCGCTTGGGGAAAATTGGGATGGGAAATACAGAGCTTTTTTAAGGGTAAACGCGACAGTTTGAAAGAATATTTAAAATTGTTTAAATTTCATTTTGAAAACGAATATTTTTGTAAAAAACCGCTTTTTCGGCAGTCGAAATACGCATTGGACGGCGTTTATAAAAACAGTGGTGAAATTTTCACGTTTTTGATATAAAAATGCTGTTGGGACATTGAATTTGTGGGAGAAATATCCACAAAATGAATTTTTTAGTAAAAAACATTAAATCATAGTAAATAACGGTAAAATATGAATATTAATGTTGTGTTGAATAAAGTAAAAAACAGTAGTTTTGCAAATTTTAAGCAATACGAACAAGTGTTTACATTTCAAAGTGGAAATTTGTGGATATAATCTTGACATTGTTTTTTATACACGATAGAATATAAGTACGAAAATAAAAAGGGAGGTATAGCGCGATGATGATGTCGGGAATGGTATCTTTGACAGTCGACCCCAAGGGAAGACTGAGAATACCGTCCAAGTACAGATCCGCTCTCGGCGGAGAGGGCAGCGTCATTTACGCTATGATCAACAGCAACGGCTGTCTGAACATAATCTCCCAGGAAAAGGCTAACGAGATCATCTCAAAACTTTCCAAGGTCGTTTCGATCGCGGTGACAGAGAGATCTACGGCGGCAAGGCTTATCCTCAGCAGTGTAAGCGAACTCAAAGAGGACGGACAGGACAGATTCACGCTTCCTCCTATGCTCAAAAAGTTCGCGGGTATCAACAAGAACGTCGTATTTGCCGGTATGGGAAATTCGCTCGAACTATGGGACGCGGACAAGTGGGACGAACTGCATAATATCGTCAGCAATCCCGAAGAGTTCCGTCAGGCAGTCGCAAGCCTGGAAGACATTCTTTCGATATGACGCAGTTTGCACACGTTCCCGTAATGCCGGGAGAGGTAACGGAAGGTCTCAACATAAAGGAGAACGGAATTTATCTCGACTGTACGCTCGGCGGGGGAGGACACAGTGAATTGATTTTGAAAAAGCTTACGACGGGCAGGCTTATCGCGATAGACAAGGACGAAGAAGCGCTCGCGTTCGCAAAGTCGAGACTTTCGGAGTACGGCGACAAAGTTACGTTCGTACACAGCGATTTCAAAAGAGCCGACGAAGTACTTGACGATCTGAACATTGACAGAATAGACGGCGTGCTGATGGATCTGGGAGTTTCTTCCTACCAGCTGGACGCTGCGGAAAGAGGTTTTTCCTACCGCTTCGACGCGCCGCTCGATATGAGAATGGATAAGACGCAGTTCCTTACGGCGTTCAACGTGGTAAACGAGTACAACGAACTCGACATAGCGGACATCCTTTTCAGATACGGCGAGGAGAGATACGCGAGGAAGATAGCGGCAAACATAATCCGTTACCGTCAGCAGCAGTCGATAAGAACGACGGGTCAGCTGGCAGAGATCGTTGAAAAGTCGTATCCGCCGAAAGAAAGGTTCAAGGGAGGCAATCCCTGCAAACGTACCTTTCAGGCGATAAGGATAGAGGTCAACGGAGAACTCAGGGAGCTGGACGAGATAATCGGAAAGCTTGCGGAAAGATTGAATAAGGGCGGAAGGATATGCGTGATAACGTTCCACTCTCTGGAGGACAGGATAGTTAAGAGAGAATTTCAGTATCTCGAAGCGAAATGCATATGTCCGCCGAAGCAGCCGGTATGTACCTGCAACAAAGAGCAGACGGTAAAAATAATAACGAAAAAACCGCTGACGGCAAGCGAAGAGGAGTTAGCCGTCAACCCGCGTGCTCAGAGCGCGAAGCTGAGAGTTGCGGAAAGAGTGTAGAATAAATAGTTTTTGGGGTGAATAGTATGTTAAAAGAAAGGGAATTCAGATCGGAAGTAACCGAAAGACCTGTTGACAACAGGTTCGGCGCGGGCTATCGCGAGAACCGCGGCAGTTACGGATATTACGAGGAGCAGCCGCGCTACGACGCGTACGAAAGATCGTACGAGGAGAGAAATTACGACGACGCTCCGCGTTACTATGACGATTACTACGAGACTGAGCAGAGGAATTATCAGCGTGAAGAGTACCGTCAGGACGCTTTCGGCGGATACGACGATTTCGGCGCGCCTCAGAACGAGACGTTCAGAGATTACCGCAGAGAGAGCTTCGGCGACTACAACGCGAACTCTTACGATTTCAACGCAGGCTATTCCGCACCTCAGACGGCGACGTTCGAACACGTCGAATATCAGACGAAAAAGACCGGCAAGCGCTCTCTCAACGCAAAATCCAAAATGCTTATCGCGGTCTATTTCGTACTCGTCGCAGTCATCGCTTCACTTATAATCGCTAACGTTGTCGCTTTCGGCGGCGGAAGCGTAGAAGCTCAGACCGCTCCGGAAGCGGCATACAACGAAGAAGCTCTCAACATGGCGGTCACCGCTGACGGCACCGTCGTTGAGATGGACGAGGTAAGATACCTCGAGAATTACGGATACGAGAAGAACACCAACTGGTTCGACAGCTTCTGCGATTGGGTGGCAAACATCTCGAAATAAGACAAAACGGACACTAATCAAACCCGTCGGATACTCAGGACGACAAAAAAGCGGAGGGGTATTCGATGCACAAAATTTCCCATATCACACTAAAAAGAAAGCTACCTGCGGTGCTCGCCCTGGTAGTCTTTCTTTTTTTATTGCTCGTATGCAGGCTTTTTTATATACAGATAATCGACGGTACGGGGTTGCAGACTCTGGCACTCGATCAGTGGACGCGCGATCTGCCGTATAAGGCGGAAAGAGGGGATATCACCGACCGCAACGGCGTGGTACTGGCTTCTTCGCAGAGTTCTTATACCGTATACGTGCGCCCCAACGATCTTTCCGAACACGATAAGGTAGCGAAAGCGATAGCTTCCGCGACGGACGCGGATTTCGATACCGTTTACAAAAAAGTGATAAAGACTGGTGTTTCCGAAGTCAGGGTCGCGACGGGACTTACCAAAAACGAAATGCTTACGGTTTCTGCGTACGGTTTTGACGGCGTTTATTTCACAGAGGACGCGACAAGATATTATAATTACGGCAATTTTGCCACGCAACTTTTAGGTTTTACAAACTCTGACGGCGACGGACAGAGCGGTATCGAGCAGTATTACAATACATACCTGAAAGGTACGGACGGCGCGTCTTATACTCAGACAGACCTTATCGGCAGAGAACTGGACGACAACGTTACGACTTACCTCGCGCCGATAAAAGGTATGACTGCTAAGCTTACGATAGATTTCAAATTGCAGAGTTTTGCTGAAAAGGCGGTAAACGACGCGGTGATGACGTATTCTCCTAAGTCTGCGTCCTGTCTTATGATGAACGCGGATACAGGAGAGATACTCGCGATGGCGAGCGCGCCGACTTTCGATCTCAACGATATCCCGAGGAACGATCTTTCTTATCTTCTCGCAGGATCTAAAAACCTTCTCGTGACCGACGTTTACGAGCCTGGTTCTACTTTCAAGATACTTACTTCAGCGATCGGCATCGAAACGGGCGTAATCAAGGACAGCTACTATTGTCCCGGATATAAAGTCGTGGACGGTCAGCGGATAAAATGCTGGCGGAGCATAGGTCACGGCTCTCAGGACTTCGCGCACGGCATAATGAATTCGTGCAACTGCGTGTTTATGGATATCGCGCTGAGCGCGGGAACAGCGACAATGTACGACTATTTCGAAAAATTCGGGCTTACGCAAAAAACGGGGATAGACATTTCGGGCGAAGGCGGCAGCATCATGCTTGCCGAAGAGAGCGTTAAGACTGTCGATATCGCGAGAATAGGCTTCGGTCAGGCGATCGCGGTCGCACCGATAGGACTTGCCGCCGCAGTCGCTTCTGTCATCAACGGCGGAAAACTCGTGACGCCGTACGTGCTGGACAGCGTTTACAGTTCGGACGGAAAGCTCGCTTATCGCAATACGCCGACGATAAAAGGCACGACGGTTTCTGAAGAAACTTCCGCTCAGATGAGAGAATACCTTTACGGCGTAGTCGAAGAGGGCGGCGGTAAAAACGCGTACGTTGAGGGTTACCGCATAGGCGGTAAGACGGGCACTGCTCAGAAATACAAGGACGGCGCGATAGACCGCGGCGCCTACGTATCGTCATTCATCGGCTTTACCGAGATAAACGGAGAGAGGATACTTTGTCTTATGAAAGTGGATGAGCCTGAGGGATACGCTTATTACGGCAGTATCGTCGCGGCGCCTCTCGTCGGACAGATATTCAGGAGCACTTTCGCGTATTACGGCATAGAGCCGACTCTCGATCCCGAAGATATACCGACAGCCGTCACGATGCCCGATATCGACGGACTTTCGGCTACCGCGGCGTGTGCGGAAATGAGAAAAGCGGGGCTTACGTACGAGGTCGCGGGAGAAGGGAGCAAGGTCGTATACCAGTTCCCCGCGGCGGGAGCGG
>DVNX01000110.1 GCA_018714045.1 Candidatus Ornithoclostridium faecavium
GTTGCCTTTGCATAATCCTCCGTATTCTTTACGTTCCTTTATCCAATTTTCAAAAATTTTTCTAAATTTTCCTAAAAATTCTGTAACTATCGGCTTAGATGTATTAGCTATACCACACTCAAACATCTTTCCTGCAATATGCATTGTTCCAAGGCTATGTTCAAACCTACTAATCGTCATTGTAGGATAAACAAAATATAACATAGATGTTTGATGAACATTATGTAATCTATTAAATATTTTTGTTCCAATAAAATATTGTTCTAACGTCGAAGTATATATTTCTCCCCAAATATTATCTGAAAACACTCTTTTTTTCATAATCTCTTCTCTAATGGATCTCAATTTGTTTTTCACTAGTTATTGATTCACAATTCCGTCGGAAATTTTTAATATTCTGCCGAATTCAGAAGCAAGAGCACCGTCATGCGTGACCATTATCACTGTTTTCCCGTCCTTCTGCAAACCGAGCAAAACCCCGACAATCTCCTCCGCGGTTTTACGGTCGAGAGCGCTGGTCGGTTCGTCTGCAAGGATAAGTTCGGGATCGCATATCAGAGCGCGCGCGATAGCGACTCTCTGTTTCTGCCCGCCCGAAAGTTGTGTTATCTTGCGTTTGAGCAAGTTTCCTATGCCAAGTCTTTCCGCTATCTCCGCGACCTTGCGCTTTACGTCTTTGATTTTGCTTTCTGTAAAATAAAGCGGCAAGCGGATATTGTATTCTGCCGTTTCAGTATCCAGCAGACCGAAGTCCTGCAAAGCAAAACCTATTTTTGCGTTACGGAATTTTGCCTTTTCTGCAGGAGACATCGCAAACACGTCGATGCCGTCCATTAAATAACTGCCTCCCGTCGGAGCGTCAAGCGTACCCATGATATGCAACAGCGTGGATTTACCGCTGCCGGACACTCCCATCACTGCAACCGATTCGCCTTTTTCAATATCGAGGTTCACACCCCTGAGAGCCTTGACCTCGTTAGGTCTGCCGTTGTTGTAGATTTTAGTAACTTCTCTCATTTGAATGTAGCTCATATCGTCTTCTCCTTGATCCCTTCGATCGGTTCCGTCTTTCCCAAAGCCGCAAGAAACGGAGCATTGATCCCGACATATAATACTGAAACAATGACCGCTGCGACAGCAAAGCCGCTCATTCCGTTTACACCAGACATCATACCCGTATACGCTATCAATGCGGTAATAGCTCCCCCCACAATAAGCGCAAAAACCAGTACCAATCCGCATTTGACTGCCTCGCAGACCGTCGCGTTTCTTCGCGAAAGACCGCATGCAAACGCGATCGCGTTTTCTCGTTTTTGTCTGCCGAACGTTATCGCAGAAGCCGTCAGCGAAGTCGATGCGGCTAAAAGCATTACCGAAACGCACAACATAAGCATAATATTGCGCGTATTTATTTGTTCTGCATAGTATTCGTCATAATCATCCGCTACGCTTTCCGTAATGCGGATACCTGCCTGCATAAAAGCCTGCTTATCCTCCCCCGGCATATCGAGTTTGAACGCAGTAAAAGAACCTCCGTCGTAAAAACTTAAATCGCCGTCGTCGGCAAGTACGGTTATCATGCCGTCGTCGGCACTCACGTTGCTTTTAAATAATGTGCCGTCATATCCTATACCGATACCCGTGCCCGAATAATCGTTGATTCCGACTATCTTTACTTCAAGCGGAAAGTATTTTCCGTCTATGGCGTATTCTATCGTTATCACGTCTCCGAGAGAACATCCCCAAGCGTCGCAGAAAACGTCGTCTGCCACCGCCTGTCTCACTCCGTCCTTCAAAGTCTCCGACGTATCGAACCATTGCCCTTCTTTTAGCCTGTAAGACATCAGTTCCGCCACGGAAGCCTGCACTATCTGCCCTTCCCAGGCAGTTTCGAAAAGCACGTTTTTTATCGTAAAAGGATATATAAAAGAATAATTTTTTCCTTCGCATATTTCCAGTATCGACGCGTTTTTTTCAGCTTCTCCGTATATTCCGGATACGGCGGACAACCTTTCGTATTCGGACGGATATTGTTCAACCTCGCCTTGCGCCGTAGCCAACATTTCAAACCCTGTCGCGCCGAAAACGAGCGCTACGGTAATTTCCAAAAACAACAGAAAGTTGATAAGCGCATGCCGTTTGAGCTTACTGCCGAGATACGCTACTATACCGCGTCTCATCTTTTCACCTCCTGTCGCAGGGCTGAGATACAGCCCTTTTTATAACTGAATATAACCCGAATATAAGCACCACTACAAGGTTGGTAACAGAGATAAGCAACACGTCAAGCGCGCCAAGCATAAACGCCTGCTTTCCGAAAAATCCCAAAGCAGAACAAATCCCCGTACATAACAGACAACCTATCAAAATTCCCGGAACAGAAAACAGTAATTGTTCCGTAAACACAGCCGCGGCAATATCGCTGTTAGACGCACCAAGCATCTTTGCAACCGAATACTTGTAAGCCGAACGACGCGCAATATATTCACAATTGATAAGTGTAATGAGTGCACCGAGAGCTATCGACAGCAAAAAGAATATAAACATAAAATATTCGCCTCGGCTCTCTGTCAGCCTTGCAGAGCTGAACACTGCCTTTTCTTCTTCCGTCAATGCCTTGTCCGGAATAAAAGTCAACAAAGTTATATTATCTGTTTCTGCAAGTCTGGCGTCATTCAAGCGCGCAGTAAGCGGTAAAATTACTTCTTGAGCATCAGTTCCTATTACGGTAAGCCTCGTACCGTAAGCAACTATCTCGTCTCCGATTTTAAGCCCGTATTCTTCCGCAATATAAGACGGCAACAAAACGCAGTCGGGCGTATTTTTCAGAAGTTCGTCGTCAAACAAGCCTTCTCTCCAACTTACCGTTACCAACGGTCCCAGTACGTCGTCCGACTCTCCGTTTTCATCACAGATAAAGAACGTCTTGTTTTCCAGCACGACCGAATCTTCTCGCGAAGAATACGGATGGTGGGACGCTACAACGTTAAGCATCTCCGCCATTTGGTTATATGTAGGCCATTCTCCTTCTTTTGCCCATACGATATA
>DVNX01000111.1 GCA_018714045.1 Candidatus Ornithoclostridium faecavium
CCGTCAAGAGTGCCGCTGTATGTTCCCGTATGACTGAAACCGCTGAAATCGGTTATGTCTCTCGTAAGATAAATATTTTGGTTATTTTTAATCGCCGTAGTGAGTTTTGAGCCGTTGTCTACCGCCGTGCCCGAAGAAGAAGTCGTTGTCGTATAACTGCTCTCCCATTTGTTGACGGCAGGCAGCGGAGTAACTTCCACCGCATTCTGCGTGATATTTATCGTGCAGGCAAAAGTGCCGTTGTTGCCGCCCCAGTTGCTTATCGCCATGGGCAGACGTCTGAATATAACCGTTCCGCCGTCGTCGCTGAAAGAGTATCTGTCGCTGTACGTCGTGCCGCTGTTTGTCGTGATAGAAGCCGTATAGTTTTGACCGCCGGTTACTCCGGTCTTGACTACCGCGAGAGAATTGCTGAGATCTTCCTGCCTGGGATCGAAATATACCGTATAATCCGTTGCAGAAACCGTAATGCTGTTGTCGGGAACGGCAAAATAACCGCTCGACATCATACTTTGGTTTGTTCCGGAACTATGATAATAATTTACTACTTTTGAGCTGTCGCTACTGCCTGACCATTTAAACAACGTATACGACACTAACGATACCGAAGACCAACCTCCGGTACTACCATAATTGAACCCCCCTGTGTATTGATTATAATAGTTGTTGACGGTTAAAGCCAACGTAGTCGTATAAGTGGTACCCAAAATACTCGAAACATAGCCGTTGATAGTACCTCCACCCTTAGCTATAATATTGTTCATTGTTTGCGTATAAGAAGTCTGATCATTCCATATAAAACCTACAAACATTGCCGCATTTCCACTACCATATCTATAATTGGTCGCAGTCGCACTACCACTGTCCTGTACGGCACCTGCAATGGTGCCATTATTTATAACTGTGACATTTTTTATTGTCATACTGCCATTACAATTTCCAGCAACTCCTCCAGTATTTGCTCCGGTAGAAATACTACCTGCAGAAGCTGATAAAGCCACCAGATTACTACCACTCGAAATAGTAACTGTGCAATTTTCTATAGTACCTCCATCAATAACACCTGCTATAAGCCCCAATCTTATTTCTGATGACGCAGACTTGTATGCTGCTGATGTTCCGCTTTTAAGAACAACATTAAGATCGTAAATCTTTCCAGACAGTTTTGACACGAGACCGCCTATATTTGTCGCATTAGCTATTCCTGTTTGTAAATCAGTAGAATTCGACTTGTTCCCCGTAACTGTAACAGTGTGCCCGTTGCCGTAAAGCGTTCCGCTAAATGTATTGGACATATCAAAACTGTTGCTTGCCGACAGCGTAATGTCTTGCGTAAGATAATACGAACCGCTGCCGTTGAGAGCGTTCCTCAATGCGGTTTCGTTTGAAACAGCCGACGCTCCCGACGTAGACCTGTCTATGTTCGTACCGTGTTGATATCCGTAATTGACAGCGGGATATTCTCCTAAATTCCAGTCCGCTCCTTCTCCGCTGTCAGCGATAACGTTGCCGCTTGCAGGCAAAGACGCGCCGTCAAACAACAACGCCGCAGCCACCGCAAAGACAAGCAATATGCAAACAGTGAAAATAACGATCTTTGAAAATTTCGCACTTCTCATAAGTTCGTCCCCTTGAATTTATTTTTATGATTTGCAGTCATACACCTTAAATATAGATTAAAAAAACTTAAAAGTCAATAAATTCAACCAAAAGTGCATGTTTTTAACGATGAAAAATATGGAAATTTCTCAAAAAACAACTCGAAACGAATCGAATTTTACATAGAGTTATAAACAAGAAAATCAGTTAAAGCGGCTCTTATGCGATCGTTAAAACTTATCGTTTTGTGAACACTCTGAAAAGAGGGAGACAAGCCGAAAAGAAATCTCTGTAAGATCCGCAATAGTCGTCGCTTTCTCTCTGCCTTTTACAACCGCCCGCGCGGCAAAGTCCGTAATAATTGCAATGCTTGCACTTTTCAGGGATATACAGACTTTCTTTCAGAAATTCTTCTGCGCGCCGACTTTGCGCCATATCCTCAAAACTCATAAGATTGATATTTCCCAGGCGGTATTCGTCCAGGCAGTAAAAGTCGCAGGGATAGACGTTGCCGTTTGCTTCTACAACGAACTGACGAGAGCATCTTCCGGAAAATCCGCATTGCTCGGGGAGCTCTCCTCCCGCCATTCTTACCCAGTTGTCGAAACCGCGCACGCTGACGTAATTCCCTCTTATAAAATCCCTCACGTATCGGTTGAACGCCGTGACGAGAAAACGGGAATACTGCTGAGTAGTCATATAGAGCGGATCGTCTGATCTGTCGTTAAAAGGTCTTAAACAAGGAATGAACTGAAGATATCTGTACCCTTTCGACACGAGGAAATCGTACTGTTCTTCTATGTGATCGGCGGTATAGCCCGTTACCACGGTGAGAATATTGAAAGGGACTTCGCTTTCAGTCAAAAGATCGGCGGCGCGCACCGCCTTATGAAAACTTTCGTTGCCGTCCGCATCCACGCGGTAGCGGTTTCCTTCCGCGTTGCCGTCCAGACTAAGCCCGACGAGAAAATTTTTCTCTTTGAGGAAAGCGCACCACTCTTCATCTATAAGCGTGCCGTTGGTCTGCAACGAATAATAAACGGCAGAACCTCGCGTATTCAGTTCTTCTGCCGCCGCGACGAATTCTTTAAAATATCCGAGACCCGCCAGGCACGGCTCACCGCCCTGAAACACGAAATATACGTTGCCTCCGTCAGCGTAATCGAAAGCTTTCCCGATGAGTATGCGCGCAGTGCGCCCGTCCATAACGCCGAAACCGTACGCCTGCCTTTTGGCGGCGACGTCGTGATAAAAACAGTATGCGCACCTTAAATTGCATAAGCTCGAAGCGGGCTTTATCATTACGGATATGTCTGGCACGGTCTTCTCCCCCGCCGACGCGACTTTCGCGCGGCATTGTATTAATATATTATATCATAATACCGCGCTTAAAACAAGATATTATCACGTAAGATATACCCTTCTGACCCTGCGGGATATCCCCGTGACCAGTTCGTACGGAATAGTATCGCATTTTCTCGCCTGCGCCCTGTAACTCATTTCTCCTTGTCCGCCGAACACGAGAGCATAGTCTCCTTCCTGCACTCTCGCGTAAGTAACGTCTACAAAAGCACAGTCCATGCATACGTTGCCGACTATATTACATATAGTACCGTTAATCAATACAGCGCCGTATTTTTTTAAAGCATACGGTAAGCCGTCAGCATATCCCGCGCCGATAACGGCGATACGCTTCACCCCGCTCGCGACATAGCCGTTGCAGTACCCCAAGGCATCCCCGTCTTTTAGCAGTCTTATATGCGTTATGCGGGCGTAAAAGCGGGAGACTTCGGCAAGAGGAGCATTGCACAGATCGGGAGATATGCCGTACAGCGCAAGTCCCGCGCGGACAGCGTTGCCCGTGCATTCAGTCCTTAAAGCCGCAGCCGAATTTGCGGAATGTATATACTCAAACCGTCTTTTGCCCAACACGTTGACTACTGCCGAAAACCTCTTCTCGCTTTCAAGAGTAACCGAAATATCCTCTTTATCCGCGCATGCAAAATGAGTGTAGATCCCCTCCAATCTTCTGTCTGCCGCGTCGCATATCTCGAGAAGCGTGCCTATATCCCTGCAATCCGCGCCGTATCTGTTCATACCAGTATTCACAGCTATATGCACGTCTGAGCCCGACTCGGCCGCAGCCCTTGCGCTCTCTTTATCCGATACGCTGACGGATATGTCTTTTCCCGCGATCTCTTTAAGCTCTTTTTCCGTAACGGGAGAAATGATAAGCGCTTTTTCACCCGTCTCAGCGACCGCAAGCGCTTCTTCTGCCGTCGCGACAGCAAAAAGCGAAGCCGTCTTTTTAAGCGCTTTTACCGTCTCTTCGAGACCCAGCCCGTAACCGTCCGCCTTGACGACCGCAATAAGCTTTTTGCCCGTCTTTTTTATGATAAATCCCGCGTTCTTTTTTATCGCCGAAGTATCTACGACAAGGACGCATCTCTCCCCGCATTTTACCGCTTCTTTTAAAAAATCTCTTTCCATACTATAAAATATTCGCGGCTTATAGATAAATGCGCAAAATTTTAGCAACAGAGAGCTTTTTAATCGCTACATAATCAAACGAATATAAGCAATATCCGTAAAAATTAAACACATTCCCCGCACGGCGCGGTAAAAGTTGTTCATCGGGCGTAAGATTTCAATACGGATTTTAGCGGAGCGCGCGCAGGTAATAGTATACATATTATCAAATGAGCATCGGCAAAAGAAGCGTAAAAGGCGCACTTTCCTAAAATTAAATAGTATTCCCCGCACGGCGCGGTAAAAGCCTGGCTCAGGGCGATGATTTTTAATGCTTATTTTATCGAGGCGAATGCAGATAATAGTATACATATTATCAAATGAGCGTCGGCAAAAGAAGC
>DVNX01000112.1 GCA_018714045.1 Candidatus Ornithoclostridium faecavium
AATAGTATATGATAAGCGTATTCAATACGTCATAACTTACAAACAGGAGATAAAAAATGGGAATCAAAGATTTGTTCAACAAGGTTAAAAACAAGATATTACCTCAGAACGATAAGAGCGTATCGGCGTCAGAGTATACGATCGAAGATGAAATAGCAACGATGGAAAGTTATACTACGCCGAAAGGGTATATTATGGAAGATAATTTAAGAAATCAACATAAGGAAGACAGAAGTCCGTTATTATCTTTAAGAGTGCATCTGATTATTTGGGGATATGGAGACGAAAAACTTCCGACAAACTATTTTTGCCAGCTTGTTGATAGGCTTCACAATGCTATCTGTAAAGATACGTTTGCTTACGATTACGTGATAGATATGCTTTGTAAGCAGGCAAAAACTTTTATCATGGATGAAAATGGAGAAGTTTCAGATCGGAAAAATAAGCTTTCGTCAAAAGAAATAATATCGCTTTCAGACAATCCTGTGTTAGAGTATGCGTCAAAATTCAATTATTTCGAATTTGCGGATGATATTTACGGAACGGTTGATAATAAGCGAATCGTTTTCATGAAAGTCATTCTCTTTTTAGCGATAAACTCAGGCGCAGACGAATCTGTACCCGTCAACAGAAATATATTGAAAGACAATCCGTGGTTGCTTGATAAAGATACTTATTATAATAAGTTAGGCATGGTTAAAGACGAAAAGAGTTTTCTCAAATATTGCTACGAAATGTCCGGCAACGATTGTTTTAAAATCTTGTACGAAAAACTATAAAAAATATAAAGGAGTTCATTATGAAAAAGAATTACGAAGTATTTGTGAACGAAAGCGGAAATCCTCACGGAAGCGGCATCAGATTTACCGTCCAAGCGGAAAGCGAAACTGAAGCAAAGCAGATCGCTATGAAAAGATATCCGAACAAAGTTATCGCGTCGCTCAAACAGAAGTGATTTTTAAGGGGTAAATTATGGTATCGTACGCTGTTCAGAAAGGCGGTAGCGTATATGTTTATAACGAGAAAAACGAGATGATATTCTGTAAGATCGGCGAGCTTTGCGGCTATACATCGTCAAGCGTGTCGATAAAGAAGGCGTCTTGCGTGTACGTTTACAGCGACAAAGGTGTATTAAAAAGTACGCATATAACGCGATAATGTCGCGAATAAGCTAAAAATAAACCAAGACATAATATAAGCAAAACCATCCTCAGAAATACTGAGGGTGTTTTTTTTGATAGGCATTGTGATAAAGTCACTGAAAAAGATTTATTAAAACCATATAATGAAACCATCAAATGAATTGCGAGGTGCAAATATGGCAGTAATAAATTTAAATAAAGACAATTTCAATAAAGAGGTATTAAACTCTGACAAGCCTGTGCTTATAGACTTTTTCGCCGGATGGTGCGGTCCGTGTCGTATGCTGAGTCCTGTCGTGGACGAGATAGCAAACGAAAGGGAAGATATCAAGGTGTGCAAAGTAAACGTGGACGAAGAAAGAGAACTGACGGGACTTTTTCAGATATCGAGCATTCCTACGCTGGCGGTGATCAAAGACGGAAACGTGGTCGGCGGAGTAGTCGGCGTGCGTTCGAAAAGAGAGATATTGAAAATGCTATAAGCGCGGTCAGTCCCGCGCGAGGGCTGCAAGCCTGACAGGGTCTGAAAGCGTTACCGTTCCGCGGGAGAGGGAAACGAGTCCTTCGCCCGCGAAATATTTAAGCATACGCGTCACGACTTCGCGCGGACTGCCGAGGTGATTTCCGATCGTTTCGTGAGTTATTTTTAAAGTAAGGCTGTCTTCTATGTTGGATTCTTCCATGAGGAATTCCGCCAGGCGTTTGTCGAAACTCTTCCACATGATCTGTTCGACAAGCCACATGACGTCGGAAAATCTTGACGCCATTATTTCGTTGGTAAAATTGGAAAGCGGCGCTGACTTTTTCATTATCCTTTTATAGACGTCAGCCGCTACTACGGTGACGGCAGTATCTTTTTCAGCTGACAGAGTTATATCGAAGCTTATGCTGTTTATTATGCATGAAGCGGAAAACAGGCAGATATCCCCGTCGAGAAGGCGGTATAAAGTTATTTCTTTGCCTTCGGGAGATACGGTATAAGCGCGCAGTTGTCCCGAACGTACGAGGATAAGCCCCGTACACTCTTCAGAGCTTCTGTGAAGTATTTCGCCTTTAAAAAAAGTGCGGTCAATCGCGGCGGCGTTAAGTGCGTTGCGGTCGCTTTCTTCGAGGTTGTTCCATACGGGGAAAAATGCGGAAATATCCATGTTTGCGCTCCTTTACGATATTATATCACACAAACGGGCTCTGTGCACGATTAAACTCTTCGGTATTGACATGATTTTATTTTTGAGATATAGTTATATTAATAAGAGGTGATATTATGAAGAAAATTTCAGTGCTTTCAATCGTCGCGCTGACGATAGCGTTGTGCATAGGCTTGAGCGCGTGTACAATAAAGCTGAGCGATCCGTCCGTTACGGATGAAAAAGCAAAGCTGGAATACGTCCAGGTGCAGGCTGAAAACGGCACATGGCACGATCTGTCGGGAAAACAGGCAGAGCAGCTTTTTGAAATAGTCAAAAGCAAAGGGGAACTTTCGGGCGAAGCTCTCGACGTCGCGATAAGCGGAAATTCGACTATAAATACGACTTACGACTATACCTTTAAAATGGCTTTTACCACGGGAAATTTCTTTTTGAAAAAGAGAGGGGAATTCGTTTACAACGTCGGCGAAAGATTTAAACGTACGTATTCGGACGGCAGAGTAAACGAAAGAATAACAGAAGAAAAGCTGGTCGTTATGAAAACGCTTTCAAAGGGCACGGCATTGCTTTCAGAAGATCAGCTTCAGGCTGTAAAGGATATTTTCGAGCCGATAAACTCGCAGGTGATCAACCTCGCTTTTGAAAGAATACCCGAAGGATTCAAGGACAGCGCATATACGGTCGAGGTCATTCCGACACAAGATCTCTCGGCGGAATTTTTTACCGCCTGTGGCGGAACTCCGCTTAACGCCGATAAAAATCTGATCAAAGGCTATAAGATAACAGGACCTTCAGATACGTGTTACGCGTTTCTTACCGCTTCGGTAGAATGGGCTATGGAAACGGACGGCTGGGAACACGTAAGGAGAGTGGGCAGAGTGTGTTATTCTACAGGAAGCTGTGCAACCAAGATAGGCGATATATTAAGAAGCTGATACAGTCTGGAAGGGCTGTGCGGCAAAATAAGAGTTGTCAGAAGCGGGGCGGAGTCTCGACCCGCTTTTCGGCTTTTATAAATCAACGGTGAAAGTAAAGCGTTTTACGCATAAGCATTTTGATTACGCACTTTGTTGACATATTCAGCATATTATCTTATACTATACCAGACCAGAATAATACGAACAAGGTTTAAAGTGGCAAATTTTCGCAGCTACTGTGTTAAATGCCTTGTCCCCGTGTGACGGGGAGCATTAATCGGCTGTCGCATATCGATACCTGTTAAACTTAGCGAAGCTTATACTGCTGCCTCAGGTACGGGTAACACAGCTTAAAACTGCTCGCACTCTAAGACTATGAATTTTAATGTGTGTTTTAGCGAGGCGAGC
>DVNX01000113.1 GCA_018714045.1 Candidatus Ornithoclostridium faecavium
CAGTAGGAAAGAACACAAAAGCAATCGCGGAATATATCCAACAACAACTACAGGAAGATATAGGGTACGAGCAACTGACAATAAAAGAATACATAGACCCGTTTACGGGTGCGCCGGTGAAATAAAACAAAAAATAAAAGCCTTGAGGCTTAGTTTGTGAACAATATGCGGTTGGCAGAAATTCGATGAGTCTACAGACTCGGCATGGTGAAATGCCCCAGGGGGGCAAGCACATACCACCAGCACGGCTGGTGGTTATGATTTCTTTTTGCTTTCGCTTTGCTCTATGCTACGAATTCACGACACCGAAATTGTGACGCTCGTCCCTCGCTATTCCGTCGCGCTTCTCGCTCCTTACAAATCCCTCTTTCTCCGCCATCGCAAAGCTCCGTGCGTTTTGCATAAGATATGCTCTGAAAAAGGTACTTTCAGGGCATATTTTTTTACGTTTTTTCGAAAATTTCGGGGAAATTTGTGTCAGGATTTGTGTAAACCGTTTTTGATTGCGACATTCTCGCGCTCGAACTCTTTGTTTATATTTATATAATAGCTTAGAGTGGTATTTATCGATGAGTGCCCCTTCGCAAAGCGCTGTCTGCTTTGATGAGATTCCGGCTTCTTCGCACCGGGTCGCGAACGTGTGCCGAAGGCAATACATATTTTTCGTTATCCCGGTCGCTCTGCAGATCTCCCGATACTCTTTGACTGCCGTATGCTTATTCACCTTGCCCAGGATCGGGATCTCCGAAGATCCTCTGTGCTTGTCCGCTAACTCTTTGAACTCTGAAAAGATAGGCACGCGGCGGATCTTGTTTGTCTTTGTCGGGATCAGGTTGCCGAGATCGTCTATCGAGTGCCTGATCTCGATATAGTCTTCGTAAATGTCGCTCGGTGCAAGCGCTTTCGCTTCCTACGTTCTCAGTCCCTCATAAAGCATGCGCCAAAAGATCACG
The DNA here is from genome assembly GCA_018714045.1 of Candidatus Ornithoclostridium faecavium. Lineage (GTDB taxonomy): Bacteria > Bacillota > Clostridia > Christensenellales > UBA3700 > Ornithoclostridium > Ornithoclostridium faecavium. Next base: position 954 of record DVNX01000113.1, read on the forward strand.
GCGCAATCATAGTTCTTAGCCAGGGCGATGAACCGTTCCTCTTACGACCGCTTTGCCAAGCAAGTAGCCGGCGAAACAGGTGATCCTGTTGTTGATCTCGTCATATCAGTTTCTGTTAAAAAATTAAAAAATAATTTTTCTTCATTGATATCAAAATTCAACTTAGCTATTGAAAACTGTTACCAAATTTAAGCCGTTTTAAGCTAATAACGCAAAAAAAGGGCAAATTAAAACATTGCCCTTCAATTTTATCTTGATCAGAAATTAAGTATATTTTTAGAATTTCACGTCATTATCGACAGATTTTTCTTCTGACTTTTCCTCAGTTTTTTCTTCAAACGTCTCATCGGATCTGTCTCCAGCCTTAGCGGATGCGTCTTTTGCGTTAAAGAACGAAAGCAGAGCAAATACTACGTAGACGGCGATTTTCGCTATATTGACGATCATCTGAAGAACGCCGTAAGCCACATATGCACCCGACGAATAGTAGCTGCTCGACAGGGCTCCGATACTGTTATATATCGAAAAGAACATGGATATCGCCGTAAAGATAAGCGTGACTATAAACGCCTTTTTCGCGGTATCCTTGAGTTCTTCGTCGTCGGACTTGACTATCACGTAGCCGCCGACGATAGCGTATGCTATAAAACTGAGATAACCGCTCGCCCAGATGAGCAGAGCTTTCCATCTTCTCGACCAGCCTTCTTTCATAAAACTTCCTCCTTATTAAGCGTATCTTCGCCTCATTATTATATGAGACCGTTCACTATTGAGTGTCTGCGCTCCAACGCATGATATATAGTTAACAGCTCATATAATCGCTTGCCTTTTACGGCAAACTTACGTTTATTCCTTTCTTTTATTATAACAACCTGCGGATATCGTGTCAATACCGATATTTAAAGAATATCTGCGCGGAGGATCGGATAAAATTAAAAAGCTGACGCGTTTTTATGCAAAAGAGAGATCGAGGCAGTTATCTTATCTTAATATATCTTATATAACGAACACGGGCAGGTAAAAACCCGCCCGTATCGTATTATATGGCACTTGTCCTTTTAGCGTTTAAGTCAGCCTCTGAAAACGCTTCTCAGTTCTTTGATTGGTCCTGAAAAGCGTTTATGTATGCCGATGAGAGAAGCGTCGTCGCTTTTAAGAAGCCTGTTGAAAGTCGCCGCCTTTTTCATGTTGTTACCCTGGAATTTCGAGACAAGCTCTATCATTTCCTCGCGGTAAGGTCTTGCCTTTACGGTTTGACAGTTCGTAAGGGTTACGGTTGCATCCTCTCCGTCGTAAATCAGAGTAACGGAATTGCCGCTCTTTTCTTTGACTTTAGCGGCTGCGACGATATCGGCTTTTGCTATATCCCTGAAAGTAAGAGTCATTTCTCTTCCCTCAGGCAATGCGGATAAGTCGCCTTCCGTAGAGATGCTGACGGACAATGCGTCGCCGTCACGGTTTACCTTAAATATCGTACGGCAGCTTACCCCGTTTTCGTAAGCGAGAGTATCTCCGTCGTCCTCGTACAAAGCAAACTCCCCGTCGCCCGCATATATCCATACTTCGAGAGCCTTATCGGGCGCAAGCGAATTGTCGTCCGCGTCGCGGTAAAGAGGGATAATGCTTCCCTCTCTCGCGAATACTGGATAATCGTCTGTTTCGCGGTATATCGTGTATTCCCCGGGAAGATACGTCCTGCCCGTAAACACGTCGGTATATCTTTCGCCTTCAGGCACCCACAGTTTTGTCGACGCGAGATGAGTTCTTTCGTCGCTTTTTTTCGTTATCGGCGCGACGACAAGCTGGGTGCCGAAAGCGTACTGGTTTTTCGCCGCATAAGCTTCTTTGCAGTCATACGAATAGTACATAGGCTCGCAGAGCGCGCGCCCTTCGGTCGCCGTAAGGTAATTTATCGAATACAGATAAGGTATAAGCCTGTGTCTGAATCTGAGATATTCTGTCGCGACGCGTTCAGTCTCCTTACCCGTTTTCCACGGTTCTTTGCCCATAAACTCGTTGCTGGTCGAATGCAGTCTGTTTATAGGACTGAACACGCCGTATTGAAGCCATCTTAGATAGAGTTCGTCATCCTTATATCCTCTGTGGTGACCGCCTATATCGTGGCTCCACCAGGTATAGCCGACGTTGGTCGCCGACGAAGTCATATACGGCTGGAAATCCAGAGTACGCCAGGTCATAGCGCTGTCACCGCTGAAACCTATCGGATACCTGTGGCTTCCTATGCCCGCATAACGCGACAATATCACCGCGCGCTGACCTTCGTCCTCCATATCGAGAGTATGATAATGATTTAGCGCCCAGAGAGGATCGAGTCCCTTTATATCGCTGTGCTTGCCCTGTTGCCAGTCTATCCACCAGAACCGCACGCCCTCTCTCTGATAAGGTCTGTGAAGGACGTCGAAATACGCCTTAAGATAATTTTCGTCAGCGAGAGAAAAGCATACGGGAGCGTGCGTAGACGGATCTACACCGCATATCCTGCAGACGTCCTCGTACTGATCCTCAAAAAACCTTACACCCTGCGCGGGGTGAAGATTGACGGTGACTTTAAAGCCGTTGTCGTTCAGATATTTTAAAAGCGCGCGGTAATCGGGGAAAAGCTCCGTATTCCAGCTGTACCCTGTCCAACCGGGCATCGACGCGTAGACGATACGGTCTATCATATTGTCGGTGGGCTTAGCGAGAGCGTCTTTACCGAACCGCTCGACGACGTCGACCCAGTGCCAGTCCATATCTATCGTGGCAACCGTCACGGGGATATTTCTGTCTATGAATTCCTGCATAAGACTGCGGTACTCTTCCTGCGTATAGGCTTTATACCTGCTCCACCAGTTGCCGAAAACGAACCTGGGAAGAAGAGGGGTAAAGCCCGTGAGACAGTACAGCGCACGTATAGCGCCGCGGTAGTCGTTGCCGTAAGCGAAATAATATCTGTCCTTGCATTTACCGCGCGGCAATATCTTATCGTCTTTAAGCACGAGTGAATGAGAATCGTCAAGCACGGCTACGCCGTTTTTCGAGACCACGCTTTTGCCCAGTTTTGCCTTGCCGTCCGTCATATCCAGAGTGCGGCGGGTCCCAGGGAGAACGCCGCGTTTGAAATTCCTGACGTTTCTGCCGTCTGCAAGTTCTATCAGCGTTATTCTCTTTGTAAGCGTATCGAAATAAAAACGCGTGCTTTCCGTGCATATCTGCAAACTCGTCGACGCGCTTTTCACCTTGAACGCAGGGCTGTCCCAGGCGCGATACCATACGCATTGAGTAGCTTCGTCGCAAAACTCGCCCGTTTCGACTCGTAAGAGTCTGTCCGTAAGCACGGTTATTCGCCAGCCGTCTCCTTTGACGACCTGCGACTCTTTCGCCTTAGACGCGGTCTTAACACAAAATCTTTCCATAAACTTTTCCTGCCCTTATGTAATGCGAGGAGACGGATAGTCCCCGAGTATTACTATAAACTTATTCTTTGCGCGATACAATACTTTTAACGAAACAGTGGGTTAATTCGCACAAAAACGTACTTTTTTCAACGAGATACGTTATCTGAAATTTTCAGACTTATGTAATTTTTTCACGACAATGCACGTCAAGCGTAAAACATTCGTTGAACTATAAATACTTTTACCGCAACGCCGTAAAAAACGAAAGCGTTTGTTGCGGGCAGTCGGAAGACTTTGCAAAAAGCGGCGCGCCGGAAAAATATATGGATCTGTCTTTGCATAAAATTACCGTTGACGGCGAAGAGATAAGTTTCGTCACAAAAAAGCGTTAACCGCCCCGCCATGTTACTTGTTGACGAACGCGCCTTTAAGGGCGCGCTTTCTATAAAATTACGTTTTGTTCGCATTTTCCCTGTTGCGAACATTTATTCACAATGCTATAATGTATTTACGCTTTTAAGGAGGGGAAAATGACGGACTTATCCGATATCCTTTTCAAAGGTCTCAACGACGAACAGAAACAGGCTGTACAGACGACGGAAGGCTACGTGCGCGTGGTCGCGGGCGCGGGAAGCGGTAAGACGAGAGTGCTTACCACCCGCTACGTTTATATTGCCAAAATACTGGGAGTCGAACCGTCTCATATACTTTCCGTCACCTTTACCAACAAAGCGGCTAAGGAGATGAAAAGGCGCATACAGCGCTATATGCCCGACGAGGACGGCGGCTGGATACTGACCATTCACGGCGCGTGCAACAAGATACTCAAAGAAGAAATACACCGTCTGCACTACCCCGACAACTTTCTTATAATGGACGAGGAAGACCAGAAGTCCCTACTCAAAAAGATATACGAAGAAAACGGGCTTACCTCAAAGGATTTCAGCTATAAACATTGTTTGGACGCCATCGGAGCGTATAAAGGCAAATACGGCTATGTACCGTATTTCAGCGACCCTACGGGTCAGACAGCCGCGCCGGGGCTTTCGCGCGCGGACGACAAGAAGTCGCTCGATTTCGTAATAAAGAAGTACCTTGAGCTTCAGCGCAAAAACTACTTTCTCGATTTCGACGATCTGGTATTCTTCACTCTCGAAATATTCGATCAGTCCGACGAATCGAGAGAGAAATGGCAAAGACGTTTCGAATACATACAGGTAGACGAGTTCCAGGACGTCTCACATCCTGAGTACAGACTGGTAGAAATACTCTCCCTTCTCAACAAGAACCTTTTCGTCGTCGGCGACCCCGATCAGACGATATACACCTGGCGAGGCGCCGATATCAGACTGTTCCTGGATTTCGACAAGGCTTTCGGCGGCGCAAAGACGATAGTCCTCAGCAAAAACTACCGCTCTACTCCCGAAATACTAAGCGTTGGGAACTCTCTCATCAGTCACAATACCGAAAGGATAAAAAAAGAACTGGTCGCAGTCAGAAAAAACGGTACAAAAACGCGCTATTTCCACGCGCGCACCCGCCAGGAAGAATGCGAATTCATCGCGGCGGAAATACAGACTCTGCAAAAAGAAGGCGCCTGCTTAGGCGATATAGCCGTACTTTACCGCAGTAACTATATGTCCCGTCCCGTCGAGGACGCGTTCCTCAAATACGGCATACCTTATACTATATACAGCGGCGTAGAATTCTACCAGCGTAAGGAAATAAAAGACTGCATAGCCTATATGAGAATGTTCGAATTCAAGGACGACCTGTCTTTCGAACGCATTATAAACGTACCTGCGAGAGGTATAGGCAAAAAACGTCTTGCGGCGATAGCCGCGCTGTCTTTGAGCGAAAAAGTTTCTCTTTACGAGGCTTTTTCAAAACTCGCCGATTCCTCTCTTTTCGAAAAGACGGGCGCGAAAAAGCTTTACGATATGATAGAAGAAGGATATATACGCGCAAAAGATCCCGACGTAGACATATCAGATCTTCTCGACTTCGCTCTCAAAAAAAGCGGATACGAAGAATACCTTATGCTGTGCGGAGACCGCGACAGACTGGACAACGTGACCGAACTCAAGGCGGCGATAAAGGATTTCGTCGACGACGCTGGCGAACACGTGACTTTAAGCGAATACCTGACCGCGGTAGCGTTGATATCCAACATAGACAAAAAAGACAAGAACGAAAGCGTGAAGCTTATGACGGTGCATACCGCGAAGGGTCTCGAGTTTCCTTACGTATTCGTATGCGCTATGAACGAAGGGCTGTTCCCGTCGATAAAGATAGAAAACAAACAGCAGATGGAAGAAGAGCGTCGCGTCGCCTATGTTGCTTTTACCCGCGCGAAAGATATGCTGTATCTGTCCGATTCTGACGGCTTCGATCTGCAAACGCGAGGCAGGCTTATGCCGTCAAGGTTCATATTCAATATCGACGAAAACCTTATCGAAAGAAGCGGAGTTATGGCGGACGAATACGTAGCGATGGCTAAGGAATACATACGTGCCAGCGAATACGCGTTGAGCCACCCCGCCGTACCCGACTTCCGCCCCTACTTAGGCGGCGACAGAGTGCGCCACCCCGTGTTCGGAGACGGTACGGTGACGAGCAAGGCAAACGGCTCATACGTTGTGAAATTCGACAACGGCAATATCCGCACGATATCCGAAAGCGCGGGAGTTCTTAAACCTATAAAATAGAGATAACAAACACGGGTAAGAAAATTTTATTTTTATCAAATATGCTATTATCAATGGAAAAGGCGCTTTTTAAGCGCCTTTTCTTTATATACTGCTTTACGCTTTAAAAGTGTTTCTTCTAAATACGTTTCTTCTTATTCGGACTTTTAACGGCTGTTTACTCGGACAGAAGCTTTACAAGTCTTTCCGCGGCTATCTTAGTATCCTCGGGACTGCCGAAAGTCGAGAATCTGAAAAATCCTTCGCCGCAAGAACCGAAGCCTTCGCCGGGAGTACCGACTATCTGCGCGTTTTCGAGAAGGAAATCGAAGAATTCCCAACTGCTCATTCCGCGCGGGCACTTCATCCATATATACGGAGCGTTCTTGCCGCCGCAATACCATATACCCAGTTTGTCAAGCGCGTCGGTAAGGTATTCAGCGTTTTTCTTGTAGACAGCTATATTCTCTCTGATCTGCTTCTGTCCTTCTTCGCTAAACACGGCAGCCGCGCCCTTTTGCAGGATATAAGAAACGCCGTTCGTCTTAGTCGTGCGGTTTCTCACCCACATAGCGTTCAGGTTCATTCCCTCTCTTTCCAGCTCTTTGGGTATCACGGTATAGCCGCAGCGCGTACCCGTAAAGCCAGCCGTCTTGGACAGCGAACAAATCTCTATCGCGCACGTCCTCGCGCCCTCTATCTCGAATATGCTGTGAGGAAGATCCTTATCTTCTATAAACGCTTCGTAAGCCGCGTCGAAAAGTATCACCGCTCCGTTTTCGTTGGCGTAATCCACCCACTTTTTGAGCTGCTCTTTAGTATAAACCGCGCCCGTCGGATTGTTGGGAGAACAGATATAAAGAAGGCTCGCCTTTATATTTTTGTCGGGCAAAGGCAGAAATCCGTTTTCTTCGCCTGAAGCGAGGTGTACTATCTTTCTGCCCGCCATCACGTTGGCGTCGACGTATGCGGGGTAAGCGGGCTCGGTTATCAACGCGTCGTCCGACCTGTCGAACATATCGAGTATATCTCCCAGTTCGTCGCTGGCGCCGCTTGAAACGAACACTTCGTCGACGTCGAGTTTTACTCCTCTTTTTTCGTAATATCCCGCGACCGCCTTTTTGAAAAAGTGCGCGCCGCATTCAGGCATATAGCCGTGGAAGGTCTCCTTTTTCGCCTGGTCGTCTACCGCTTCGTGAAGCGCCTTTATAACGGCGTCGCAAAGAGGGAGCGAAACGTCGCCTATACCGAGACGGTAAAGGTACGCGCCTTCGTGACTCTCAACGTACGCGCGGGTTTTTTGAGCTATTTTATAAAAAAGATACGAATCCTTGAGATCTTTATAATTTTTATTGGGTATCAGCATTGTATTTCTCCTTCGAAAACGGTACGCGCGGGTCCCGTCATCAGGGCTTTGCCCGCCTCGTACTTAACTTTCAGCACGCCGCCGTCCAGGCGCACCTCAACTTCAGCGCCCTCGTCGCACAAGCCGCGTTTTACCGCCGCCGCTACGCTGGCGCACGTGCCCGTGCCGCATGCCATAGTGATGCCGCTGCCCCTTTCCCATACGCGCATACGCAGTCTGTTTTTGCCTTCGGCGCTTACGAACTCTACGTTCACGCCGCCGGGGAAACGGGGGTTTTTCTCGATGCGTCTGCCTACGGTATCGACGGGCGCTTTGTCCGCGTCTTCCACGAAAGTCACCGCGTGCGGATTGCCTACGTCTACGGGGATCAGCGTTACGCCGTCGACGGTTTCTTCTTCGCCGACCTCTACCCGTCCCATATCGACAGCCACGCTTTCGACCTTGCCGTCGACGACGAAAAGTTTAAGATACTTTATTCCCGACAGAGTCTCAACCGCGAGTTCTGTCTTTTTGGTATATCCCTTGTCGTATACGAATTTTCCGACGCAACGTATGCCGTTGCCGCACATTTTAGCTTCGCTGCCGTCCGCGTTGAATATACGCATTTTAAAATCGGCTACGTCTGAAAGGCTTATCAGCACCAAGCCGTCGCCGCCTATGCCGAAATGACGGTCGGACAGCTTAACGCTGAGCGCTTCGGGATCCTTGGGCGCGCCGTATACGTAGATATAGTCGTTGCCCAGTCCCTCCATTTTAGTGAATTTCATATATTCTCCTTATTTGCCGTCAATAGTGGATACGCTTAAGGTTATCTCTTCGAGGACGTCGAGGAGAGCCCTTACCGTATCGAGCGCGGTGAGCACTGTAACGTTGTTCTCTATCGCGCATTGTCTTATCGCAGAACCGTCAGAGATCTTGTTCTCGTTGCTGACGTCGCGGGTATTTATTACGTAAGTCACGTAACCCTGACGAATGGAATCGAGGATATCGGTAGACCCCTCGCTTATTTTCTTCATTATACGCGTCTTTATACCGTGGCTCTTAAGGAACTTGGCGGTACCTTCCGTAGCCTCTATGTTGAAACCGAGGTTGTAGAACCTGCGTATAAGCGGGAGTGCCTCTTCCTTGTCGCCGTCCGCTATAGTCGCGAGGACGGTGCCGTAATTCTGAACCTTTACGCCCGAAGCCTGGAGCGCCTTGTACAGCGCGCGGGTCAGGCTCTTGTCGTAGCCTATCGCTTCGCCCGTAGATTTCATTTCGGGAGACAGGTAGGAATCCATGCCGCGCAGTTTGGAGAAGGAGAACGCGGGAGCTTTAGCGTAGCAACGTTTCTTTTCCTCAGGGTAGATAACGTTTATGCCCTGCTCTTTGAGGCTCTTGCCGAGAATGACTAAGGTCGCTATGTCCGCAAGGTCGTAGCCCGTCGCCTTCGAAAGGAATGGCACGGTACGCGACGAACGCGGATTGACCTCTATGATGAACACGTTTTCTTCCTTGTCGACTATGAACTGGATATTGAAAAGACCGATTATGCCTATTCCGAGTCCGAGTTTCTGCGTATAGTCGAGGATAACGTTCTTGACTTTCTGCGATATGGAGAAGGACGGATATACGCTTATCGAGTCGCCGGAGTGAACGCCCGTGCGCTCTACCAGTTCCATTATGCCGGGAACGAAAACGTCCTTGCCGTCGCAGACCGCGTCGACTTCTACCTCTTTGCCCATGATGTATTTATCTACCAGTACGGGTTTGTCCTCGTCTATCTCGACCGCCGTCTTAAGGTAATGACGGAGCTGTTCTTCGCCCGCGACTATCCTCATCGCTCTGCCGCCTAAGACGAAGCTGGGACGCACGAGAACGGGATAACCTATCTCCTTAGCCGCCGCGATGCCGTCCTCTATCTTAGTGACCGCTCTGCCCTTGGGCTGAGGTATGTTGAGCTCTACGAGAAGTTTTTCGAACGCGTCGCGGTTTTCAGCCTTTTCTATCGCGTCGCGGTCGGTGCCGATTATTTTTACTCCTCTTGCGCTCAGCGGCTCAGCGAGGTTTATAGCCGTCTGTCCGCCGAGAGAAGCTATGACGCCTATCGGCTTTTCGAGATCTATCACGTTCATTACGTCTTCGACGCAGAGCGGCTCGAAATACAGCTTGTCCGAAGTCGTATAGTCGGTGGACACCGTTTCAGGGTTATTGTTGATTATTATCGCCTCGAAGCCCGCTTTCTTTATCGTCTTTACCGCGTGCACTGTCGAATAGTCGAACTCTACGCCCTGACCTATGCGAATAGGTCCGCTGCCGAGAACAACGACTTTCTTTTTATCCGATACGATTGATTCGTTTTCCTGTTCGTAAGTAGAATAGAAATAAGGGATATAGCTTTCGAACTCGGAAGCGCAGCTGTCTATCATTTTGTAAACGGGCTTTATGCCGTTTTCTTCGCGCACGCTTCTGACCTTTTCTTCGGTAGTTCCCGCGTATTTCGCGACCGACTTATCCGAAAAGCCGAAACGCTTTGCTTCAAGCACGGCTTCAGGCGTCGCGCCCGTCTTTTCAAGCGAATTTTCTATCTCTACGATATGCTTTATCTTGTGCAGGAAGAAATCGTCTATCGCGGTAGCCGCGTTTATCTCCTCTTCAGTCGCGCCGAGGCGGAAGAGCTGAGCTATCGCGTATATCCTGTCGTCCGTGCCTATCTTTATATAGTCGATAAGCGCCTTTTTGTCCATATCGTCGAACTTAGCCATATAAACGTGGTTCACGCCCGTTTCGAGAGAACGCACCGCCTTGAGCAGGCTTTCTTCAAACGTTCTGCCCACGCTCATGACCTCGCCCGTCGCCTTCATCTGCGTGCCGAGTTTATTGTTAGCGTCCGCGAATTTGTCGAACGGGAAACGCGGCATTTTGGTTACCACGTAGTCGAGTGACGGTTCGAAAGAAGCGGGGGTATTTGCCAGCATTATTTCATCGAGGTTCATTCCCACGCCTATCTTAGCCGAAACGCGCGCAATCGGATAGCCGCTCGCCTTTGAAGCGAGAGCCGATGAACGCGAAACGCGGGGGTTTACCTCTATGAGATAGTATTGGAACGACTTGGGATCGAGAGCGAACTGGACGTTGCAGCCGCCCTTTATCTCCAGAGCGCGGATTATCTTGAGCGCGCTGTCTCTCAGCATATGGTATTCTCTGTTGGTAAGGGTCTGAGAAGGACATACGACTATACTGTCGCCCGTGTGTATGCCTACGGGGTCGAGGTTTTCCATGTTACAGATCGTTATCGCGGTGTCGTTGGCGTCGCGCATGACCTCGTACTCTATTTCCTTAAAGCCCTTTATGCTCTTTTCGACCAGCACCTGGTGGACGGGGGAAAGCGCGAGGGCGTTTTTGATTATCTCCAGAAACTCCTCTTCGTTGTCCGCAAAACCGCCGCCCGTGCCGCCCAGCGTAAACGCGGGTCTGAGCACTACCGGGTAACCTATGCGTTCCACCGCCTTAAGACCTTCTTCTACGGTATTGGCTATCTCTGAAGGAAGAACGGGCTCTCCGAGAGACTGACAGAGTTCTTTGAAAAGCTCTCTGTCTTCAGCTCTCTCTATACTCTTGCTGTTTGTGCCGAGAAGCTCTACGCGGCATTCTCTCAATACGCCTTTCTTTTCAAGCTGCATCGCAAGGTTGAGACCCGTCTGTCCGCCGATTCCGGGGATTATCGCGTCGGGACGCTCGTAGCGGATTATCTTGGCGATATATTCGAGGGTCAAAGGCTCCATATACACCTTGTCCGCGATCGACGTATCCGTCATTATCGTAGCGGGGTTGGAGTTGCAAAGCACGACTTCGTAGCCCTCTTCTTTGAGCGCGAGGCACGCCTGAGTGCCCGCATAGTCGAATTCGGCAGCCTGTCCTATGACGATAGGTCCCGAACCTATAACGAGTATCTTCTTTATGTCGGTACGCTTAGGCATTGTGCTTTCCCTCCTCTATTATCTTTAAGAATTTATCAAACAGATAAGAACTGTCCTGCGGCCCCGGGCAGCTTTCGGGGTGATACTGCACGCTGAAAACGCCGTCCTCCTCGCATTCCAGTCCCTCTACCGTATCGTCGAGAATGTTTACGTGGGTTATCTTGAGCGGAGTGCCTTTAAGGCTTTCCTTATCCACTGCGTAAGAGTGATTCTGAGAAGTGATCTCTATCTTGCCGTCCGCAAGCCTTCTTACGGGGTGGTTGCCGCCGCGGTGACCGAATTTGAGTTTGTAAGTCTTAGCGCCGTAAGAAAGCGCGATGAGCTGGTGACCGAGGCATATGCCGAATATCGGATATCTGCCGCGAAGCTGTTTGATAAGTTCGACCACGCAACCGACGTCTGTCGGGTCGCCGGGACCGTTACTGAAGAAAACTCCGTCGGGAGCGAGAACGTCTATCTGGTCTGCCGTTGTGTTGTAAGGCACGACCGTAACGTTGCAACCGCGCTTTACGAGCGACCTTATTATATTGTGCTTTATGCCGCAATCCACGGCGACTATGTCGTAATTTGCGCCCTTGCACTTGGATTTCCACGGCTTTTTACAGCTCACCCTGCTTACCGCGTCCGTAGGAACGTCCGTTTTCGCAAGTATTTCCAGCGCCTTTTCCTTTGGAGTGTCCGCCGCCGTTATCAATACCTTACGGCTGCCGAAGTCGCGTATCGAACGGGTCAGCTTTCTGGTATCAACGCCCGATATGCCCGTAATGCCGTATCTTTTCATCACGTCGCCCAGGCTCTCCTTCGCGCCGAAATTGGACGGGCGGTCGTTGTACTCTCTTACGATAAGTCCGCCTATCGTCGGGGTCTTTGTTTCGTAGTCCCAGTCAGTCATGCCGTAATTGCCGATGAGCGGATAGGTCATGACTACCGACTGGTAAGTATACGAAGGGTCGGATACTATCTCCTGATATCCGACCATAGACGTGTTGAAAACGATCTCGGTAACGCGCTCGGCGTAATCGCCGAAGCCGTAGCCGTAATATTCGGAGCCGTCCTCCAAAACAAGTTTTCTGTCAAACTCTCTCACTGTTTTCTTTCTCTCCTGTGCTTATTGTCGTGCGCCGCGCTGACGAAGCCGGCGAACAGCGGATGCGGTCTGTTGGGTCTGGATTTGAATTCGGGATGGAACTGCACGCCGACGTAGAACGGGTGATCCTTGATCTCCACCGTCTCTACCAATCTGCCGTCGGGGGAAACGCCCGCGGTCACCAGTCCGCAAGAAGTCAGCGCGTCTCTGTATTCGTTATTGAATTCGTAGCGGTGGCGGTGCCTTTCGGATATCTCTTCAGACTTGTAACATTCGTACAGCTTAGTCCCCTTCTGTACCTTGCAGGGATAGCTGCCGAGTCTTAAAGTGCCGCCCTTGTCTCTTTCCTCGCTCTGACCGGGCATAAAGTCGATGACCTTGTATCTGCAGTCCTTGTCGAACTCTCCCGAATTCGCGTTTTTAAACAATGCGACGTTTCTTGCGTATTCGATGACGGCTATCTGCATTCCGAGGCATATCCCGAGGTAGGGCACCTTGTTTTCGCGCGCGTACTGCGCCGCGAGTATCATGCCTTCTATGCCCCTGCCTCCGAAGCCGCCGGGCACTATTATTCCGTCCACGTTAGATAATACGCTTTTTACGTTGCTTTCGTCAAGCAACTCACTGTCTATCCATTCGATATCCACGAACGCGTTTATCGGATATCCCGCGTGTCTGAGCGCTTCCATGACCGAAAGGTACGCGTCGTGAAGCTTTACGTATTTGCCGACGAGACCTATTTTTACCGTGTGCTTTCTTTCCTTTATACTCCCGACCATCTTCTCCCATTCGGTAAGATCGGGCGCAGGCGCGTCTATGCCCAGTTCTCTGCATACGATGGCGGAAAAGTTCTGTTTTTCCAGCATCAGCGGCGCTTCGTAAAGCACGGGTATCGTCATATTTTCGATAACGCAGTCGGGCTTAACGTTACAGAACATGGATATCTTTCTGAATATCTCAGGTTCGAGAGGTTCGTCGCACCTTAATACGATTATGTCGGGATTTATGCCCATGCCCTGCAATTCCTTGACTGAATGCTGGGTGGGTTTGGATTTGTGTTCGTCGCTCCCGCGCAGGAAGGGCACTAAGGTAACGTGTATAAACAGGCTGTTCTCCCTGCCGACTTCGAGGGATATCTGCCTCACAGCCTCTATGAAAGGCTGAGACTCTATGTCGCCTATCGTGCCGCCTATTTCTGTTATCACGACGTCAGCGTTCGTCTTTTTGCCCACGCGGTAAACGAATTCTTTTATTTCGTTGGTTATATGCGGTATAACTTGCACGGTGGAGCCGAGATACTCTCCTCTGCGCTCCTTGTTGAGCACTCTCCAGTATACCTTGCCCGTCGTAAGGTTGGAATACTTGTTGAGATCCTCGTCGATGAACCTCTCGTAGTGTCCCAGATCGAGATCTGTCTCCGCTCCGTCTTCTGTAACGTAGACCTCTCCGTGCTGATACGGACTCATAGTCCCGGGATCAACGTTGATATAGGGGTCGAGTTTCTGTGCCGCCACCTTAAGCCCTCTCGCCTTGAGGAGTCTGCCCAGCGATGCCGCCGTGATACCTTTGCCCAAGCCCGACACAACGCCGCCGGTCACGAATACGTATTTAGTCATAATGTCTCCTTACCGCGAATCACTCCCATTCAACCGTCGCGGGCGGCTTCGAGGTGATGTCGTAGACGACTCTGCCGACAGTCCTCACTTCGTTGGTTATTCTGCTGCTCGCCCTTTCGAGTACCTCGTAAGGCAGGCGCGTCCAGTCCGCGGTCATGAAGTCGTCCGTAGTGACCGCTCTGAGCGCCACCGTATATCCGTAAGTCCTCGCGTCGCCCATAACGCCCACGCTTCTGGTGTCGGTGAGCACCGCAAAGTACTGATTCGTGACACGCTCGAGTCCCGCGTTCACGACCTCTTCTCTGAAGATCGCGTCCGCCTCTCTCAGCGTATCGAGTTTTTCTTTGGTTATCTCCCCGATAACTCTTATCGCGAGACCGGGACCCGGGAACGGCTGACGCCATACGAGATCCGCGGGGATACCCAGCTCAGTGCCCACCGCGCGCACTTCGTCCTTGAACAGCTCGCGCAGCGGTTCTATTATCTCGTCGAAATCTATAACGCTGGGCAGTCCGCCGACGTTGTGATGGCTCTTTATCGTCGAAGCGTCGCCCGCGCCGCTCTCTATCACGTCGGGGTAAATGGTACCCTGTACGAGATAGTTCACCTTGCCAATCTTCTTAGCCTCGCGCTCGAAAACGCGTATGAATTCTTCGCCTATTATCTTGCGCTTCTTTTCGGGTTCGGTTACCCCTTTGAGCTTTTCGAGGAACAGATCCTCTACGTTCACTCTTATTATGTTTATGTCGAAACGCTTTTTGAAAGTGCGCTCCACCATGTCTCCTTCGTCCTTTCTCAGCAGACCGTGATCGACGAAAACACAGGTAAGGTCGGATCCTATCGCCTTGTGCAGAAGCACAGCCGCGACCGACGAATCAACGCCGCCCGAAAGCGCGCACAGCACTTTTTTGCCCTTGAGCTGCTTTGCATACTTTTCGACCGCCTCTTTAGCAAAGTCCGACATCTTCCAGTCGCCCGAACACTTGCATATCGCGAAAAGGAAGTTGTGAAGCATTCTCTTGCCGTATACCGTATGTGTGACCTCGGGGTGGAACTGCACCGCATATATGCTCTTTCCGTCGCTCATCGCCGCGCACGGGCAATGCTGAGTAGTCGCGGTGACGGTAAAGCCGTCGGGCACGCGCTTTATATAGTCGGTATGGCTCATCCAGCATATACTCTTTTCGGGTACTCCCTCGAACAACGGGTCGTCTTTGACTGAAAGCTCTATCTTGCCGTATTCGCCCAAAGCGCCCGCGCTGCATATTTCGCCGCCCGTAAGCCACGCGGTCAGCTGCGCGCCGTAACATATCCCCAGTACGGGAATGCCCAATTCAAGCACTTTTTTGTCGCAATGCGGCGACTTTTCGTCGTAAACGCTGTTGGGTCCGCCGGTAAATATAATGCCCTTGTAACCCTGCGCGGCTATCTCTTCCGCGGTGATCTTGTTGTACGGTTTTATCTCGGCGTACACGTTCTGTTCGCGCACTCTGCGCGCAATCAGCTGGTTGTACTGTCCGCCGAAATCGAGTACCAGAATTTTTTCCATATATATGCCTCTCAAATATATTTTTTTACTTCTTTATTTTCCGCTGTCGCCGTAGTTGGAAAGCACTCTCGCGGACGGGTCGGATACGTCGCAGCCCTTCCAGCTCTTGTTGGGCATCCAGAAGTCCTTTATCATCTCTCCCTGCCCCGGATAGTACTTTTCGAATATCTCTCTGTACAGCAGCGATTCTTTGGTGAACGGGCGCGCGTGCGCATGCCGCGCGCGTCTTTCTTCATATTCTTTATCCGAATAATACCCGCCAGCGTACTCTTTCAGGTAGTCGACCATCGAGTGCCCTACCGCGTCAGAAAAAGCCGCTTTTTCTCTCATCAGTATATCGTAAGGGAGCCAGTCTCCTTCGAAAGCCTTTCTTAAAAGGTACTTGCCCTTTCCGTAGACGTTCATCTTTATCGCGGGATCGAGGCTCATCACGTATTTCACGAAGTCGAGGTCTCCGAAAGGAACTCTCGCTTCGAGAGAGTTTACCGATATGCACCTGTCCGCGCGGAGCACGTCGTACATATAAAGTTCTCTCAATCGCTTCTGGGCTTCCTTCTGAAATTCCTCTGCGCTCGGCGCGAAATCCGTATACTTATAGCCGAAAAGCTCGTCCGATATCTCTCCCGTCAGAAGAACTCTTATATCCGTCGTCTCGTGTATCGCCTTGCACACCAGGTACATTCCGATGCTGGCGCGCACCGTCGTTATATCGAAAGTTCCCAGTATCTTTATTACCGTATCGAGTGACGCGAGAACTTTTTCCTTGTCTATTATGACCTCTGTATGTTCGCTGCCGATATAGTCCGCGACTTCGCGTGCGTATCTTAAATCTATCGCGTCGCCGCTCATGCCTATCGAAAAGGTCTTTATCGGCTTATCGCTCTTCTTAGCCGCGACCGCGCATACCAGCGAGGAATCAAGTCCGCCGCTCAGAAGAAATCCTACTTTCGCGTCCGCGACAAGGCGCTTTTCTATGCCCGCTACCAGCTTTTCGCGGATATTCTTGCAGGCTTCATTGACGCCGTCTTTGCTTACTTCTTCCGCCGCCGCGATATCGCAGTATCTTACGAACTTGTCGCCGTCGTAGTAGCACCCGGGAGGAAACGGCGTTATTTTGTCCGTAAGTCCTACGAGGTTTATCGCCTCGCTCGCGAACATTATCGCGCCCGTTTCGTCATAGCCGTAAAAGAGCGGTCTTATCCCTATCGGATCCCTTGCGGCGATAAACTTGCCGCGCTTTGCGTCATATATCACTAAGGCGTATTCCGCGTCCAGCATAGCGAACATATCCGTTCCGTACTCCTTATAGAGAGGCAGGAGCACCTCGCAGTCCGAATCGCTTTTGAACGCATACTTGCCTTCAAGCGCCTTTCTGAATTTATCGAAGCCGTATATCTCGCCGTTGCATATGAGATAATCTCCGTCAAGGCTGAACGGTTGCATACCGTCGGGCGTAAGTCCCATTATAGCCAGTCTGTGAAAGCCCGTCAGCCCCGCGCCGATATCGATCACACGGCTGTCGTCGGGTCCTCTCGACACTGTGCGGGAAAAGCCTTCGTCGAATTTTTCCCGCGGCGCGTCCTTTCGGCAATATGCCATTATCGAACACATAAGCCCCTCCGTTATCTGACGCCGAACAGCAATTCGCCGTAAGTGGGGATCGGCCAGTATTCCGCAGCCGTCTTGGTTTCCGCTTCGTCCACGACCGCTCTCAGAGCGCTCATCTTGGGAAGGATCCCGTCTCTTATATAATCCGCTTCTGATATTATATCACAAAAATCCTTTACGTGAACGACGGCTTCTTTCAATTCGCTTGCCAAAGCCTGTCCTCTTTCCGTCAGTGACGACAAATTTTTTACCAGCCCGTGTTCGTAATCGCAACTTATATCCGGCATGAAATTTTTCTTTGAAATTGCCGTTTCGCAAATTTTCGAAACGTATTTTTCGACCGCGGGAATGAGCTGCTTTTCAGCCATATCGACCATCGTCTCAGCCTCTATAAGCACAGCCTTGCAGTAGTTGTCCAGCATTATATCGCACCTGGACTTAAGCTCCGTCTCGCTGTAAACGCCCTGCGAGGTCAGCATATCGACGTTCTTTTTGTCGAGGAGGTGCGGCATGCAGTCGGGAGTCGTGCGGTAGTTGGAAAGACCTCTCCTTTCCGCTTCTTTTATCCACGCTTCGTCATAACCGTTGCCGTTGAATACGATGCGCTTGTGGTCTTTTATCGTCTTCTTTATCATAAGGTGCAGAGCCGTGTTGAAATCCTCTACCCCTTCCAGTCTGTCGGCGTACTGTTTGAGTGATTCCGCGACAGCCGCGTTCAGCATTATGTTGGCGCACGCTATGCTGTTGGACGAGCCGAGCATTCTGAATTCGAACTTGTTGCCCGTAAAAGCGAAAGGAGACGTCCTGTTTCTGTCCGTCGTGTCCTTCTGAAAAAGAGGAAGCACGTCTACGCCCAGCTTGAGCTGAGTTTTCTTTTTCCCGCTGTACGGCTTATCGTTTTCGATAGCTTCGAGAACGGCGGTAAGTTCGTCGCCTAAGAATACCGAAAGTACCGCGGGCGGAGCTTCGTTCGCGCCCAGTCTGTGGTCGTTACCCGCAGTAGCGACCGCGATCCTCAGAAGATCCTGATAATCGTCCACCGCCTTAAGCACCGCGCACAGAAATAACAGAAACTGCGCGTTTTCGTGCGGCGTTTCGCCGGGAGTGAGCAGGTTTACGCCCTTGTCCGTCGCCATAGACCAGTTGTTATGCTTGCCGCTTCCGTTTACGCCCGCGAACGGCTTTTCGTGAAGAAGGCATACGAGACCGTGACGGGAAGCGACCTTCTGCATTATCTCCATCGTCAGCTGGTTGTGGTCGGTAGCGATGTTGGTCGTGCTGTATATAGGCGCGAGTTCGTGCTGAGCGGGAGCGACTTCGTTGTGTTCGGTTTTAGCGAGCACGCCCAGTTTCCAAAGCTCCTCGTTGAGATCTGCCATATACTCTTCCACTCTGGGCTTGATGACCCCGAAATAGTGGTCGTCGAGTTCCTGACCCTTGGGAGCTTTAGCGCCGAAAAGAGTGCGACCCGTATAAATGAGGTCTTTTCTCTTATCGTACATTTCTTTGTCTATAAGAAAGTATTCCTGTTCGGGTCCCACAGAGGTACGCACGCATTTGACGTTCGTGTTGCCGAAAAGCTTAAGAATTCTCATCGCCTGTCTGTTCAGCGCTTCCATCGAACGCAGAAGCGGAGTCTTTTTATCCAGCGCTTCGCCGCCGTACGAACAGAACGCGGTCGGGATGCAAAGGGTCTTTCCCTTGATGAACGCGTAGGAGGTCGGATCCCACGCGGTATATCCTCTCGCCTCGAAAGTCGCTCTCAGTCCTCCCGACGGGAAGCTGGAAGCGTCGGGCTCACCTTTTATCAGTTCTTTTCCCGAAAACTCCATTATCACTCTGCCGTCGGGTGCGGGAGTAATGAAGCTGTCATGCTTTTCAGCCGTGATACCGGTAAGAGGCTGGAACCAGTGCGTGTAGTGCGTCGCGCCGTGAGCTACCGCCCAGTCCTTCATGGCATTCGCGACCGCGTTGGCTACCGAGATGTCGAGTTGCGACCCTCTGTCGATAGTTCTTTTCAGAGACCTGTACACGTCCGCAGACAACGTTGCTCTCATCACCCTGTCGTCAAAGACCATGCTGCCGAAATAATCCGATACCGTTTGCATAATTTTATTCTCCTTTTTCAATAAAAAAGGGCAACGGCGCCTATGCTTTTTCAACATAGACGCCATTGCCCGTTTGATTTATGTTTCGGATTATACACAACGAAAAAACGTTTGTCAACGGATTTTTGCAAAATTTTCTGAGAAATTTTTTATTGCCTTTTCTCGGATTTTTTGCGTTTTTTGAGTTGACGGACGCGATTTCATAATGCTATAATCTGTCAAACGGGCAAAGGCGTTCGTTTTTGAGGATAACTGTCCTCGAAAACGAGCGCCTTTTTTTGCGTTGTGTCCGATGTGACGATGAGCATTAGTCGCTATCGCGTAATGACGCTTGTTGCATAAAGCTAAATTAATTAATCGATACCACTTATCCGTGCTATACGGACAAGAAAGAGAGGTTTTTATATGTTATTGAAAGAAGGTCAGGTAAGGATCCCGTCGGGTTGCGCGGTATCTGCGGTGATTTCCCGAAAAGGCGAACTTATGAGCGGCGAAAAAATAGTCGCCAGCATGGTGCCTATGCACGAGCGGTCGAACGGGCTGGGAGGCGGCTTCGCAGGTTACGGCATATATCCCGATATGGCTGAGTTTTACGCCTTTCATATGTTCTTCGAAAACAGAGAATGTCAGAAAGAATGCGAAGCGTATTTAAAAGAAGGCTTCGAAATAGTAAAAGCAGAACCTGTTCCCGTCCGCAAGATACCCGCGATAACGGACGAACCTGTCATTTTCAGATATTTCCTCTCCCCTCTGCGTTCCCGCATATCCGACGCGCAGGTGGACGAACGCGAATTCGTAGCACGCGCGACTATCCATATCAACGTATGCATAGACGGCGCTTACGTTGTATCGGGCGGCAAGAATATGGGCGTGTTCAAGGCTGTCGGCTTTCCGGAGGACGTAGGCGAATTCTACCGTCTGGACGAATACTCCGCATACTGCTGGACGGCGCACGGAAGATATCCGACCAACACCCCGGGCTGGTGGGGCGGCGCGCACCCGTTCGGACTTCTCGACTACACAGTCGTCCACAACGGCGAAATATCCTCTTACGACGCCAACCGCAGATATATAGAAGGTTACGGCTATAAATGCACTCTGCAGACGGATACAGAGGTGTTCACTTATATCGCCGATTACCTTATCAGAAAAAAAGGACTGACCCCCGAAGAAACGGCAAGCGTTATCGCCGCGCCCTTCTGGTCGACGATCGAAAACAAACCTCCCGAGGAACGGAAAAAGCTGACCTACCTCAGAAACGTATTTTCGGGACTTCTGGTCACGGGACCTTTTTCGATAATCCTCGGCTTTACAGGCGGGCTCATGGCTCTCAACGACAGACTTAAGCTCCGCTCCATGGTCGTCGCGGAAAAGGACGACAAAGTTTTCATCTCAAGCGAAGAAGCGGCTATCCGCGTTATGGAACCCGACGCGATAAACGTCCGTGCGCCCGAAGGCGGCGAACCCGTAGTAATAAGAGTTGAGGAGGGCGCATACTGATGCAGGCAGATTATATTTATCCGACGTACGAAGTAATAAGAAAAGACGAGCGTTGCAACAAATGCGGACTTTGCGTGCGCGAATGTTCTTACGGCGTACACTACCGCTCTGATGACGGCAGATTTATATTGTCCGACGATTCGAAATGCGTGAACTGTCAGCGCTGCGTGGCGACCTGCCCTTCGCACGCGATAAAGATAGTAAAAAGCAACTGCGATTTCAGAGAAAACTTCAACTGGTCGGGAGACTCGATAAAGGAAATAATGAAACAGGCGGGAAGCGGCGGAGTACTGCTCTCTTCGATGGGCAATCCTCAGCCTTACCCCGTATACTGGGACAAACTTCTGATCAACGCGTCGCAGGTCACAAACCCGCCGATAGACCCTTTGAGAGAACCTATGGAAACGCGCGTATTCCTGGGGAAGAAACCCTCCGACATAGCGCGGGACGAACACGGGCAGCTGATTTCCGATCTTCCTCCCCGTCTTACGCTTGAGCTTCCTATACTCTTTTCCGCAATGAGTTACGGCTCGATAAGCTACAACGCGCACGCAGCTTTAGCCGCCGCCGCTACCGACCTCGGCACCTGCTACAACACGGGAGAAGGCGGACTTCACGAAAACTTCTACCGCTACGGCGCAAACACGATCGTTCAGGTCGCTTCGGGCAGATTCGGCGTACACAAAGACTACCTCGAAGCGGGCGCGGCTATCGAGATAAAAATGGGTCAGGGAGCTAAACCCGGCATAGGAGGGCACCTGCCCGGC
Source organism: Candidatus Ornithoclostridium faecavium (assembly GCA_018714045.1). GTDB lineage: Bacteria > Bacillota > Clostridia > Christensenellales > UBA3700 > Ornithoclostridium > Ornithoclostridium faecavium. Next base: position 22,599 of record DVNX01000113.1, read on the forward strand.
TCCAAGATCGTCGGCGACGTTTCGCGTACCAGAATGATTCCCGAAGGATCAGACGCGATATCCCCCGCTCCCCACCACGACATATATTCAATCGAAGATCTTCGTCAGCTCGTGTTCTCGCTCAAAGAGGCGACAGAATACAAAAAGCCCGTCATAGTAAAGATAGCCGCCGTCCACAATATCGCCGCGATAGCCAGCGGCATAGCGAGAAGCGGAGCCGACGTCATCGCGATAGACGGTTTCAGAGGTGGCACGGGCGCGGCGCCTACGCGTATACGCGACAACGTGGGCATACCCGTCGAACTCGCGCTCGCCGCGGTAGACACGAGGCTGAGAGACGAAGGCATAAGAAACGACGTCTCTCTCATCGTCGGCGGCAGCATACGCAACTCTACCGACGTCGTAAAGGCGATAGCCCTCGGCGCGGACGCCTGCTATATCGCGACCGCCGCTCTCATCGCGATGGGCTGTCATATGTGCAGGAACTGCCAGAGCGGCAAATGCAACTGGGGAATAGCTACTCAGAACCCCGAACTCGTTAAACGCCTCGACCCTGAAGAAGGTCGGCGCCGCTTAGTCAACCTGCTTACGGCATGGAAACACGAGATCACGGAAATAATGGGCGGCATGGGCATAAACTCGATAGAAGCGCTGAGAGGCAACCGGCTTATGCTGAGAGGCATAGGACTGACAGAAAAGGAACTGTCCGTCCTCGGCGTCGCGCACGCAGGAGAATAACTTTTTATTCCGTAGTCAAATTTAAAGGAGATATGTTATAATGATTATATTGAATGCGCGGGCGACTGACAACGCCGCTCTCAACGAAAGCGTAAGAAACGCGAAAGAAGATTGCGAAATATACGGCTGTCTGGGCGAAAGGTTCATAGGAACGGGACTTTCTGACAAGACGGTCAGGATAAAAGGTATACCCGGCAACGCGCTGGGCGCATACCTTAACGGCGCGAAGATATACGTCGACGGCAACGCGCAGGATGCCGTAGGCGATACGATGAACTGCGGAGAGATAGTAATAAACGGTAGCGCGGGAGACGCGCCCGGTTACGCGATGCGCGGCGGCAAGATATATATCAGAGACAACGCGGGCTACCGTGCAGGTATACATATGAAAGAATACGACGGCAAATTTCCCGTCATGATCGTAGGCGGCAGATGCGGCAGCTTTATGGGAGAATACCAGGCGGGCGGACTGATAGTCGTGCTGGGACTCAATAAGGACGGCAAACGCATAGTCGGCAACTTTCCTTGCGCGGGAATGCACGGCGGAAAAGTGCTTCTCAGAGGCGACGCGAGCGGGGTGCGCTTCCCCGACAAAGTCACCGCGAGACGAGCCGACCGCGAAGATCTGCTCTCCGCCGAAAGCTATATACGGGAGTTCTGCGAGGCGTTCAGGATGAATGCGGACGAGATACTCTCTTCCCCGTTTACGGTCGTGACCCCGGACAGCGCAAACCCCTATAAGCGCATGTATGTAGAAAACTAACACAAAGGTGATATCATGAAATATACGTCAAGCGAAGTTCTTCAATACGTCAGAGAGGAAGACGTAAAGTTCATACGTCTCGCATTCACGGACGTCTTTGGCAATCAGAAAAACATATCGGTAATGCCGTCCGAACTCGAACGCGCGTTTAAGTTCGGCATAGCGATAGACGCTTCCGCGATCGCAGGCTTCGGCGACGTCGCGCACAGCGATCTTTTTCTGCACCCCGACCCGTCCACTCTTACCGTGCTTCCGTGGAGACCCGAACACGGCAAAGTCGTCAGAATGTTCTGCTCCGTGCTCTGCCCCGACGGCTCGCCTTTCGTAGCAGATACGCGCGGGATACTGATAAAGGCTGTCGAAACGGCTAAGCAAAAGGGCTACTCTTTCAACTTCGGCACCGAAATGGAATTTTATCTGTTCAGGCAGGACGAACACGGCTACCCGACGAAGATACCATACGACAGCGCGGGATATATGGACGTCGCGCCTCTCGACAGAGGCGAAAACGTCAGAAGAGAAATATGCCTCACCTTAGAGCAGATGGGCATTATGCCGGAAGGCTCCCACCACGAGGAAGGTCCCGGGCAGAACGAAATAGATTTCCGCTACTCCGACGCGCTGACCGCCGCAGACAATGCCGTGACTTTCCGCTCCGTAGTTCAGACGATAGCGGCGAGAAACGGACTTTACGCCGATTTTTCGGCTAAACCTCTTGCGGATGCACCCGGAAACGGTCTGCATATCAACGTATCCGTAGACGGCGGAAGACACGAAGAGACGATACCTTTCGTCATCGCAGGACTTCTGGACAAGATACGCGATATCACCGTATTTCTGAACCCGACCGAAAGCTCTTACACACGCCTCGGCAACAACAAAGCGCCGCGCTATATCTCATGGTCGGGCGAAAACCGCTCTCAGCTGATAAGGATACCCGCCGCGGTCGGAGAATACAGACGCGCAGAACTGCGCTCCCCCGACTCTCAGGCAAACCCGTATCTCGCGTTCGCGCTCATGATATACGCGGGGCTTTACGGCATAGAAAACAAACTGCCGCTCCCTGAGCCCGCGGACGTAAATCTGTACACCGCAGACAAAAAGACTCTTTCGAAATTCAAAACGCTTCCCGCCGATCTTGCAGAAGCCGTATTGGCGGCAACGACGAGCGGGTTCGTAGCAGACAGCCTTCCCGAAGAAGTTATCGCGGCATATTGCAAAGGCTAACCAACCAACTTACGGCAAAAGTCGGAGGAAACAATGGACTTTAAGGAACGTGTTTACAGCGTGCTTACCGTGTCTGACGGAGAGAAGTTTTCCGCTTCTCTGTCTCCTTTGCTCCCCGAAAGAACGTTCTCGCCCGTTGTCCGCGTTCCCGACGTCGCGACAGCAAAGCGCGCTATGCTGGAAAGAGAATACGACATAGTGCTGATAAACGGCACCCGCGCCGACGACCGCGCCGCGAAACTGGCGATAGACGTATGCTCCGACAAAAGCTCGGTCGCCCTTCTTTTCGTAAAACGTGAATTATATGCGGAAATATTCGCTAAGGTATCCGACTTCGGCGTACTTACCGTTCCCCTTCCGTCGTCGCCCCAGATGGTAGTCCAGGCTCTGGACTGGGCGCGCGCTACGAGAGAACGCATGAGGCGCTACGAAAGATCCGCCCAGACCGTCGAACAGAAAATGGAAGAGATACGTGCCGTAAACCGCGCGAAATGGCTTCTTATCGACGTACTTAAAATGACTGAAGCGGATGCGCACAGATACATTGAAAAACAGGCGATGGACAGATGCGTTTCAAAACTCGAAGTCGCAAAAGGCATCATAAATACGTATAAGTGACATCAGATAAAAATCCCGCGCCGTTGATGTGCACCCCAAAAGTTAGACACTTTTGGAGGTGCACATCACGTAAAAGGCGCTTTTTTTATTTCCCTTATTAAATGCCATGTTCTCACGTCGTCAGACATCGACCGTATCCGGCAGAGAGCAGCTTATCCTGCGCGCAATTTCGTTAATTGTTCAGTCGGTCGGTCGATATGCCGCGCGATAATTTATATGCAGCCGTGTTTTTCTCATTCAAAACACTTTCTGTCAATATCCCGTTTTTAAGTATTTGAACAATATCCCGACTTTCGTTTGCGTAGCGGCGCGCGTAGTGATATCATATTGTTTGCCGCAAACAGCGGATAAGAGGTAGTATGCGTTTTAAATACGGATGCCGCGACGGCGTACCTATAATGCTGGGATATCTGACCGTTTCTTTCACCTTCGGCGTAAGCTGCGTTGCTAAAGGCTTCGCCTGGTGGATGCCCCTTTTATGTTCTTTTACCAATTTCACGGGTACGGGACAATTTGCGGGAATGGATCTGATAGCGGCAGGCGGCAGCGTGGTCGAACTCATCGCCACGATGCTGGTCATAAACGCGCGTTACTCGCTGATGGGAATATCTCTTTCACAGAAACTGGAAGGTAAGACGACTCTGTTGCAAAGACTTGTCATCGCCTTCGGTCTTACGGACGAAAACTATGCGGTCGCGATAAGACAGCCGCGCGACGTCTCTTTCGAATACTTTCTGGGCGTATCTCTGACTTCTTTTTCGGGTTGGGTCGCGGGCACTCTTCTGGGGACGCTCGCGGGAAACGTACTTCCCGAAAGTCTGCTCAGCGCTTTCGGCATAGCGCTGTACGCAATGTTCATCGCGATAGTCGTCCCACCGTGCCGCACCTCGAAGGCGATTTTCACGGTAGTCCTCACCGCGATAGCGATGAGCTGCCTTTTCTATTACGTTCCCGTACTTAACGGTCTTTCGTCGGGCTGGTCGATAATAATATGCGGAATAGTCTCTGCTCTTATCGGAGCGATATTCTTTCCGATAAAACAGGACGGCGACAGCGAAAACAAACCAAAAGACGGAGTGATATTCGGCGGTAAAAAAAGCAACGAATACCCCGAAGAAACGTATACTGGTCGCGAAAATGTCGCGGGCGACGCAAATAACGACGCCAAAGGAGGCGCGCTGTGAGAGTCTTAGACGTAGTATGGAAAATAGCTCTTATGGCGGCGCTGACCTACCTTTGCCGCGCTGTCACGCTGGTACTTGTACGCAAGAAGATAACCAACGTGCGGATATTGTCGTTTTTCGAATACCTGCCTTACGGCGTGCTCAGCGCAATGGTGTTTCCCGTCGTGTTCTACTCTTCGGCAAGTCTTGTATCCGCGCTCGTCGGCACTCTCGTCGCGGTCGTGCTTTCTTTCTTTAAAAGAGGTCTTCTGACTGTCGCGCTGTCAGCTACCGCCGCGGTTTTCGTTACGGAACTTATAATGACTCTCGTTTAACCTGTTTTGTCTGATTTTTCAAATTAAGCGTATCTTCAAACTGAAGATAAATGATCGTAAAAAAACGGACGGCTGAGCCGTCCGCGTTTCTTTTCGCTATTGATTATTTGTATTCCTCTTCGGATACCATATCCGCGCCGGGCGCCCATTTAGCAACGCTGGCGATGCCCGCCTTGCAAGTAGCTTTGCTGGCGTAGCCCTCTTCAGATATGCAAAGAAGGTTGCCGTTGTTGGCTTTCAGACGGTAGCGGAATTTTCCCTGTTTGTCGAGATATATCTCGTACTTGGGGTTGGTAAGAGTCTCATATCCACGTGCGAGAGTCTGATCCTCTATCTTGTCTATAGTGCAGAATTTGCGGACGGAATCAATACCCGCCTTACAGCTTTTGAGATCTGAATACGCGCCTTCGCAAACCGCGATCGTCTCCTTGTTGGGAGCTTTTAGTCTGAAATTGAAATTACCCTTAGCCGTCTTGTAATAGACGAAAGTACCTTTAAGTTCGTATGCCATAAAATTCTTCTCCTTTATATTGCCGACGCTGTCGGGCTGATCCGGATTTAACGAAAATGCAGCCTCAAACCTTCCCTCAACCGTATTTATTATAACTTTTATTCACTGCCGTGTCAACCCCGCATTCCCTTCCTCAGTCGCAGTATGAGCCGATTTTTCTTAAATTTTACACACCTTGTCCGATCGGTAAACTTGCGGCACGCGATACGACGTGCCGCAAACGGGAGAAGTGTATGCTTCTACGTTCTTCTTTTGCGCCGTATGCGGATAATATGCCGGCTTGCAGTTCATATACGTCTTGTCCCTCATTATCTCTCGCGATATGGTGCTCACGTTTCATTCCGTTAGCTCTGCTATCTTTCTTAAACTATTGCCTTCATTGTAGTATTTTCGTAGACAACAGCGCTCTTCTATGCTAAGTTTTGTATAGTTCATACATTAACTACTGTTTTTTATTTAGAGCTAACTACATTATACAGCTGTTTTTGTATGAACTCTTTTCTTTGTCAAAGTATTGCACTTGAAAGTATACCAGCCTCTATTGAACCACGCGACTATCACGTGGTTTTCAAATTACAAAAAATACGTACGGATCGTACCGTCCGCATCTTATCGCGCATAGAATTTCGTCTCATCTTACATTATCGGAAAATCTTATCTCCTGTCCTTCAAGCCATCCTTCCACACGACCTACGACGGGCAGATCGAAAGAGTATTTCCTTTTCTTATTACCTGAGTTTCTCAGCATAAGAACGTACTTGTCGCCCTTTATCGCGATATAACCGTATACCTCTCCCCGTTCAGGTCTTCCTCCGAAAAATCGGGAATTTCCCAGAACGTCCGCATGCTTTTTCGCAAAGCCGAGTTCTCTTGCGGCTATCTTCCACTTTTCGTCCGTCATCATCTCAGGAGAAAAATACAGTTCAGCCAATCCGCTGCCGCGCATGAGGCAACATCTGAGATAAACTGAAAATTCCTCATCCGTGTAGGTTATCGGCTTGTTTTTTGCCGCGTCTTTCCTGCTTGCGTAATTTCTCGCCGCATAAGTCGGCTCATGATTGTAAACGTGCGCGGCGGGGAACTGATATTGCCTTTTTATAAACAGATCGCGATATCTGCCGTCGCGGTAATTGAGACACCTCTGCATATTGCTTCCCTTGCCGACGAATTCCATATCTGAAGCGTTGTTCATCCATACGAAATCTGCGTACTTTAAAAACCAAGGCGAAAGATGAGCGTAAGAGGTCACGTTGAGGCATACGTTTTTGTTCGCCTCTCTTATCTTTTCAAAGCCCTTTATCCAGCGTCTCCACAGTCCTGCATAAAAAGCCCTGCAGTCCCTGTCCGCAGGCGCGTGCCTGTGCGCGGCGCTTTTACACGGTTTATATGCAAAGCCGTCTATTTTAAAATAATCCACGTCGTATCTCTTGCAGAAATCAGCCATCTTTCCGCACAGGTCCTCTATATATCTCGCATCCGCGGTGCATATATCGCGTGAATCTTCGTTGACGCCGTAGCCTATGCTTTCGAGCAGTTTTGCGTATACGTAGGTCTGACTCGTATAACCGCCGCGGGGGCCGAACCATACGCCGAAAGTGCTGCCCAGCTCTTTGACCAGTTCTTTTTCTCTTTCGAATCCTCCGTCGAATTTCTTGTTGAATTCCCAGAAAAGCGGCTTATCGTATTCCGTCCAGCCGTCGTCTACCACGTAGCAATCCAACGCGCCGAGTCCTGCTCTCTTCGCGCCTTCGGCAATAAGCCTGAACGACTTCTCTATCCGTTCGTGCGTGATATCCAGTTTATTGTCGTACCAGCTGTTGTACTGTATCCTGAACAAAGGTCTGCGAACGTTTTCGTAAAGATAAGAAAAGAAGCTTTCGCGTACGCTCTCGTACCCTTCGGACAAAGCCGCTCCCGCAACAAAGCTTTCGGTTTCGAAAACTCCGCCCTGTTCTGAAACGGGGTATTTTTCGTTCATGCAGAAAAAGTCCGCGACCTTACGCTTTATAAAGTTGTCTCCCACGGGAGATTCGAGTCCGAAAAACATATCTCCTATATATACGGGTTGTCCCAGCCTCGCTATTTCAGCAGGTATAAACGTATCGCCCGCAAGCGGCGCAGACCACGAAAAAGCGGCTTTCGGCACGGCGACGCGCGCGATATACACGCCGTCGGGCGCGGTTTTTCCGTCCGTCTTTACCGTTATCTTTTCGCACAGCGTTCCGTCTTTTCTGCTCTCGTCGTAACTTTCGGTCACGGTAACGCCTTCATATACGTATCTTAAGATTTTTCCCTCGCGGTCTGCCTCGACAAGACAGTTTTCCGCGCTCACAAACGTCTTTTTCCTGAACCTGCGGGTGGTATCGCGAAAGACTATCCTGAAGCCTTCAGTAACGCGATATTCTCTGCCCGTAAGCTTATTCAGATAACAAGCCCCTGCGTATCTGTTGTCCTTTAAAAATATTTTTTTAGCGACTTTCGCGTTTTCTACGACGACGGTCTTTAAACCGTCTTTTTCCGATATTTCCAAAACCTTGCTCCGTTTTTTCTTTATTTTAATACCAAACGCGCAAAAAAGCCATAGGGTTTTTATAACAGTTTTTATAAATTATAAATCGGATTTAAGTCGCAACGCGTATTTACGCGCGAAATTATATTAGAGACCGCAACAACGCGACATATGCGGTCCGCATCGTTTTCATCCGATCTCAATCTCCGAATTTGCCGAAAAACTTCGCCGCGACCTCTTTGCCTCCCGTTTCCGTTATCCTGCCGCCGCTTACGACTGCCGCCCTGTCGCAAAGCGCGTCTGCGCACCTTACGTCGTGAGTCACGGTTATGACCGTGTTGCCCGTTTCTTCGTGGATCTTATTTACGAGTTCGGTAAGCCTTTTAAGATTTTCGTAATCCTGTCCTACCGTAGGCTCGTCGAGAATAAGCACGTCGGGAGCCGAAGCGCATACCGCCGCTACCGTCACCAGTCTTTTCTGACCCTCGGACAGCGATTGCGGGTGCCTTTTAAGCAGTTTTTCCAATCCGAACAGTTTCGCAGTCTTTGCCGCGAGATCCTTATTCTTCGCGCCGAAAGCTATCTCCTTCTCCACGGTCGGCATAAACAGCTGATAGTTGGGGTTCTGATAAACGACGCCTACGCGTTTAAACCATTTTCTGTTTCCTCTTTTTCTGTCGAATTTCGGATCGAGGAATTGCCTGATCTCGCCCTGAGAAGGTCTGCTCAGCCCTGCGATAAGCCTCGTTAAAGTCGTCTTGCCGCTTCCGTTTTCACCCAGGATCAACAGCCTTTCGCCCTTATAAACTTCAAGGTCAACGCCCGTAAGTATTTCCCTGCCGCCCGCCGAAAATCCGACCTTTTCAATGCTGAAAAGTTTTTCCGCAGTCGGTTTCGACTTGCAGCTGTCCTCTATCCTTTCGGCACGCTCACGCATATAAGCGGCTTTGTCGTCTGTTTTTGAGAGCCTGCCGTTTTCCATATGCCATATCGTGTCTGCATACGGCGCGACTTTATCGACGCGGTGTTCGGTGATAAGCACGGCGTATCCCGCAGCCGCCAGTCTTTTCAGCGCGCCCAGAAGCAGTTCCGTCCCCTCGCCGTCAAGGTTCGCGAGAGGTTCGTCCAGCACAATTATCTTCTGATCGGTCGCGAGCGTGCAGGCGGTCATAAGTCTTTGCTTCTGCCCTCCTGAAAGAGTGCGCGTATCCCACGACGGAGACAGGCTCATCATTCCGCACGCCCTCGCAATGTTTTCAGCGATCTTTTCGCGAGGCATACCGAAGTTTTCGCAACCGAAAGCTATTTCGTCTTCTACCGTATTCTGAATTATCTGCGCGTCCGCGTTCTGCAATACAACGCCTACCTTGCGGCATATTTCAGCCATCGTCATACCGCCGATATCTTCGCCCGAAACGTACGCTTTCCCTGAGATATCGCCTGAAACGACGTGCGGGATTATACCGCAGATCACAGATAAAAGCGTACTTTTACCGCTGCCCGAACAGCCTGAAAGCAAAGCGACCTCGCCGTAATCGAGCTTAAAATCCACTCTGTCGAGAGCGCGTTCAGCCTGACCATCGTAACGGAAACTCAGTTTTTTTGTCATCACCGCGTTCATAATACCACCGCCAATACCGATCCCGCAACGAGGATAACGGCAAACGCCGCGTCCTTGACAGCGAATTTCACGTCGCGGTACACGGTATAATTTTTGTCATCGGCACTGAAGCCGCGCGTTTCTACGCTCAGAGCGAGAGTGTCCGAAATGTTTACCAGTCTTACCACGAGCGGCACCAAAAACGCCCTGTGAAATATCTTAGGGTTTAAAGCATTGCCGGCGCCGCGCGTTTTCATCGCTTCCCTTATCCTCTGAGTCTCCTTTCTCAAAAGCGGAAAAAAGCCGAGAGCTATCATCATTCCCAGCGTCAACATTCTGGGCGCGCGTAACCCCGACAGATTTCTGACAAGAAGCATAGGTTCGAGCGCCAGTCCGGGGATCAGCGCGACGGATACCGCGAGTATCCTGTTCGCCGCCGCAAAAGTCGAAACCGCGTCTTTTGAAAGCGCGTAGGTGATCCCGCAGAATATGGCGCTCATGATAAGCGCGATCGGCAGCACGGCAAGACAACTTTTCCAGTATCCGAACGCAAGGAAAAGCAGCCACACGCCCGCCGCAAAGAAAGTCGAAGCCGCTGTCTTAGCCGTTACCAGCCCGACCACGAGTATCACGACGGCGGAAATCACGCTTAAGACAGGATATACGGGATTTTTGACTTTGAGCGTTCCCATTACTTTTTCAATACCCCCGCTTTCTTTAATTCTTTCGATATCTTGAGACCGACAAGAGTACCGACGACAGCAACGGCGCATACCGCGACCGCCATACCGACAGCCGACCACGGCGCGTTTTCGGCTACCGCCGTCATACCGACGTCGTTTATTATCTTGTTGTAAACGTAGTTGAAAGGAAGAGAGAGCGGATTGTACAGCGCGACAGCGAAAAATACCGCTTTATCCGACTTGTAACCCTTGAATATAAGGACAACGAGGATCTCGAGTATAAGCCCGACTATAACGTTGTTTATAAACATTGCGGGAGACATGAACAGCTGTATCACTCCCGTGAACACTGCGATAAGGAACATACTTCCCACCTTTCTCACCTTTGAAAGCGCTATAGCGGGGAATACCGCAAGCTGAAGCCCCGTTACAAGCTGAGCTATGCCGAACACCGTCGTAAGAAGAGGTACGACCAGCATCATGACCGAACATGTAAGAAGAGTTATCGCCGACATTACCGCGAGAAAGACTATATCCTTTATCCTGAATCTTTGGAATATCTTGGCTTCGTCGTCGGTTTCCTCTTTGCCGTGCTTATCGACGAAAAAGCTCTCTTCTGCTTCTTCGCAGAACGCGTCGTCGTCCTTTATCCCGACAGCTTCTTTTTCGGTATTTTTACCGCATTTTTTCGTATCCGTGTCAGTAATACCGATATTTTCATCCGACTTTACGTTGTTTTCTTTAACTTCTTTCACTTATTTCTCCTCCTTTATCCTTCCGTTTTCTATCCTGTAAACTCTGTCAGCTATTGCCATCGTAGACTCTCTGTGAGAGACCAGGATTATCGCCTTGTCCTTTTTCTGCTCCGCAAGCGATCTTAAGATCATTCCTTCGTTGATACTGTCCACGTTGCTTGTAGGCTCGTCGAGAAGTATAAGTCCGCTTCCGCGCAGAAAAGCCCTCGCGAGTCCTATTCTCTGCTTTTCGCCCGCGCTCAGATTGTCGCCCAGCGCTCCCGCGCGGGTCTCATACCCTTCAGGAAGAGAGACAATAAAGTCGTGTACAGATGCCCGTCTGCACGCCCTTTCGAGTTCTTCTTCAGTTGCGTCCTCTTTCGCGATCCTCAGATTTTCCTCGATAGTATCGTCGAAAAGATAGGTGGACTGACTAACCATCGTAACGTTATCGGTAAGGCTGCTTGAGTTTATCTCTTCGATATCCTTTCCGCAATACGATATACTGCCGCCGTCTTTGCTCCAGAAGCGAAGCAGCAATTTGAGAAGAGTGGATTTCCCGCAACCGCTTTTGCCTACGATGCCGACTATCTCGCCGCGCTTTGCGTTAAGACAGATGTCTTTCAGCACTTCTTTATCCTTTTCGTAAGAAAAGCAGAGATCTTTAACTTCGAGATCTTCGAACAAGAAATCTTCGCCGTTTTCTATGTTTTCGACGACGGGCTTTTCGTTCAGCAGTTTTAAGACCCTGTCTCCGCTCGCGAAAGTCTGCGTAAGGTTCCCGGGAAGCGCGGATATCGCGATGACGGGTCCGAAGCTTCCGAATATCGCGACTACGCCTATGATCGCCTTACCTATCGATATTTCTCCCGCGGCAACCAAAGCGACCGCCGCGCCAGCCGCGATGAGAGTCATAAACGATACGGTAAATTCCGTCGCCGCCGTAGCGTTTGCTATCTTGTATTTAAGTTCGCGGGTATATCCCGAAAGAGTGTCCGATCTTTCCGAAACGCCGCGCTTTCTCGTCTCTCCCGCGTTGTTGAGCACTATATCCTTTATGCCCTTTATGCTGTCGAGAAAATAGGCGTTGAACGCTGAAAAGCACGCGCGGTATTTTACGCCCGCCTCTTTCATCGCAGAAGAGGATATCAGCGGCGCGACTATTCCGACCGCTATATACCCGATAGCCGCTACGAGAGCCAGCCACCAGCTCGATACGAGACCCACGAAAATCATCACCGCCGCAGATACGGTCAGCGCGATGCATATCGGCGATACCGTATGCGCGTAAAACACTTCGAGCGTCTCTATGTCAGAAGTCAGCATCGCTATGATGCTTCCCTTCTGCTTGCTTTCGAGTTTAGCGGGGCAAAGCCTTCTGAGCGCGGAAAAGATCTTGTCTCTTAGCACCGCGAGAAGCTTGAACGCGATATAGTGGTTGCAATACTGTTCGACAAATCTGAGTCCGCCTCTGAGCACGCCCAGTCCTACCGCCATGCCGATTATTACCCCGTACGACAAAGCTATCTGTTCGCCTAAAGCCTTGGCGACGCCGACAGCGCCGAAAACAGTAACGCCCATAGAGCATACAAATCCCAGACTTCCGTTTATCACCGCGAATACCATTACGTACGCGAGAGAGCCTAAAAGCACGATCAGACTCGCCATTATCCTGCCGCCGCTCATTCTGCCGCCTTGCTTTTTCATAACGCCGCACCTCCTTTTGCGTACAAGAGATAACCCTGTTCGAGCTCTTTCTGCGTATTATAAAGCGCCGCATACTCTCCGCCCTTCGCGCATAGCTCTGAGTGCGTTCCGCTTTCCTCGACCGCGCCGTCGTTGAGAAAATATATTTTGTCAGCCTTAACGACGTTTTCCAATCTGTGGGATATGACTACCACCGCCGCTTTTTTTGACAGCGCGTCGATATTTTCCATTATCACGGCTTCGCTTTCTACGTCGATATTAGAAGTCGCCTCGTCAAAAACATATATATCCTTATCTGCAACCAGATTGACAGCGAGCGCGAGCCTCTGCTTCTGCCCGCCCGAAATATTGCCCGCGTCTTCCGTTATCACCTTGTCGGGTCCGCCGTTTTCTCTGACGAAATCGGCGAGATCTACCTTTTTGAGCGCGGAGTATATCTCGTCGTCGCTTACGTCGTTTTTCGCCATGCGGAAATTGTCTCTTACGCTTTCGTTGAATATGTAAGTATTGTAACTTACCACCGCTAAGCGCGAATAATAACTCTCTCTGGAAAATTCGTCGAAAGTCTTTCCTCCTACGAGGACCTGTCCGTCAGAAGGCCTCAGCGCCCCCGTTATAAGACCTACCGCAGTCGATTTACCGCTGCCGCTCTTTCCTACTATCGCGGTTATCCCCTTGCTGAAAGTCATGTTTACGTTTTTGAGCACGTCGCGACTGCCGTCGTAAGAAAAGGTCACGTTTCTGAGTTCCACGTCTCCGTCTCCGACCTCGCCCTTTCCCCAGACGGGCTGTTTTGCGTCAAGAAGAGCCTTTATCTTTTTACCTGCGCTTGCACCGTTCATAGCTACGTGAAACGCGCTGCCGAGAGCTCTCAAAGGCAGGAAAAATTCTACCGCGACGAGAATGAGGAACAGCGCTTCGAAAGGCGTTAAGTACCCATTTACAGCCCCCGTCACCGCAAGCGCTATACCCGCGCCCGCTCCGCCGAACGCGACCAGATCCATGATAGTGGTGCTGGCGAGTTGCATGACCAGCACTTTCATCGTGATCTTGCGGAATTCTTCAGCCTTTTCGTTCATCTTTTCGTGATAGCGAGCGTCCGCTTTATATATCTTGAGTTCTTTGAGCCCCTGCACGCCGTCCAGAAATCCGTCTCCCATCGCCGTATACTTTCCCCAGTATTTAGCGAATATCCTCTTTGCGTACTTGCTGACCGCGATTATAGAAAGCGGTATCAGCGGCACGCACGCGAGAAGTACGAGCGAGGTGCGCCAGTCTATGAACACGCATACCGAAAAAAGAACAAAAGGAGCTATCACCGAAAAGAAGAACTGCGGAAGGTAGTTGGAATAATAAAGGTCGAGTTGCTCTATGCCTTCCATGCTCACCTGCGTAAGACCCGCCATACTCATCTCTTCCGTCGTGCGCACGCCGAGGGAGACTATCTTGTCGTAAGTCTTTGTCCTGAGCTCCTTTCTGACTTTCGCGCCGAGGCTTGCTTTTATCCTGTTCACGGCTATCCCGGTCGGGATCCTCAGGATAACGCCTGCGAGCGCGAGCGCCGCGGGAATAACGTATCCTCCGGCCTCTGCACCTTCCGCCGCAAGAGCTATCATATTGCATATACATGCCGTCACCGCCATGTTGAGCAGCATCGCGACGACGGACAAGACGACCGTCGCCGCAATATATCTGCCGCTTCCCTTTGCCAATAAAAACAGATCTTTATCCAGCATATCTATTTCCTTCTTCCCCGTCATCCGACGAGCTTTGCTTTGCTAAGATCGCAGGTCACCGAAAACTCTACGACTTTGTTCATGATTTTCACTTCACATTCAAGCGATATCTCAGAGTCCAGCTCCTCGCGCGTCATTTCGAACGTAAAACTCTGATATCCGTCCGCTGCGCCCTGCTTTCCCTGGGTTTTACCCGATTTTCTCACGACTTTGACGCTTCCCAGCATGCCGTCGTCGCAATAAAATGTCAAAGTATAGCCGCTTTGAGTCTTTTCGACCGTAACGTAATCGGCGCAATTTGCCGATATCATCGTCTTTCCGATAGCGGACGTGTCTCCTATTTCGTAAGGCACTCTGAACACCCCCGTATCTTCCGAATCGATATCGTAAATTTCTCCCAACGTTCTTCCGTATACGTCTGTCCCTTCGTAAACGACTTCTCCGTTGTTATCGTTACACGCGGTAAACGCAAAAATCGCGATCGCGATCGTAAGCGTCGCAATCATACACTTAACTATTCTCTTCATTTAGCGTCCTCTCCTTTTTCAGTCTTTCCCGTCGCATTCGTCTTTCCCTTTGTTTCGTTTTTTCCATTTGCCATCTTTTTCTCTCTGCTCTTGCGTTGCAAAGTCTCCCTTAAATGAGCAAACGCAACTAACGGATCGTAAAAGATCATTCTGGGTCCGCTATATCGCATGACTTCTTTTATCTTTTCTCTCATTTCAGGCTTGTAACAATGTATCCTGCAATTAGAGCAAAAGGGCTTGTCGTCTCCGAAAGGACATTTCGATCGCCTGAACTGTACGTACTCCCACAGCTCTTGGCAATCCTTGCAAAGCTTTCCCTTTTCAGTTTTGTGTCTGCCGCGACAATACAGCTCTATCATGAACCTGACGGTGGCAAGATCGTCTTTACGCATAGTCCTCCTCTTTAGGTTAGCAATTGCTAACTTGCCTGGTTTGAATAACGGCGTTCAGAAGGCGTATCTTCGCCATACCTTACGCCGCTCTTTGAAAAGACATCTCTTTCCTTTGCTCAATTATCATATCATAAGTATACTGCGCCGTATTTGTGTTAGCAATAGCTAACATATCGCTACTCTGTAAATTATATGATACGTTGCGACAAAATACCCGTATTTATCGCAAAATCCGTAATCCGATATCATTTGAATAAATGTTACCGCATTTTTAAGTTACCTATTGCTTACTTTATTCTCTAAAAATCCGCTATTGACCAAAGCGCGCCTTTATTTTATAATAAAAACGGATATGTAAGGAGGAATTCATATGCAGGACAAATTCAAACCGTTGTTCACGCCGTGGAAAATACGCGACGTTGAGATCAAGAACAGGATAGTCCTCTGTCCTATGGGCGGAACTTCCCTGTTCGGCTGGATGGAACCCAATCACTTCGACAAGGTCGCCGCAGATTTCTTTATGGAAAGAGCAAAACACGACGTCGGACTTATAATCCCCGGCATCGCTCCGCTCAGAGACACCATAGGCGGAAGATGGCTGTACAAAAACAAGAAGATGTTCGGTAAGCTCAAAGATTATATGGTCGAATTCCATAAGACCGGCGCTAAAATGTTCATTCAGCTTACCGCGGGTTTCGGCAGATCTTTCGCTGTCACAGACGCTCTGGTACCTATGCTGAAAAACAAAGCTCTCGGTCTGCTGGCAAAACCATTCGTGGACATACAGTATATCTGCGCTTCTCCCAGCGAGCTTCCTTCGCGTTGGGCTGAAGACGTTATGTGCCGCGCGCTGACCAAAAAGGAAATTCAGCAGATGGTCTACGCTTTTGCCGAGACGGCGCGTCTGTGCAAAGAAGCGGGAGTCGACGGCGTTGAAGTCCACGCCGTTCACGAAGGATATCTTCTCGATCAGTTTACCCTTCCATATACCAATAAACGCACGGACGAATACGGCGGCAGCTTTGAAAACCGTTACCGCTTTGCCGTCGACGTCGTAAAGGCGATAAAGGCGGCTTGCGGAGAAAACTACCCCGTTTCCCTGCGCTATTCGGTACTCAGCAAGACTAAGGATTTCTGCGTGGGAGCTATGCCCGGCGAAGTCTACGACGAAATAGGCAGAGATATGGAAGAAAGCGAAAAAGCGGCTAAATATCTGCAGGACGCGGGTTACGATATGCTGAACGCGGACAACGGCACTTACGACGCGTGGTACTGGGCACACCCGCCCGCATATATGCCGAAGAACTGCAACCTCGACGACGTCGCGCATATCAGAAAATTCGTCGATATCCCCGTAGTATGCGCGGGAAGAATGGAACCCGATACAGCCGCGCAGGCAATCAAAGACGGCAAGATCGACGCTATGGGCGTCGCGCGTCAATTCCTCGCGGACGGCGCGTGGGTCACAAAGCTCAAGGAAGACAAACTCGACGATATACGCCCGTGCATATGCTGTCACAACGCGTGTTTCGCGATGGCGCATTATAAAGGAGTCGCCAACGACGAAACTTTCGACGACGCGTCCCACATGGCGCGGTGCGCGCTCAACCCGCAGACGATGCAGGGACATAAGTACGACATAATTCCTGCCAAAAAGCCGAAAACGGTCGCGGTCATCGGCGGCGGCATAGGCGGCATGGAGACCGCAAGGATAGCGACTCTCCGCGGACATAAAGTCACGATATACGAAAAGACGGATAAGCTGGGCGGCGTATTCATTGCCGCGGCGGCGCCCGATTTCAAGGAAAAGGACAAAGACCTGATAAAGTGGTATATAAAGCAGATAAACGACCTTAATATACCCGTTAAATTCAACTGCGAAATAAAGGATATTTCAAGTCTTAAAGAAGACGAGATAGTCGTCGCTACCGGCGCGGTCGCGCGGAAGATGAATATCAAAGGCATAGAACGCGCGAAAGAAGCGGTAGAATATCTTTCGGGAGCGCAGACAGGCGAAAACGTAGTCGTAATCGGCGGCGGTCTTACAGGCTGCGAAATAGCTTACGATCTCTTCCTGAAAGGAAAGAAACCCGTCATCGTTGAGATGAAAAACGACCTCATCGCGGTGCGCGGCGTATGCCTTGCCAACTCCTCTTATCTGAGAGATTTCTTCGCATATAACAAAGTGCCCGTCTATCTCGAAAGCAAAGTTTCCGAAATAGGAGAAAACAGCGTCACCGTAACCGATAAGAACGGCAAAAAGACGGTGCTCAAAGCGGACGACGTGATCGTTTCAGTCGGATACGCTCCCGCGCCGTTAGCCGCTAAAGACAAACGCGTTTCTCTGGTCGGCGACGCTAACGGAGTCGGCAACCTGCGCACAGTGATATGGCGCGCGTGGGACGTGGCAAAGAAGATATGATAAACACGGGCATAAAAATTTTGCAAAATACGAAAGCCCTTTATACGCTGTAAAAAGGTATAAGTCAAACAAAAAAGCGCGGGAGCATATCCCGCGCTTTTTGCGCTTTGCCGAATTACTCTATATTCCCGCCTTACCGCCGTCGTCTGTTTATATCTTTATCTGAACCGTCCTTACTTTCTTTATCGGCGAGCCGTCAAACCCGCTTCTTTTAGCGCGCTTTATAAATAAATAACGCCTGGCGGCAAAGCATAAAAAAAGAAGCCTTTCGGCTTCTCTTTATTCTTTTCTTATTTCTTGTTAGCTTCGATGTATTTGACGACGTCGCCTACCGTTACGAATTCACGCACCGCGTCTTCTTCAATTTCTACGCCGAATTCGTCCTCAGCCGCCATAACAAGCTCTACCATATCGAGCGAATCCGCCTGCAGGTCCTCTTTAAGCTTCGTGTCGACGGTTATTTCATCTTCGGATATGCTCATCTTGCCTGCTATGATTTGTTTTACCTTTTCGAGTACCATTGATTTTACCTCCGTATATTGCTTGAAATAAGACCGCACGTAATACCGCATCTTTTTCTTACTTATTCAGTATAACTCTTTTTGCGGATATTTGCAACAAAATTAATCTTTGCGTATTCGTAGCGCTACGAATATGCGCAAAATGTAAGAATTTACGCATTCAAGCGCGGGCAATTCACACGCAAACGACGAAAAGGTCTTTATCTCCTCCCGCGATCGCCAGCACATATCCTCTGAGAAAAGTATGAAAGCTTACTCCGTCAGTATAGTCTCCTCCCGCCCTTACCTCGGAAAGTTTTATCCCGTCGGCGCTAAGCTTGCATCTTGCCTCGTAAGCCGTCCAGTTAAAGATGTCCTTCATCGTTTCGGGAACCTTCCTGTCCGACTTTTCCGCGTCTATTCCTACGGGTTTATCCGAAAGCGCGAGCATTACGACGCCGTCTGTATGAGTAACGGATATATAATAATTGTCGCAATACGGCGCGCCGCTTTCCTTCTTTTTAATTTCTTTGATAAGCGGTTTGCCGACTGCCGCGAGCGCCGCGTCCGCTCTTTTCGCAAGCTCTTCAGAACCGCCGCACGAATCGGAAAGAAATATCAGCATAATTCGTTGTTTCTGCCGTACAGACAGTTTATATAGTGGAAATAGCCCTTATCCACTCTGTTCATCGCGTCGCGCGTAGCCCTGAAAGTCCAGTTGCCGTCCGCAACGCCGGGGGTATTCATCCTGCAATCGCCGCCGTAGCCGCAAAGATCCTGAAAAGGCACTACAGCCAATCTGCAACAGCTGGAAATCAGACGTCTTATAAATATCTTCGTCGCCTTGCAGTCGTATCCTCCGCCGCCGAAATCCTTTCTGTCGCATTCGATATACCTCAGCATATAGTCGAGGATATTTTCCTTTAATCCGTACATCCAGCCGAGGGTCGTATCGTTGTCGTGCGTCGCCGTGTAGCCTACGCAGTTGCGGCTGAAATTGTGCGGCAGATGTATGCTGTCCCCGTCCTCGAAACCGAACTGCATGACGCGCATACACGGAAGACCCAGCTTAGCCAGAAGATCGTTGACCTTTTCGTCTATTATGCCCAGGTCTTCGGCTATGAAGTTTTCTTTCGGATGCTTTTTGAACACCTTTTTGAAAAGTTCTTCGCCAACGCCCTCGCACCACTCGCCGTTCTTTGCCGTAGTCTCGCCGTAATCGACCGCCCAGTATTCTGAAAACGCTCTGAAATGGTCAATCCTCAGCACGTCGTAAAGTTCCGCCATACGGTCGAAGCGCTTCATCCACCACGAAAAACCGTCCTTTCTCATGCGATCGTAGTCGTAAAGAGGATTGCCCCAAAGCTGACCCTCTTCACTGAAATAATCGGGCGGGACTCCCGCGACTTTCTTAGGCATAAGGTTTTCGTCCAGCAGGAACGCAGAAGGATCGCCCCATACGTCCGCGCTGTCCATGCTTACGTACATGGGCATATCGCCGATAAATTTCATTCCCTTGTCGTTTACCCGTCTTTTAGCGTCCTTCCACTGTTCGTCGAACAGATACTGCTCAAATACGTAGTAATAATAATCGTCCGCGTTGTCGGCAATATAGCCGCGTTTAGCGCCGTCGTCCATACGTTTGTGGCATTCCTGCCAGTTCCACCACGGTGCGCCGTCGTAGCTCTGTTTGATAGTCATGAAAAGCGCGTATTCCCTTACCCAAGGCGCGCTCTTTTCAAACGCGCGTAATTTGTCGGCAAGTTTGTCTTTCGCGTTAAAATACGCCTTTTTAAGCATTTCACGCTTAGCGTATATCACCTTGCCGTAATCCACGGCGTAAGGATTGCTCTCTTCGCATGCGCGTCTGTCATCTTCGGATATATATCCCTGCCTTGAAAGCGTTTCGGGGTCGATATACAGATAATTTCCGGCAAACGCGCTGACCCCCGAATACGGAGAATTGCCCAGTCCTATAGTAGTAACCGGAAGTATCTGCCAGTAATGAAAACCGCAAGAAAGCGCGAAATCGCAGAAGTCGTCCACCTCTTTGCCCAGACCGCCTATACCGTAAGCGGACGGCAGAGAGGAAACGTTGAGTAAAACACCGCTCGATCTCTTTAACATATTTGAAATTCCTTCCTGATTTTTAGCGATAAGTATCGGCTTATCCGCCTGTAACAACTGTTTTTATTATATCATAACGCGGAATTGCTATCAATACCGATTTAAAAAAAGACCCCTTATTTTTTGAAATAAGGGGTGATATATGGCGCCGTTTATCCTTACTTTGCGGCAAGACATCTTTCGAAAAAGTCGTTTACCGCGTCCATAAACTCTTCGTCTATCGCAAATACGGTCGCTTTGTCGCTGTACTCGTATCTGATATCCACGTTATACTGGAACGTGTTGTATTCAGCCGTCTTGACGATATTCGTCTTTTTCCCTGCTAAGCTTTCCGATATCTTCTTCTCGTCCTCTCTCGGACGGCTCATAGTGTGGCCTCTGTCTTCGAAGAGCATGAACTCGGCTCTGGGATTGGTTATCTCGTCTCTGTGCGCGATGATAGAGCACGAATACGGCACGGTCGGGTCGTCCTTGCTGTGAGATACCAGAACGGGTCCTTTGTACTTATTTATGCCCGAAACGCCCGTTCCTCCCGCGTATTTACCGAACTTGACCTTCTCTACCAGCGTGTTCCACGGTTTATACAGTATCGCCAGCTTGCCTACGTATCTCTGCGCGTGGAAATACATTGTGTCCCATGTATTGTTGAATCCGCTTAAAGTAGCAACTCCCGCTACCTCGTCGTGACCGTAATTAAGCACGTTTGCGCTGGCGTAGCCCGACCAGCTGTGACCGTATATCAGCACGGGCATATCCTTGAAACGCGACTGAGATTTTATGAATTCGAGCGCGTTGTGCAGGTCTATTTTGGATTGATTGAGTCCGTATATATTCTTACCTTCGCTTGTGCACGTGCCTGTCATATCGAATGTAAAGACGTCGTAACCCTTGCGAACGAAATACTGCGTGCGGTTGAGGTATCCGTCCATATTGCAGCCTATGCCGTGGCATACGAGAACGAGAGCCTTACCCTTCTTCCCTTCCTTATTCGTATAAAGATAAGCGCCCAGCTTGTTTTTACCGGAATAAAAATCCATGCGCTGGCGGTTCATCACGCCTTTGTAATCGTCGTAAGTGACTGTGTTGCACATAGGCGTTACGCGTGTGCCGAACACGGCGTCGTATATCGCGCGCGCGGCTATGTAAGGGATTATCACCGTCCAGCCCAGCAAAAAGAACGCGGTAAAAAAGCCTATCCGCATTATCACGGGCATAACGCCCTTTTTCTTTCTCTTTTTCACCAATGTTTTATCGTCCATCTGAACCTCCAATATAAATTATACCACACTTGTTTAATTGTTGCAATAAGCAGCATTGCAGGTCTGTATAAGATTACTG
The DNA here is from genome assembly GCA_018714045.1 of Candidatus Ornithoclostridium faecavium. Lineage (GTDB taxonomy): Bacteria > Bacillota > Clostridia > Christensenellales > UBA3700 > Ornithoclostridium > Ornithoclostridium faecavium. The sequence continues at coordinate 44,229 of DVNX01000113.1, forward strand.
TAAAAATAAGTTTTATGTTCGTGCGACAAGCCTGTTCCGCCTCAGCGGCGCAGCGCAAGATAAATAAAAGCTCAGAAATAAACTGAATTCGTATGCATAATAAGCTAAAGCGTATAAAGCAAGGTCTTCTTTTCCGACCGCGATCAATTAATCGTCCTTATGCCTTAACCTATACGCCTTTCTACAAGTCGCCCTTTGCGACGGCTTTCCCGACAGACGGTTTTCGCGATAGCGACAAAAAAGTTGCAAATTACCGTAGTCGAACGCAAAAAAATACGCCTTACGCAAAAGCGTAAAGCGTCATTTTTTTGTTTCTGAAGAAATTACTTCTTTTCGGTCTTCTTAGCCGGAGTCTCTTTGACGAGCTCTACTACTGCGACTTCTGCGCCGTCGCCGCGTCTCGTACCCAGTTTGATGACTCTGCTGTAACCGCCCTTCTGACCGCAGTCGTTAGCGCGCTTAGCATAGAAAGGCGCGTACTCTCTGAACAGCTTCTCGACGAGAGGATGCTTTACGGCAGCGAGGCGCTTGTTGTAATCGCCCTTGCTTTCCTTGTCTTCTTTGACGGGTTTCATCTCTCTGAGTTTAGCCATCATGGTACGTCTTGCAGCGAGCTTTCTTACGCCGTCAACGGTAACTTCAACCGTAACGGTCTCGCCCTTAGCGTTTACCTTTTCTTTATTGACAGTCGCGACGTCCTCATAGGTGTTGATCGCGAGCGTGATCATTTTTTCAGCGTATTTCTGAACCTCTTTAGCTCTTCCGACGGTCGTTTCGAGGCGTCCGTACCAGAGAAGCTCAGAAGCCTGACTGCGAATCATAGCCATTCTTTGTTCGCTTGTTCTTCCCAATTTTCTCATTGATCTATATCTCCTTATTCGTCCTTACTACGCAGGTCAAATCCCAGTTCTCTGATCTTCTTGATGACTTCGTCGAGAGACTTCTTGCCGAGGTTTCTGACCTTGAGCATTTCGTCTTCGGTCTTCTTGGTAAGATCCTGAACGGTGTGGATGCCCGCTCTCTTCAAGCAGTTGTAGGAACGTACGGACAAGTCCAGATCCTCGATGCTTGTTTCAAGTTTCTTATGAGTTTTCTCGTCGTCCTGAGAGATGAGGATTTCTCTTCCCTTCATCGTATCGACGAGGTTTACGAACAAGTTGACGTGGTCTTCCATGATCTTCGCGGAAAGGCTGATGACCTCTCTCGGAGAGAAGGTGCCGTTGGTGGTGACGTTGATGGTCAGCTTGTCGTAGTTGATGTTCTGCCCCAGACGAGTGCTCTCGACTGCGTAACTCGCGCTCTCCACGGGGGTGAAGATGGAGTCAACGGGGATATATCCGAGGGGCTGGGTCTCGTCCTTGTTTTCGTTCGCGGAAACGTAACCTCTGCCTACGCCGATCGTGATCTCAATTTTAAGATCCGCGCCTTCGTCGAGCGAGCAGATATACATGTCGGGATTGAGAATTTCTATCTCGGAACCGTGCTGTATGTCGCCTGCGGTGACTATGCCTGCGGTGTTCTTTTCAATGGTAACGACCTGTCTGAAATCCTTGTCTTCGGTATGAGCTTTTACAGCCAGTCCCTTTATGTTGAGGATGATCTCGGTGACGTCCTCTTTAACGCCGGGGATAGAGCTGAATTCGTGCCTTACGCCCTCGATCTTGATACCGACGGGTGCCGCACCGGGGAGCGCGCTGAGAAGTATTCTCCTCAGGCAGTTGCCCAGAGTGGTACCGAATCCGCGTTCGAGCGGCTCAACGATAAACTGCATTTCTCTGCCTTCGTTTGTCTCTACGCACTCGATTCTCGGTTTCTGAATTTCTATCATATATACCTCCTGCTATGCGCCGTCGATTATTTGGAATACAACTCGACGATAAGATGCTCTTCGATTTTCTGTTCAACGTCTCTTCTTTCGGGCAGTTCGACTACCTTACCGGTGAGGGTAGCGTTGTCGAATTCAAGCCACTTCGGAAGACCGATGGAATTAGCCGCTTTGAGCTCTTCGAAAATCTTCTTGTCTTTCTTGTTTTCCTTTACCGCGATAACGTCGCCCTTCTTTACGAGGAAGGAAGGAATATTTACGCTTTCGCCGTTGACGGTGATGAGACCGTGGTTGACGATCTGTCTTGCCTGTGCTCTGCTGGATGCGAGGCTCAGACGGAATACTACGTTGTCGAGTCTTCTTTCGAGAAGGATGAGCATGTTGTCACCGGTGATGCCTCTCATGGTCTCTGCCTTATCGAAATAACCCTTGAACTGCTTTTCGCAAAGTCCGTAGATTCTCTTGGTCTTCTGCTTCTCTCTGAGCTGTATGGAATAGCCGGAAGCCTTCTTTCTTGCGGTGCCGTGCTGACCGGGAGCGGTGGGACGCTTAGCGAGCGGGCACTTCTCAGAAACGCACTTAGCGCCTTTGAGGAACAACTTTACGCCCTCGCGTCTGCACTGACGACAATCGGGTCCTGTATATTTAGCCATGTTATTCGTACCTCCTGATTACAGCCTTCTGCGCTTGGGCGGACGGCAACCGTTGTGAGGAATGGGAGAAACGTCTTTGATCATCGTAACTTCCAGACCTGCTACCTGGAGCGCTCTGATAGCGGATTCACGACCCGTACCCGGGCCCTTAACGTAGACTTCTACGCTTCTGAGACCGCTCTCGTAAGCGACTTTTGCGGCATCCTCGCTGACCATCTGCGCTGCGAAAGCGGTGGACTTCTTGGAGCCTCTCAAATTGAGTTTACCACTGCTGGACCAGGAAATAGCGTTTCCCTGAAGATCCGTGATAGTAACGATCGTGTTGTTGAAGGAAGCATGAATATGTGCTGCGCCCTTTTCTACACGACGCTTGTTGACGGCACGCTTCTTAGTAGCGGCCTTTTTAGCAACTGCCATTTTTCTTTACCTCCTTACTTCTTCTTGCTGCGGCTGACCGTCTTCTTCGGTCCTTTGCGGGTACGAGCGTTCTGCTTGGTGTTCTGACCTCTCACGGGCAGACCCTTGCGGTGACGGATACCTCTGTAGCAACCGATTTCAGTAAGTCTTTTGATGTTGAGCTTAACTTCACGCTTCAACTCGCCCTCAACGGTAAGGTTGTGGTCGATGTATTCACGTATTTTGCTAACTTCGTCTTCGGTCAGATCCTTGACTCTGGTGTCGGGATTGATACCCGTAGCTTTGAGAACCAGGTTGGATGTAACTCTGCCTATACCGTAGATATAGGTAAGACCGATTTCCACTCTTTTTTCGCGCGGTAAGTCCACGCCGGCAATACGAGCCATTAAACTACCTCCAAAGTGTATGTTTGTATATTAGACGATTTGAGGAAGACAGGTTTTGAAGTGTGACGTGCCTGTCCAGCCGCTCCCCTCACGAATAATCACGTAATTTTGCTATGGTATTATAGCATACCAAATATCTAAATGGCAAATAAAATTTACCACTTTTTAAGACAAAGACGCGCGCAGAAAGAAATTTTCCTTTCCACGCAGCTTCTTTTCCTCTTTTATTCAGTGTTATTAGCCCTGTCTCTGCTTATGCTTCTTGTATTTGGAGCAGATGATCATGACTTTTCCGTCTCTTTTGATTACTCTGCATTTGTCGCACATGGGCTTAACAGAAGGTCTGACTTTCATTTTTTTATCCTCCGATCACTTAATTCTTGTTTCGCCATACGATGCGACCCTTGGTCAGATCGTAAGGACTTAGTTCGACTTTCACGGTATCGCCTTCGAGAATCTTTATATAATTCTTTCTGAGCTTACCGGACAGGTATGCGACAATCTCGTGATTGTTCGTCAACCTGACTCTGAAATTTGTGTTGGGCAGTACTTCTATGACTACGCCTTCGGCTTCGATGCAATCTTCCTTCGACATTGTTACCTCCTCTCCGTCTGTAAATATTTTTTTAACTCTGCGTTTACCGCTTTGTCCGTAATGTTTCCTTTTTCGAGCGCTTCTTTAAGGTCTTGTCTTTCGTCGACCTTGTCGAGATGCTTGAACCTCTTGACTTTGGGATTGTCCATCTTTCTCAGTCTTCCGTCGACCGCCAGGCAAAAGTCTTCGCCGACGATCTTGACTATAAGATAATATCTTCCCGCATCGTGTCCCGCTCTCGATACCGTTACGTCGCCCTCTTGTAAGTTTTTGTCTTTCATATCACAGCGACAGGATCTCTACTCCGCCTTCGGTTATCGCTACGGTGTTTTCGTAATGCGCGGACGGTTTTCCGTCTGCGGTGACGACCGTCCAGCCGTCGTCCAGCATCACTACGTCGTACGTACCCGCGTTGACCATCGGCTCTATCGCGATAGTCATGTTCGCTTTAAGCCTGAGTCCGTGTCCCGCTCTCCCGTAATTGGGAACTTCGGGATCTTCGTGCATATCCGTTCCGATACCGTGCCCGACGAGAGCTCTTACGACCGAAAAGCCGTTAGCCTCAACGTAGGACTGTATCGCGTGTCCGAGGTCACCCAGCCTTACGCCCTCTTTAAGGATCTTGACCCCTTCGAAGAAGCTCTGCTTTGTGACGTCGATGAGTTTTTGTTTTTCTGCCGAGATCTTTCCGACCGCGAACGTCCTCGCCGCGTCGCCGTTGTATCCTTTATATATGGATCCGATATCAACGCTGACGATCTGTCCTTCTTCTATGTATCTCTTATCGGAAGGAATGCCGTGAACGACTTCTTCGTCGATCGAGATACACGCCGAAGCGGGATAACCTTCGTATCCTAAGAAAGAAGGTGTCGCGCCGCAACCCGTTATATAGTCGTAAACTATCTTGTCGAGCTGCTTTGTCGTCATGCCGGGCTTTATCTTTTCCTCGATGAGGGCGAGACTGTCCCTGACGATCTGATTGGCTTTTCTCATCAGCCCGATCTCTTCAGCCGTTTTAACAGTTACCATCTATTACCTTTACGATCTCCGAGGTCACGTCTGCTACGTCCTTCATTCCGTCTACGTCTCTGAGCACGCCCTTTGCGGAATAGTACTCGATGAGCGGCGCGGTCTGCTTTTCGTAAACTTCGAGTCTGGACTTGACCGTCTCTTCCTTATCGTCGTCTCTCTGGTAGAGTTTAGCGCCGCATTTGTCGCAGACGTCGGAAGGATGAGCGGATACGTGGTAGCTCTCGCCGCAAACGCACATGCGTCTGCCTGCGATACGGGCTACTACCGCGTCGTTGTCGACGACGATATTGACCGCGAGCGTAACGTCGGTGATCTTATCGAGAGCTTTTGCCTGCTCTATCGTCCTGGGGAAACCGTCGAGGAGATAGCCGTTTTTGCAATCTGCCTCAGCAAGTCTCGACTCCATGACCTTTATTATCACCTCGTCGGGAACGAGGGCGCCTTTGTCGATATAGCTCTTCGCCAGCTTGCCCAGCTCCGTTCCCGCCTTTATATTCGCTCTGAGTATGTCTCCCGTGGAAATGTGCGGGATACCGTACTTTTCGCTTATTCTCTTTGCCTGCGTGCCCTTGCCTGCGCCGGGCGCGCCAAGAAATACGAGGTTTTTCATTTTACTTCAAAAATCCTTTGTAGTGCTTCATCATGATCTGCGATTCGAGCTGCTTATCGAGTTCGAGCGCTACGCTTACGATGATCAGCATACCCGTCGCGCTGAACGCGTTGGTCATACCGATCGGCTGTCCGAGCGCGTTGAAGCCGAAAGTCGGAACTATCGCTATGAACGCGAGGAACAGTGCGCCGAACAATGTAATACGGCTGTTTATCTTCGCAAGATATTCGCTGGTAGGCTTGCCGGGTCTTACGCCCTGGATCGTGCCGCCGTACTGCTGCAGGTTTCTCGCAACGTCTATCGGGTTGAACTGTATCTGCGCGTAGAAGTATGCGAAGAAGATTATGAAGATAAACGTGAATATATAGTAGACCGCGGTGCCTGCGCCGAGGTACTTCACGTAGAACAGCACTACCGAGTTGTCCTGCGGGAAGAAGGAGAGGATCATCTGCGGGAACATCAGGAACGCCGAAGCGAAGATGATGGGCATAACGCCGCTCGCATTGACCTTCATCGGAATGTAGGTGGACTGACCGCCGTACATCTTGTTACCTTTGACCTGCTTTGCGTAGTTTACCTTTATCCTGCGTTCGCTGCCGTCGATAAAGACGATGAGCAGGAACATAACCAGTACGAGGATAAGATATCCGAGGATATACCATATATTGTCGGGCTGGTCGCCGAGAGTGCCGAACGCGCTTACGAGCGAAGTCGCGAAGGATGCAACGATACCGATAAAGATTATCATCGAAGAGCCGTTGCCGATACCGTATTCGGTAATTCTCTCGCTGAGCCACATGACCAGCGTGGAGCCTGCGGTGAGGATAAGAATGATTATCGCGCCGCTGACGGCTTCACTGCCGAACGTGGGTTCGATTGCGCCGGAGTTGTGGAAGGTGACCACTATACCGATACCCTGTACGATCGCGAGAAGTATCGCTACGTATCTCGTGATCTGGGTTATCTTCGCGCGACCTGCGTCCCCTTCTTTGCTCATTCTTTCGAGCGGGGGGATTATCAGTGTCAACAGCTGCATTATGATGAAGCTGTTGATGAACGGCAAAATGCCTAATGCGAACAACGTGCCTTGCGCCAGTGATCCGCCCGATACAACGTTCATGATCTGGAGCAACGTATTGTTGTTGCCCGTAACCGCCGACTGGACCGAATTGAAATCGAGTCCCGGGACGGGAATGTAACAGCCTATTCTGTAAACCAGGAGAAGTCCCAGCGTAATGAATATCTTGATCCTTAAACTTCTGTCTTTGAAAGCGTTAACCAGCGTTTGCCACATTACAGCACCTCTACTTTGCCACCTGCTTTTTCAATTGCTTCCGCAGCCGACTTTGTGAATTTGTTTGCGCGTACGGTAACCTTTTTGGTCAGCTCGCCTTTGCCCAGGACCTTAACGCCGTAAGGCAGGACCTTGCTCAGAACGCCGCTGGAAAGGAGAACTTCCGCGTCGACAACGTCGCCGTCGTTGAATCTTTCCAGATCGCAGACGTTGACGATAGAGTACTCTTTCTTGAAGTAGTTGTTGAAGCCTCTTTTGGGGATTCTTCTGACGAGGGGCATCTGACCGCCTTCGAAACCGGGTCTTACGCCGCCGCCGCTTCTCGCCCACTGTCCTTTATGACCCTTGCCGGAGGTCTTTCCGAGACCGGAACCGATACCTCTGCCGAGTCTTCTGGACTCTTTCTTTGCTCCCTGTGCGGGTGCCATGTCATGTAATTTCATAGCCTGTCTCCTTATGCCTCTTCGACTTTGACGAGGTGGCTGACCACTTTGATCATGCCCTTCGTGCAGCCGTTGTCGGGAACTACGTTGGAAGTGCCGACTTTCTTGAGTCCGAGCGCTTCAACGGTCGCCTTCTGCTTTTCAGTGCAGCTTATAGTGCTCTTTACGAGAGTTACTTTGATATTAGCCATCCTTTTACCCTCCTCAGCCCATTATTTCTTCGACGGTCTTGCCGCGGAGAGCCGCAACCTGTTCAACCGTCTTGAGTTTTCTGAGCGCGTCCATCGTAGCTTTAACGCAGTTGATGGGGTTGTTGCTTCCCAGAGACTTGGTACGGATATCCTTAATGCCGGATACCTCGAGGATCGCACGGACAGGACCGCCCGCGATAACTCCGGTACCTTCGCTTGCCGGCATGATGATGACCTTGGAGCTGCCGAATTCGCCTATCGCTTCGTGAGGAATGGTCGTTCCTACCAGCGATACCTGAACCATATTGCGCTTAGCGTCCGCAGTCGCCTTGCGGATAGCTTCGGGGATCTCAGTAGCTTTACCGGTACCGATACCCAGCATACCCTTGCCGTCGCCGACTACCATAAGCGCCGCGAGTCTCATCGTTCTGCCGCCTTTAACGACCTTTGTAACGCGTCTGACCGCGATCAGCTTATTGAGCATTTCGTCTCTTTCACTATTCTGGAATTTGTTTTCTTTCTTAGCCATTTCCGTTCCTCCGATTAGAATTTGAGACCGGCTTCTCTTGCGCCGTCCGCAACCATCTTCACGCGTCCCGTGTAGAGGTAGCCGCCTCTGTCGAATACGACCTCGGTGATGCCTGCCGCAAGAGCCTTTTCGGCAACCTTGCCGCCGACGTACTTAGCCGCTTCGCACTTGGTCATATCGGCAATCGCTTTGACTACGTCCTTATCCAGAGTGGAGCAGGAAACGAGGGTGTTGCCCTTAACGTCGTCAATGATCTGTACGGAAATATTGTTCGTGCTTCTGTACACGTTGAAACGCGGTCTTTCCGCCGTGCCGCTTATCTTGGCGCGGATTCTCATGTGTCTCTTTTGTCTGATAGCGTTTTTATCAATATTCTTTATCATATCCTACTCCTTATTACTTCGTGCCCTTCTTGCCTTCCTTGCGTGCGATCACTTCGTCGCTGTAACGGATACCGTACGCATGATAGGGATCGGGTTTGCGAAGTTCTCTGATTTCGGCAGCGAACTGACCGACTTTCTCGTTATCGATACCCTTTACGATGATATCTCTTTCGGAAGGAACTTCGATGGTTATGCCATCGATCTCCGCAACTTCGATACTGTGAGAGTAACCGATGCTCAGAACGGCTTTATTGCCCTGTTTCACTACTCTGTAACCTACGCCGTTTACTACGAGTCCCTTCTGGAAGCCCTTCGTAACGCCTTCAACCATGTTGAAGATAAGCTTGCGGTACAGACCGTGCATGGATTTGATTTCTTTTTCTTCGCTTGATCTCGAGCAGACGACGTGGCCGTTTTCAACCTTAACGGTGATTGCCTTGTTTACCTGTCTCGAAAGCGTACCCTTGGGTCCTTTGACCGTAACGAGGTTTTCGGGGGAAACCGTAACCTCTACGCCCTGAGGAATAACTACGGGAAGTCTACCTATTCTCGACATACCTTACTCCTCCTTACCAGACGTACGCCAGCACTTCGCCGCCGACGTGTTGAGCTCTCGCTTCCTTATCGGTCATAACGCCCTTGGAAGTGGAAACGATCGCTATACCCATGCCGCCCAGAACTTTGGGAAGCTTTTCGGAAGAAGCGTAAACACGCAGACCGGGTTTGGAAACTCTCTTTATACCGGTGATTACGCGCTCCTTCTTCGCGCCGTATTTTAGATTTACTTTCATAACACTTTGAACACCGCTTTCGACAAGCTCTACGCTCTCGATGTAACCCTCTTTGACCAGAATGTCAGCGATAGACTTCTTGATCTTGGAATAGGGAACTTCGACGCTTTCGTGTCTCGCAACGAGGCCGTTGCGGATACGGGTGAGCATATCAGCGATAGGATCAGTTATCATCATAGTCTGTATTCCTCCGATTACCAGCTGGATTTCTTGACTCCCGGAATTTCGCCCTTGTAAGCGAGTTCGCGGAAGCAAATTCTGCAAATGCCGTACTTTCTCAACACAGCGTGGGGTCTTCCGCAGATCTTGCATCTGGTGTAAGCCCTGGTCGAGAACTTGGGAGCCTTCTGCTGTTTGTTTATCATAGCTTTCTTTGCCATTATTGTGTCCTCCTTACTTTACAAAGGGTACGCCGAGAAGCGTAAGAAGTTCTTTAGCTTCAGCGTCCGTCTTTGCGGTCGTTACGAAACATACGTCAAAGCCCCTGATCTTTTCGATCTTGTCGTACTGGATCTCAGGGAAGATAAGCTGTTCCTTAACGCCCATAGCGTAGTTGCCGCGTCCGTCGAACGAATCTGCGGGAACGCCCTTGAAGTCTCTGACTCTGGGGAGCGCGATGGAGATGAGCTTATCCATAAAGTCATACATCTTCGCGCCTCTCAAAGTAACTTTGGCTCCGATAACCATGCCTTCTCTGACTTTGAAGTTTGCAACGCTCTTCTTAGCCTTGGTCATAACGGGTGCCTGACCTGCGATAGCCTTGAGCTCTTCTACAGCCAGCTGGAGGCTCTTGCTGTTGTCCTTTACGTCTCCGAGTCCCATGTTGAGGACGATCTTGTCGAGGCGGGGAACTTCGTTGATATTCTTATATGCGAATTTCTTTTCAAGAGCGGGTACTACCTCTTTCTTGTAAAGCTCCGCAATTCTGTAAACTCTTTTCTCTTCTGCCACAGTGGGATCCTCCGTTAGTTGTTCTCGGTTGCGTCAGTCTTTTCAGCCTTCTTGGTCGCTTTCTTTGCAGTCTTAGCGCCCTTCTTAGCCGTTGACTTAGCCTTAGACTTGCTTACGTTGTCGAGACTTGCGCCGCACTTCTTGCATATGCGCTCTTTGACGGTCTTGCCGTTTGCGTCTTTATCAACTTTGTGAGCAACCTTGGTGGTCTTGCCGCACACGGGGCAGATGATCATCACGTTGGATGCGTCGATAGCTCTTTCTCTCTCGACGATGCCGCCCTTTTCCTGCGCGTTGCGCGGTTTGACGAAATGTTTCTCGGTCTTGAGTCCGTCGCCTTTGACGACTACTCTGCCGGATTTGGTATCGACGTTGTCGATCTGTCCGGTCTTGCCCTTATCGCAACCCGCGATGATCTTGACCGCGTCGCCTTTCTTTACGTTCATACTCATTTCGCTGTCCTCCTTAAATAACCTCGGGTGCGAGGGAGATGATCTTCATGTAGTTCTTATCACGCAGTTCTCTCGCGATTGGTCCGAAGATACGGGTACCTCTGGGTTGCTTCTGATTGTCTATGATTACCGCCGCGTTGTCGTCGAATCTGATATAAGAACCGTCCTTTCTTCTGACGCCCTTGCTCGTTCTGACGATAACCGCCTTTACCACTTCACCCTTCTTAACGGCGCCTCCGGGAATAGCGCTCTGTACTGCCGCGACGATGACGTCGCCGATGTTTCCGCTTCTGCGGAAAGAACCGCCCAGTACTCTGATGCACTTGATTTCCTTAGCTCCGGAGTTGTCCGCTACGTTTAATCTGCTTTCCGGTTGTATCATTGTGGTGCCTCCTATTACTTCGCCTTTTCGATGATTTCGACGACTCTCCAGCACTTATCCTTGCTGATCGGTCTGGTCTCCGCTACGAGAACGGTATCGCCGATGCCGCAGGAGTTGCTTTCGTCGTGAGCCTTCAGCTTCTTCGTCCTGTTGACGATTTTGCCGTAAAGAGGATGCTTAACACGCTCTTTGATAGCTACGACGACCGTCTTGTCCATCTTGTCGCTTACTACTATGCCGACTCTGCTTTTTCTCAAATTTCTTTCCATGTCGTTTGTCCTCCTCACTTAGCCGCCTTCTTGGACTTACCGGTCTTGGTCGGCTCTGCGGATATGCCCAGTTCTCTCTGACGAATGATCGTCATGCACTTAGCGATGTCCTTTCTGCAGGTCCTGATCTGGCTGTTGTTTTCAAGGTTACCGCTCTTGTGCTTGAAACGAAGGTTGAGCAGATCCTGTTTGAGGCTGACGAGCTTAACCTGAAGCTCTTCGTTGGTCATTTCCATAAAATTAGTTGCTTTCATCTTCGTTCACCTCTTCACCGCTTTCTTCGCCTTTCTTGACGAACTTGCACTTTATCGGGAGTTTGTGCGACGCAAGGCGCAGCGCCTCTCTCGCGACCTCTTCCGTTACGCCCGCCATCTCGAACATTACTCTGCCCGGTTTGACGACCGCTACCCAGTATTCTACGCTACCTTTACCGCTACCCATTCTGGTCTCGGCGGGCTTCTTCGTAACAGGCTTGTGGGGGAATATGTCTATCCACACCTGACCGCCTCTCTTGATGTATCTCGTCATTGCGATACGTGCCGCCTCGATCTGATTGGAGGTAATCCAGCTCGGCTCGAGAGCTACCAGTCCGTATTCGCCGTAAGCGATCTTGTTGCCCTTGTTAGCCTTGCCGCTGAGTCTGCCGCGATGTACGCGACGTCTCTTTACTCTTTTAGGCATTAACATTACGCGTTACCTCCTTCGTTATTTGCCGCGCCGGTCTTTCCGATGACCTCGCCTTTGTAGACCCATACTTTGATACCGATAATACCGAAAGTGGTATGAGCTTCAGCGAAGCCGTAATCGATATCAGCTCTGAGCGTCTGAAGAGGAATGGAACCCTCGTGATACTGCTCGCTCTTTGCTATTTCAACGCCGTCCAGTCTGCCGCTCGCCATAGCCTTGACGCCCTTAGCGCCCGCTTTGATAGCACGCGTGATAGCCTGCTTCATGACGCGCTTGTAGGACATACGCTTTTCGAGCTGTGCCGCGATGCTCTCCGCAACCAGCTGAGCGTCGGTATCAGGTCTCTTGACCTCGTAAACGTTGACGTTGATTTCCTTGCCTTTCACGACGTTGTTGAGCTCTTTTACGATCTGCTCTACGCCCGTACCCTGCTTGCCGATAAGAACGCCCGGCTTGCCGGTATATATATTGACGGTGATGATCTCCGTCTTGGAAGAGCGAACTCTCGAGATCGTGACCTTGGAGATCGAACAGGTGTAATACTGCTTTTTGATGAAGTTTCTTATCTTGTTGTCTTCGATAAGATAATCAGCAAAATTCTTTTTGTCCGCGTACCATTGAGCTTCCCAGTCTTTGATAACGCCTACTCTCATTCCGTTGGGACTGACTTTCTGACCCATGTTGTTGACCTCCTTTGTTATTCAGCCTTCACGTCGAGAACGACGGTGATGTGGCTGGTGCGTTTGTTTATTCTTGCAGCGCTTCCCTTAGCTCTCGGTCTGATTCTCTTGAGTATCGGACCCGCATTCGCGTAGCACTCTGCGACGTAAAGGTCGCTCTTGCTGAGGCTGAGGTTGTTCTCTGCGTTCGCAGCTGCGGAGTTGAGCACTTTGAGCAGGGGCTCGCAAGCCGCTTTCTGCGTGTTCTTGAGGATAGCAACCGCGTCCGTGTATTTAACGCCGCGAATGATATCCAGAACTATTCTGACCTTATCGGGAGAAATTCTGACGTACTTCGCAACCGCTCTGGGACGCTTGTCTGCGTTTTCCTGACGGAAAGCAGCCTTTTCTCTTATTCTTTTAGCCATTTCTGTCTGCCTCCTCTTACTTCTTTCCGGTGGTCTTTTCGCCGGCGTGACCCTTGAACGTACGGGTCGGAGCGAACTCGCCCAGCTTGCAACCTACCATATCTTCCGTAACGTATACGGGAACGTGTTTTCTGCCGTCGTGAACCGCAATCGTATGTCCAACCATATCGGGGAAGATTGTGGAGGAACGCGACCAGGTCTTAACGACCTTTTTCTCGTTCTTCTCGTTCATAGCGACGATTCTCTTGATAAGCCTTTCTTCTACGAAAGGTCCTTTCTTTACCGATCTACTCATCTTTCAATCCTCCGTTAGTTGATACGCTTAATGATGAACTTGTTGCTCTTGTTCTTCTTTCTGGTCTTGTAACCCAGAGTGGGAACGCCCCACGGGGTAACAGGACTGGGCATACCGATAGGCGACTTGCCTTCACCACCGCCGTGCGGGTGGTCGCAGGGGTTCATTACCACACCTCTTACGGTCGGCTTGACGCCCATGTGACGTTTGCGTCCCGCTTTACCGATGCTGACGATCTCGTGGTCGAGATTGCCGACCTGACCGATCGTAGCCTTGCACTTGATGGGGATATATCTCATCTCGCCGCTGGGCATTCTGAGGATAGCGTACTTGCCTTCCTTCGCCATCAGCTGAGCCGCGTTGCCGGCAGCTCTCGCTATCTGACCGCCCTTGCCGGGATGCATCTCGATGTTGTGGATCATCGTACCTACGGGGATCTTTTCAAGCGGCAGGCTGTTGCCGGTCTTGATGTCCGCGTTTTCGCCACTGACTACGACGTCGCCCTTGTTCAGACCTACGGGAGCGAGGATGTATCTCTTTTCGCCGTCCGCGTAGTGCAGGAGCGCTATGTTCGCGCTGCGGTTGGGGTCGTATTCGATGGAAGCGACCTTTGCGGGAACGTTGTCCTTATTGCGCTTGAAGTCGATGATACGGTACTTGTTGCGGTTTCCGCCGCCGATATGTCTTACCGTGATCCTGCCGCTTGCGTTTCTGCCGCCCGTCTTGTTCTTGCTTTCGAGCAAGCTTCTTTCGGGGGTCGTCGTCGTGATCTCGCTGAAAGCGGAGGTCGTCATGAAACGGCGTGCGGGAGAAGTAGGTTTGTATCTCTTTATCATATCCTTAGTCCTCCTATCAGGTCAAACTCTCGAAGAACTCGATGGGTTTGCTGTCTGCTTTGAGCTGAACGATCGCTTTCTTGAAAGCCGCGGTTTTACCCTCGTTTCTGCCCATTCTCTTGGTCTTGCCGTCGTAGTTGGAGGTGTTTACCTTTTCAACCTTGACGCCGAAGATATCCTCGATTGCTACCTTTATCTGCGTTTTAGTCGCCCTTTTGTCAACTTTGAACGTGTACTTCTTGGACTGGATGCCGTCGAAGCTCTTTTCGCTCATGAGCGGGCTGATGATAATGTCGTACTTGTTCATTACTCGGCTACCTCCTCTAAGTTGTAAGCCTTTTCGAGCTTTTCGACCGCCGCTTTGGTAACGATGCATTTAGCGTTTGCCGCTAAGTCGTATACGTTGACGAGGTCCGCGTTGATGACCGTGAGGTTAGCGATATTCGCGCTTGCTCTCAAAACGGTTTCGTCGCTTTCAGAAACGATAAGAAGAACTCTGCTTTCGATACCGAAGTTTTTCAGGACCGTAGCCATCAGCTTCGTCTTTGCTTCCTTGAGCTTGAGCTCGTCCAGAACGATGAAATCGCCGTCCGCTACTTTTGCGCTCAGCGCGCTGACCGTTGCCGCAAACTTCATCTTCTTATTGATCTTCTGAGAGAAATCTCTCTGCTTGGGAGCGAAAACTACGCCGCCGCCCGTCCACTGAGGACTTCTGATGGAACCCTGTCTCGCACGACCGGTACCCTTCTGTCTCCACGGCTTGATACCGCCGCCTCTGACTTCGCTGCGGGTAAGGGTGCTCTTGTTGCCCTGTCTCTTGTTTGCCATCTGAGCGACGACTACCTGGTGTACGAGCGGCTCGTTGTATTCCTGAGCGAATACCGCGTCGGACAGCTCCATCGTGCCCACTTTCTTCGCACTTATATTAAAAACGTCTACTTTCATTTCGCTTCTCCTTATTGTGCCTTGCAGCTGCTCTTCACGGTGACGAGGCCGCCCTTGTTGCCGGGGATCGCGCCTTTGATAAGCAGCAGGTTGCGCTCTTTGTCCACTCTGACTACGGTCAGGTTCTGAACGGTAACTCTTTCGTTACCCCAGTGACCGGACATCTTCTTGTTCTTGAAAACTCTCGAAGGAGTGGAGTTCGCGCTCAGAGAGCCTACGCCCCTGTGGTATCCGGAACCGTGTGCCATCGGACCGCAGTGCTGGTTCCATCTCTTGATCGCGCCGGTAAAGCCCTTACCTTTGGATACGCCCACAACGTCGACCTTGTCGCCGACTGCGAACACGTCGCAGGTAATGTTGCTGCCTACCTCGATGCTTTCAGCGTTGTCGACCTTGAGTTCTCTCAAATGTCTCTTGGGCGCTACGCCTGCCTTCTCGAAGTGGCCTTTGACGGGCTTCGTCACGTTCTTTGCCTTGATCTCGCCGAACGCTACCTGTATCGCGCTGTAACCGTCTTTTTCCTGAGTCTTCTTCTGAACTACGGGGCACGGACCCGCCTCAACTACCGTTACCGGTATTACGGTGCCGTCCTCTGCGAAGATCTGGCTCATTCCCAATTTCTTTCCAATGATTGCTTTATTCATAGATAAAGTTCACCTCCGTATTTATTTCGTCCGCGCTTTTTGGGAGTACGCGGAGCCGTATTGTTGTCTTGTTTGTTTACTCTTAATCAGAGTTTGATCTTGATATCTACGCCTGCGGGCAGAGAGAGCTTCATGAGAGCTTCCATAGCCTTTGCGGAAGGATTGTAGATGTCGATAAGTCTCTTGTGCGTTCTGAGTTCGAACTGCTCGCGGCTGTCCTTATACTTGTGAACCGCGCGAAGGATGGTGACTACTTCCTTCTCAGTGGGGAGCGGGATAGGTCCGCTGACCTTAACGCCGCATCTGGTTACCGTGTCGACGATCTTGCTTGCCGCTTCGTCGATGAGGTTGTGATCATAAGCTCTGAGTCTTATTCTGATGATTTGTCCTGCCATTGTTTTTTCTCCTTTTTCCTAACTTACATATTCACGTGTCCGTGTGTTTCACACCGCGACTTTAATAAAAGGCGTGCAGTTCGCCTCCGTTAGTCGCCCGATTGTCGGACTCTTGTCCGCGGAAATTCTCTGCTTTTGCAGTAACCTCCCGCTTCATCCCGTTTTTCGCGGTGCACGTAGAATTATATAGATTTAAATATTTTAAGTCAAATCTTTGAATTCAAAAGTTTAAAAAGAAATGTAAAATTTATGTAAAATTGCAAATTTACCGTCATTTCGATAATTATCGGTTGTAAAAACGCGCCCCGCGAAGCGGAGCGCGCTCATACTTTTCTGCTTTCTCAGCCCTTTGCCGCTTCGTTGAGCTTTTCAACCAGTTCGTCTACGTCAATGCCGTGAGCGTTTGCCGCATCCTCGACCGTCTCATTGTGAGCCAGCGCGCAGCCCAGGCAGTGCATACCGACGCTGAAAAGCACGTTTGCTATCGCGTCGACGTCGCCCTCTTTGAGAGCGTCTGCAATAAGCATATCCTTGGTTATCATGTTTACCTCCGTCAGGGTCATCCCTTATATATTATTATTTATTTTATCAATATTATATATTATATCACGGCATATCCCGCCGACAGATATATTTTATATAATCGCCGCAGAGATTGCAAGCGTTTTACTCTTCTACACAAAGAAAAGCAGGTACATAAGCCATATAAGAAGCGCCGCCGCGCCCGCGCAGAACAACACAAAGAAGAAGGTCTTGATCGGAGACAGCGGAGCTTTGCCCACCGTCTTACCGTTTCTGCCGTTGACGACAAAGCCGTAATCCTTGCCTTTATAGCGGTAAGCGCTGGTCCATACGGGTCCGAGAACATATTTGTACTTGGTTTCGTTGAATACGGGGCGTACGTTTATGTAATCTACCCTGTCCGCATCGGGGTATCTGTTTCTTATCTGAGATCTTACGTTGTTTATCATCAGATCTTTCGCGACTTCCCAGCTGGCGTCCAGCCCCTGAGCGTAACGCTCTGCGGAATATCCCGAAAGATATTCCTCTTCATACTGCACTGAATTCTTCGTATCGAAACCGCCTATTTTATTCAGATCTTTCTGCGAAAGCCTGGAACTCGCGTTGACCAGCACGTCGTCGAAATAAGAGTTTATGGATCCCGAAACGTTATACCATCTGACACGCGTTTCCGTACGTCTGTTCTTTCCACTGCCGACGGTGACGGTATAAGTCTTTCCCAGTCTCGCGTCGTAAGTGGCGAACACGTTGGAATCGAACGTCCAGGACGGAACGTACACTCCCCTCATCTTAGAGGTCTTAGCAGTCTTCTTCAGGTTGGAAGGAGCGAGGAATTTCTTGCCCATCCATTTTTTCAGACTTTCGTGCGCCTTAGGTTCAGATATAAGAAACGGCAGCACCGCGTTGGGCTTGAGCCCCGGAAGTTCGTCGCTTTCCACCAGATTGGGCGCGCCGCAGAACGGACAGACAGTGACCGTCTGGTATTTTTCCAGCATGGTTTTCGCGCCGCACACAGGACACTGGATGCACTTGACCTCACCCCAGGAACTGTATCCCTGTTCAGAAAGCGCGGTATAATAAAGCTCCATAGGCGGTCTCGGGGGCGGAACGTCGCGTTCTCCCCCGCAATAATCGCATTTGAGCTTGCAGCTGTCGGGGTCGTATTTTAGAAAATTACCGCACCCCGGGCATTTAAAAGTATCGCTTTCCACCTCTTTGGCGCTCGTCGCGTCCGCGGTTTCCTCTATCAGCTCTTTTTTTCCCATTTCCGATACTTACCTTATTTTCTTGCCGCAATCGGGGCAGAATTTAGTACCCGCAGGCACGCTTTTACCGCATGCAGGACAGGTTTTATCCGCGAGGCTCGCGCCGCATTCGGGGCAGAATTTAGTACCCTCAGGCACGTCGTTGCCGCACGAAGGACATTTCACCGTTGCTCTGCTGACCGATTTTCCGCATTCGGGACAGAACCTTGCGCCCGCGCTTACCGCCGCGCCGCAATGAGGGCAGGTCGTACCCGTAGCCGTAGTCGAAACGTCCGCCATTCCTTCAGCGAACATTTTGCCGAGACCCAGACCCGCGCCGATGCCTATGCCCGCGCTCGCCATTCCTCCGCCCGCGCCGGGAGTCCTTGCAGCGTCGCGTATAGCGCCTATCGTCTCCATTCTCGCGTAACCGCCCATCGCGTCGCCCATTACGCCGACCGAAGTGCGCTTGTCTATCATCTTTTCGACCTCTTCCGGCACGGACAGGTTCTCTATATAAAGCCCCTTTATCTCTATGCCCATCTTGCCGAAGTCCTCTCTCATCTTTTCGAGAGCGATCGCAGAGATATCGTCGTAATGCGCCGCCAATTCGAGCGCGCTGACGCCGCTTTCCGCTATAGAATTGGTCAAAACGCTGACGATTATCTTTTTGAAATAGTTGTCAACGTCGGACACGGTAAGTCCGCCGGTCGAACCGAACAACTCGTTCATCGCATAAGTCGGCACGCCGATAGCGAACGAGTAAACGCCGTAACCGCGAACGCGCACCATGCCGAACTGAGCGTCCTTCATCATTACCGGATTGGACGTGCCCCACTTGTTGTCTATGAACTGCTTCGTTGAAACGAAATAAAGATCCGCGGTATGCGGAGTTTCCCACGCGGTCTTCCAATGATAAAGAGCCGTAAGAACAGGAATGTTCTTGAGTTCGCTCAGCTCATAAGTACCGGGGCCGAACACGTCGCAAAGCTTACCTTCGTTTATAAATATCGCCTTTTGTCCTTCGCGGACGACAAGGGTAGATTTTCTCATTATCTCTTCTTTGCGTTCAAGCGGATATTTCCATACGATAGCGTTTTTATCGTCAGTCTCCCACTGAATGACCTTGCGAAATTGTCTTCTAAGAAAGTCTCCGAAACCCATATATTCCTCCTCGGGCTCACAGCCCTTATTTTTAATCCGATGATTATATTATAAAGTTGCGCGCGCGTATTGTCAAGTCAGATTTTAACGCGCGCAATTTAAAAGCACACAGGCGTTCGACGAATATTGCGCGATCTTACGCAATATCTAATTAATATGAAAGCAAAATTCGTCTGCGCCGCGATATGCGCCGTTCTGCTGTCGACCTTGCCTCTCGTATCCGTTTCCTGCGAAAGCGAAACGGCAAGCCTTGCCGAGCGCGTGAGCTACGATCTGACCGTCACCGTCGACGAAGCGGAAAACAAGACGACCGTCGATATGACCGTTACGGTCCCAAACGTATTCGAAGAAGGTCTTAAAGAACTGGTCTTTTCGTTTTATCCCGACGCGTTCACGCTTAAGTCTCCGCCTCCCGTCGACGAAACGATGATATCTGCCGCCTATCCTTACGGCATAAACGCGGGCGGATATACCTTTCTGCAAGCAGGAGGCGAAAACGTGAAAAGCGTTTCGATATGCGAAACGCGCTGCAGAATAACTGTCGCTCTCGAAAAACCGCTCGCCATCGGCGAAAGCGCGGTCGTAAGATTTTCTTACGACCTTACGCTTCCGCTATGCAATACCCGCTACGGATATAACGACTTTTCGGTAAATCTCACCTTCTTTTATCCCGTGCTATGCCGCTACGACGCGGCGTCGGGAGGCTTTGAATTCAACGACTATATAGCTACGGGCGATCCGTTCGTTTTCGACGTAGCGGAATATTCGCTTGCTCTCGACTGTCCGGAAGCATGGGCAGTCGCCTGCTCCGCTCCCGAAACCAGAAGTGAAAACGGCGTGCGTTATTATCACTCGCGCTCGGCAAGAGACCTCAGCCTGTTTTTGGCTCCCGATGCCGAAGTCACGACCGTAACGAAAGGCGGCTATACCGCGACGGCGATCCACGACGGTTCTTTCGGCTATGCGGCGACTTATGCGGCGGACGCGCTCGATGTATTTTCAGAGGCGTTCGGCGAACTCCCCGAAAAGCAGTTTTATATCGTATTCACTCCTTTTATGACGGCGGGCGCGGAATTCAGCAACGCGGCGATCGTTTCGTCCGGGCTTTCTTTCGCGGAAGTCGAAAAGACGGTCGCGCACGAGGTCTCTCACCAGTGGTGGTACAATTTAGTGGGAAGCGACCAGGTCAAAGCGCCGTGGCAGGACGAAGCCTTAGCGCAATGGTCGACTTTGCTATATTTCGGAAAACGGGGAATGAAAAGTTACGCAGACACCCTTTTGAAGGGGTACTCTGACTTTTACAACGACTATCTGACGACTCAGCGCTCGCTGGGAGAAAACGCGCTGTGCGACGTCAACAGAGCAACGACCGAGTATCGCGACCAGACGGACTATTTCGCGACGGTATACTGCAAAGCGCTGCTCGCGGTTGAAATAACCGCGCAAAGCGTGACGCGCGACGGCTTATGCGAAGCTCTTTCGCTTTACGTAAAAAACAACTGCCTTTCTTTCGCATATCCCGAAGATCTGTACGACGCGCTAAATTCATACCGCAAAGGCGCGGGAGCGCTTCTCAGAAATTCGCTCAACGTATCCCCTTACTGACCTGTTCTTGCAAAAAACAGGACTCTTTTACGGTTTTAAAATATTATTCAGATCTTTACCGATTTTTCAAGGTAAAAATTTACAGCGCCGAAAAGGATAAAACAAGCGGCGCGTAACACAATATAAACAGCCTGAAAAAAGGAGGTTAAAGTGATGAAGAAAGCTAATCAGACCAAGCAGAAAGCAGGTCGCGCTCAGCAGACTAAGAACTGCGGTAAGATGTGCGGCGGCAAGTGCTGCAACGAAAGCGGACACAATCAGAACGACTGACGTGTTTTAAGGCTAAGCGACGTTGCTTCCAAATAGCAAACCGTCGTGAAAAACGGCGTTAAAACGTCTTTTAAAACGATTTGAAGCATATATTTTGCAATTCAAAACGGATTTATGGACAAAACGGTTGAATAAAATTTTCATTATTCATCAGACGCCGTAAAAAAGAAAGAGAGCTATCCGATTCCTCGGATAGCTCCCTTCCTTTATTATATGATAAGGGGGAAAATTATGAGCTCTTTTATTTACAGTTTGCATTTTATCACCGACTTAAAATTTTGTCAACAGTTTTTTACAACTTTTTTAAAAAATTTTTTATCGGTGCTTTTCGCTCTGTTTTTTGCATACTTTTATTAAAAGAGTATTAAAAATATGCACATTTTAACACGCTTAGCCCTCAAAAATCGGGTAATCGTGTATTATTACCAACCGTTTTTACAGCACTCCTCTCTTCTTCAGGAAATTTTCTATCCTGTCCATCGCCTTTTTCAGGTTTTCGAGAGAATATGCGTAGCTTATCCTTATAAAGTTCTTTCCCGACTCCCCGAAAGCGCCGCCCGGAACTACCGCGACTTTCTGATCCGCGAGCAATTCTTCCGCGAACTGTTCTCCGTCCATACCCGTAACGGACACGCACGGGAACACGTAAAACGCGCCCTTAGGTTCGAAACAGGTCAGCTTCATCTCGTTAAGTCTCCTGACAAGAAATCTGCGCCTTATATCGTACTGACTTCTCATCTCCTCGACCGCCGCGAAATTGTCTTCGAAAGCGGTATTGAGCGCGTTGAGCGCCGCGTACTGAGCAGCAGTCGGCGCGCACATTATGATATATTGATGGATCTTGAGCATCTGTTTCGACAGCTCTCTCGGCGCGCAGTAATACCCCAGTCTCCAACCCGTCATCGCGAACGCCTTGCTGAAACCGTTGATGAGCACGGTGCGCTCTCTCATGCCGTCGAGAGATGCGACAGAAACGTGTCTTTCGTCGCCGTAGGTAAGCTCAGCGTAGATCTCGTCCGATATCGCGATCAAGTCGTGCTTTTTTATGACTTCCGCTATCGCTTCCAGCTGAGGTCTCGTCATTATCGCGCCCGTCGGATTGTTCGGAAACGGCAGTATCACCGCTTTCGTACGCGGAGTTATCGCAGCTTCGAGAGCTTCCGCAGTAAGAATAAAATTGTCCTCTGCCCTGCACGGCGCGCTTACGGGCACGGCGTCGCAAAGCGCTACGCCGGGAGCGTAAGAAACGTAAGACGGCTCAGGGATTATCACCTCGTCGCCCGCGTTGGCAAGAGTCCTGACCGCGAGGTATATCGCTTCGCTCGCGCCCACGGTCATTATCACCTCGTCCTTCGGGTCGTACTTTACGCCGAAATGCAGATCGACGTATTTCGCGACCGCCTCTCTCAGCTGCAACAGACCGCTGTTGGACGTATACTGAGTTATGCCCTTTCTTATGCTTTGTACCGCCGCTTCTCTCGCTTCCCACGGCGTGACGAAATCGGGTTCGCCTACGCCCAGCGAGATGACGTCCTTATACATAGCCGCCACGTCGAAAAACTTTCTTATACCCGAAGGCTTGATATTCTTTACGACGTCGCTCACGTGTTTGTCGTAATTCATACTATCTCTTCTCTCTTTATCTCGTCGCCTTTTTCGAGGACAACGCCTTCCGCCTTGTATTTTTTAAGTATAAAGTGAGTCGCGGTGGACGTAACGTCTTTGAGCACGGAAAGTCTTTCGGTAACGAAACGGGAGACCTCGCGCAGATTTTTGCCCTCGACGATAACGGTAAGGTCGTAGCTGCCGCTCATAAGGTAGACGTCCTTCACCTCTTCGAACTTGTAGATATCGCGCGCGATCGCGTCGAATCCGTCGCGCATCTGCGGAGTGACCTTGACCTCTATAAGCGCGGTGACCGCGTCGGAATCCAGCTTCTCGGTATTGCACAGCACGGTGTATTTCGCTATGACGCCGTCCTGTTCCATAGCCTCTATCCTCGCCTTTACGTCCTCTTCTTCAAGTCCGCTCATAGCGGCGATCTGCGCCGTCGTGAAACGGCTGTCCTCGCGCAGTATCGCGATCAACTGTTTGTCTTTCTTGTCCATGATCTTCACCTCGTCAGATAGTTTCAAGATATTCTTCGTACGTAGTAAGTTTATCGAACGTCTTCGTACCGTTGATTTCAATTATTCTGTTGGCGACCGTCTGCATGAGCTCCTGGTCGTGCGTAGCGAAAAGACAGCAACCCTTAAAGTTTATCATGCCTTTGTTCAGCGCGGTTATCGATTCGAGATCGAGATGGTTGGTCGGCTCGTCGAGAATGAGCACGTTGCCCGCGATCAGCATTGCGCGCGCAAGCATACAACGCACCTTTTCGCCGCCGCTCAGCACCTTTGCGCACTTTTTGACCTCGTCTCCCGAGAAAAGCATTCTTCCCAGCCAGCTTCTCAGATAGCTTTCGGTATGGTCTTTCGAGAACCTGTTTATCCACTCTACGAGGTTCATATTGCAACCGTCGAAAAATTCGTCGAAATTCTGAGGTACGTAGCTGAGTCTTACCGTCTTGCCCCATTCCACCTTGCCCGCGTCAGGCTCTTCTATTCCGTTAAGGATATCGAAAAGCATGGATACCGACGTAGACTTATCGGACAGAAACGCGATCTTCTCGCCCTTCTGCACGGTAAAAGTGACGTTTTCGAAAAAGCCTTTCTTTGTCAGTCCTTCAACCCTCAATATCTCCTTGCCGAGATCTTGTTCCATCTCGAAATTGATATAAGGATATTTTCTCATCGACGGCTTTATGTCCTCGAGAGTGAGTTTTTCCAGCTCTTTCTTTCTGGACGTCGCCTGTCTCGACTTGGACGCGTTCGCAGAGAAGCGCGCGATGAATTCCTGAAGTTCCTTTGCTCTCGCTTCCGCTTTCTTATTGGCTTCCTTAGCCTGTCTTTGCAGAAGCTGGTTGGTCTCGTACCAGAAATCGTAGTTGCCGACGTACATGTTTATCTGACCGTAGTCGACGTCGCAGATATGCGTGCATACCTTGTTCAGGAAGTGACGGTTATGCGACACGATGATAAGAGTGTTCTTGAAGTCCATCAGGAATTTTTCCAGCCACATTATGCTCTTTGCGTCCAGGTTGTTGGTCGGCTCGTCAAGTATAAGTATGTCGGGATTGCCGAAAAGCGCCTGCGCTAAAAGTATCTTGACTTTCTGCTTGCCGTCCAGTTCGCTCATCAGCTTTTCGTGATATTCTTCGCCGAATTTGAGTTCGTTGAGCAGAGACGCAGCTTCGCTTTCCGCTTCCCAGCCGCCGAGCTCTGCGAATTCGTTTTCGAGTTCCGAAGCGCGGATGCCGTCCTCTTCCGAAAAGTCCTCTTTCATGTAAAGAGCGTCCTTTTCGTCCATTATGTCGACGAGGCGCTTGTGCCCGAGAAGCACGGTACGCATTACCGTGCAATCGTCGAAGTCGTTCTGGTTCTGGTGCAGAACGCTTATACGCTGTCCCTTTCCTATCGAAACGGTGCCTCTCGTCGGTTCGAGTTCGCCCGAAAGCACTTTGAGGAAAGTGGATTTGCCGGCGCCGTTCGCGCCGATAACGCCGTAGCAGTTTCCGTCGGTGAATTTGAGGTTTACGTCCTCGAAAAGCTTTCTGCCGCCGAACTGCAAAAATAAATCGGTTACCTGTATCATTTTTACTCCTTGGAAAGGTTATTGTCGTTTTCTGTCATACTGCCCAGCCTTATCACCGCTTTTTTGTAGGTGAGAAAGCTTACTGCCATGCTGCGCTTTACCATAAACGCTATCTTTACGTCCTTTGTCTGACCCGCGCCTATCTCCGTTTTTTCGGTAGTCACCTCTGTTCCGTCGGCAAGTTTGAGATTCATTGGCGGCGTCCCGTCCAGAGCGAAATCCGAAGGATCGAGAGTGAAATTTTTTTCCGTCTCAACCTTCACGGTCACAATAGCGTAAACCATTTCAGAGTCAGCTATGCTTTTTACCGACAAATCGTTCACCGTTACCGTCGCTTTGCCCGCGTCGTAGGGCTGCCCGAGGTCGAGATTGATCTTTTCTTCGCAGCTCTTTACCGAAAGCGCGGTGATCACCACCGCCGCGACGACCAGTACGGTAAGTATGACAAGTCCCGCAAAGCGCAGTCTTTTCTTTTTCTTTTCAGCCTGCAAAGCGGCTTGTTTTTCAGAGTTCATTCTTTATCCTTTCAGCCGCGGCGTTGCACTTTAATACAAGCGCGTCGTAGTCTTCGCCGTACGTAAGCTGTCCGTTTTCGTATACTATTCTGCCGCCCGATATTGTCATCGTCACGTTGTTTCTGCCGCCCGCGTAAACGAGATTTGCGGCGATATCGGTATGCGGCTGCATATTGGGAGCGCTGAGGTCTATCACCGTCATATCCGCAAGCGCGCCTCTGTAAAGCCCGTCTGCGTTCTGAAGTCCGAACGATTTTCCGCTCACCGCCGCGCCGTATATGGCTTTTGCGCTCACGGCGACCGCGTCGCCGAGAAAGTATTTCTGCAATACCGTCGCAAGATAGGTCTCCCTGAACATATCGAGAGCGTTGTTGCTTGCCGCGCCGTCCGTGCCGACGCCCAGAGTAATGCCCGCGTCAAGAAGCTTTTTGAGCGGAGCTATGCCGCTGGCGAGCTTGAGGTTGCTGCAAGGATTGGTGACCGCGGCGACGTTA
Organism: Candidatus Ornithoclostridium faecavium; assembly: GCA_018714045.1. GTDB lineage: Bacteria > Bacillota > Clostridia > Christensenellales > UBA3700 > Ornithoclostridium > Ornithoclostridium faecavium. The sequence goes on from DVNX01000113.1 coordinate 69,828, forward strand.
AGATTTTTCATTATCCTTATGTCTTCGTCGTCAACGTGCACGCAATGATATCCCGTGCCGCCCAGATCGAATATGCCCTTTTCCGCCAGCAACTTTACGGGCGATACGCCGTATTTCTCTTTGCAGGAAGCGACCTCCGCCGCCGTCTCCGAAAGATGAGTATGCACGGGAAGAGAAAACTTTTTCGAAAGGTCTGAAACAGCTCTCAGAGTCTCGTCGCCGCAGGTGTACTGCGCGTGCATGGCGAGCGAATATTTTATCCTGGGGAGCTTATCCAGCTTGTCTTTTAGTTCTTCCGCCCTCCTGACTATATCGTCATAGCCGCCGTCGAAATCGAAAATACCGCTTCCTATATACGCGCCGAAGCCCGTATCCGCGAAAGCCTGAGCGACCGCCTCCGTATGTCCGTACATTTCCGAACAATACGTAATGCCGCCCGCGTAATATTCCGCGACCGCGAGACGGGTGAAATAATAACAATCCTCGTCTGTAAGTTTTCCTTCCGCGGGGAAGACCTGCTTATACAGCCAGTCGTTTAAAGGCATATCCTCCGCGCGCGAACGCAGGAAAGTCATAGGAGAATGCGTATGCGCGTCCTTGAAAGACGGCGCGAGAAGGTTGCCTTTTAAGTCTATCTCCCTGTCCCAGTCCTGCCAGTCGAGCGTGGATACGGGGGACAGATATACTATCTTATCCCCGTCAGTACGCAGTTCGCCGTCGATAATGCCGTCAGGCGTAAGTATTTTACCGTTGTAAAACCTTAATTTCATATTCTACCCGTTGCCGCTTAAAGCGTTATATGCAGACAGAAAAGTTCGCCTGTAATACGAATTTCCCTGCCCGTGTGCGTAAAGCTTACTTATTCGAAGCCAGCTGAACGGCTTCTTTGATGATCGCGCTGAGTTTGCCTACCACTTTTTCGCTCTCAGCCTGAACGTCGAGATGACTGAGCTTTTCGCTGCCGAGTCCCGCCGCCTTGTTGCTTATGAACGAAAGGCCGAGAACTTTTATACCCATATGCACGGCGGCAATCGTCTCTATCGCGGTGCTCATTCCTACCGCATCCGCGCCCATGGCGCGCGCCATGCGTATTTCCGCGGGAGTCTCGAAATTGGGACCCGTAAACTGGATATATACGCCTTCCTTGAGTTCTACGCCGACCTTCTTAGCCGCCTGGCGCGCGATCTCTCTCAAAGAAGGATCGTACGCTTCAGTCATATCGGGGAAACGGTCTCCGTAAGAGGGATCGTTCCTGCCGATGAGCGGAGACGGGACCAGAGATATATGGTCGGTTATCATCATGATATCGCCCGTATTCAGGTCGTCTCTTATTCCTCCCGCGGCGTTGGTAAGTATAAGCGCCTTTACGCCCATTCTTATCAAAAGACGTATCGGGAGCACGGCTTCCTGCGGCGTGTAACCTTCGTAATAATGAACTCTGCCCTGCATTATTACGACGGGAACGCGGTTGATATACCCGAAAACGAATCTGCCGCTGTGTCCCTGCACGGTTGACGTCGGCATGCCCTGGATATTCTCGAAAGGCATGCTGTAAACGCTTTCTATCTCTTCCGCAAGCGCGCCCAGACCGCTGCCGAGGACAAGCCCTATCTGCGGCTTGAAATCGACCCTGTTATGCAGGCTGGCATATGCTCTTTCTACTCTCTTCCACATAAGCCGCTCACTTAGTAAAGACTCTCGAACCAGGCTTTACCAGTTCGATCTTTCCCTCTTTGCAGAGCGGGCATTCGTCAGGCTCGTAAGAGGTGATGTCCATACTGATGAGATTTACGAATTTCACGCCGAAATCCACCTTGCCGTTGCTTCTGTCTACGAGAGAAGCTACCGCGCTGACCTCGCCGCCCGCCTCTTTTACGAGAGCGATGACTTCTTTGACGGAGCCGCCCGTAGTGACGACGTCTTCGCATACTACGAACTTCGTACCCTTTTCTATCGTAAATCCGCGGCGCAGAGACATGACTCCGTTTTCGCGCTCAGCGAATATGTTGGGTTTGCCCAGCTGTCTCGCGACCTCGTACCCCATAAGGATACCGCCTATCGCGGGAGAGATCACGACGTCGACTTCGACGCCTGCCTCTGTAAGCTTTTCGGCGAGAGCCTTGCAAAGAGTCTCGCTCGCCTTGGGGTCGACGAAAACCTTCGCGCTCTGCATATAAGTGTCAGAATGTCTGCCCGACGTAAGTTTAAAGTGTCCTTTGAGTATCGCGCCTGTGCTGCGGTATACTTCGAGTGCCTGCTCTGTAGTCATCATTGTCATATCCTCCGATATTGTTGTTGTTTGTATTTTTTCCTGCCTGTGTCGGTTAAACTAATTAAGTATCAGCGTGCCGACCAGGTCGTTTATATCCGTGCCGTTTTCCTCTACGTACTTTTCGAGGTCTTTTGCTATATCGTAAGCGGCGGTGGGATTGATAAAGTTAGCCGTACCGACCTGGACTGCGCGCGCCCCGCATATCATAAATTCGAGAACGTCGGTATAGGTCGTTATTCCGCCCAGGCCTATTATCGGTATCTTTACCGCGTTGTAACATTCCCACACCATCTTGAGCGCGACGGGCTTTACGCAAGGACCCGACATACCGCCGTTGTTGTTGGCGAGTATCGGACGCCTTGTCTTATAGTTGACCGCCATACCCGAAAGGGTGTTGATAAGAGAAACCGCGTCCGCGCCTCCCGCTTCAGCCGCCCTCGCGTTGTCTGCTATACAGCTTACGTTGGGGGAAAGCTTAGTTATAACAGGTTTCTTGCATACGTTCTTTACCGCGCGGGTGACTTCCTCTACGTTTTCGGGAAGCACGCCGAAAGCCATGCCGCCCTGCTTTACGTTGGGGCAGGATATGTTGAGCTCTACCATATCCGCGTGGCTGTCGTTTATCCTCTCTCCGATCGCTATGTAATCTTCGAGCGTAGATCCCGCAATATTCGCAATGACTACGACGTCCTCTTTCGCAAGCCTCTTGTCGTCCTCTGCGAGGTAATGCTCAATGCCGGGGTTCTGCAAGCCTACGCTGTTGAGCATACCGCCGTAAGTTTCAGCGACTCTCGGGGGAGGATTGCCCTCTCTCTTCTTAAGGGTAAGACCTTTGGTGCATATGCCGCCCAGCGCGGAAAGCGGATAAAATTCCCCGTACTCCTTGCCGAAGCCGAAAGTGCCGCTTGCCGTGATTATCGGGTTTTTGAATTCAACGCCCGCTATGTTTACTTTGAGATTGCTCATAATACCACCTCGTCGAGAAGGAACACGGGACCGTCCTTGCACACTCTTACGTAACCCTCGCCGTCCGCGCGTCTTACTTTGCAGTTGCAGACGAGGCACGCGCCTATGCCGCAACCCATGCGCTGTTCGAGAGATACGTATATCGGGATCCCGCTGCCTTCGAAACACTTTTTAAGCGCCCTGTACATGACTTCGGGTCCGCAGACCAGGATCTCGTCGGGCTTTATCTCGTCCGCCGCTGCTCTCGCGACCGTAGTCACGAAGCCTTTTTTGCCGTAACTGCCGTCGTCGGTAGCGACCGTGACGGAAGCGCATTTCGCGGCGAGTTCTTTTTCGAGTACGACTTTTCCCGCGTTCGCAAAGCCGATGTATGCGTGAAATTCCTTATCGGGATTTGCGGTGGCGACAGCGGGAAGCACCGCCGTACCCATACCGCCGCCGATAAGCATTATCTTCTTGCCCTTTGGTACGTAGCCGTTGCCGAGAGGGAGAAGCACGTTGAGTTTGTCGCCCTCTTTCACCTCAGAAAGAACCTTTGTGCCGCCGCCTACGACCGCGTAACAGACGTCCGTCGTCTTCTTTTCGGCGTCAAAATCGCAAATACAGAACGGGCGTCTCAATATCTTGCTCCCGTCGGGCAGTTTTATATCGAGAAACTGCGCGCCCTTTATCTCTTCGAGGTCTTCAAAGCCGAGGGTCATTTTCCATATCCCGTCCGCGACGGGCGCGTTTTTCACAACCTTAGCTATCCTGTCTTTCATTTTATATACCTTGTCAGATCTTTCTGCATATCTATCGCCGCTTTGAGCGCCGCGTCCTTATAGTTGAGACCCGCGTACTGCTCTTTCTTGTAAGCGCACAGTATGCCGCGCGACGAATTGACTATACCGCCTATGCCGTCCTTGAAGCATACCGCGAGGTCTTCCGCCTTTCCGCCCTGCGCGCCGTAGCCGGGGATAAGGAAGAAAAGATGAGGATGAGCCGCTCTTATTCTCGCCGCCTGCTCCTTGTGTGTCGCGCCTACGACCGCGCCGACCGAGGAATAACCGTATTTACCGATAAGGTTCTTGCCCCAGTCGTCAACGAGATCCGCCATAGCGTCGTATAAAGTCTCCTTGTCGCCGAGCGCCTTGTCCTGAAGCTCTCCGCTTGCGGGGTTGGACGTTTTGACGAGTACGAAAATGCCCTTGTCGTTCTTTTCGCAATCAGCGACGAAAGGCTTTACGCCGTCGCTGCCGAGGTAACCGTTCACGGTCACGAAATCGCTTTCGAACGGGGTGACTTTAACGCCGCCCGCAAGCTCGGTCGCGCCGATATACGCCTTGCTGTAAGCCGCCGCGGTGCTGCCGATATCGTTTCTCTTTATATCCGCTATCGCGACAAGTCCGTTTTCGCGCGCGTATGCGAGAGTGTCTTTAAAAGCGCGCATGCCCGCAACGCCGTACATTTCGTAGTAAGCGACCTGAACTTTTACCGCAGGAACTACGTCTTTGAGCGCGTCCACGAGGTCGAAATTGAACTTCGTGATATAATTAGCCGCGTCGTCCAGTGTCGTGCACTTTGCTTTCATTTCGTCGGGAAGGTAGTCCACGCAAGTGTCCAGACCTATCACGGACGGGTTGTCCGTCCTCTTTATTGCGTCGATGAGTTTGTCGATTATCATATTACACCGCCTTGTATTTTACTTTTCCGTCGACGACCGTGTAACGTACCTTGCCGTATACCTCTCTGCCGTGGAACGGAGTGTTCTTTCCTTTGGAGAAGAATTTTTCCTTGTCTATTTTATACTTTTCGTTGAGATCTACGAGAGTTACGTCCGCTTTCGCGCCCTCTTCGAGCGCGCCGCATTCGATACCCACTATCGAAGCGGGAGAAGAAGTCATAAGCTGACTGAGCTTTTCAAGCGTTATCTCGCCCGTCCTGACAAGGGTCGTATAAGAGAGCGCGAACGAGGTCTCTATTCCGCTTATACCGTTCGCCGCGCCGATAAAGCCGCCATCTTTTTCGTGCTTTGCGTGCGGAGCGTGATCGGTGACTATCGCGTCGACCGTGCCGTCCTTTATCGCCTCTATCATAGCAAGGCGGTCGCTTTCCTCTCTCAGAGGAGGATTGACCTTAGCGTTCGCGTCGTTGTCCTTGCAAAGCTCGTCCGTCGCCGCAAAGTAATGCGGACAGGTCTCGCAGGTGACTTTTACGCCGCGCGCCTTAGCTTCTCTTATCAGCTGAGCGCTGCCCTTTGTGCTTATATGCGCTATATGCACGCGCGCGCCGAGAGCTTCGGCAAGTACGATATCGCGCGCTACCATCACCTCTTCGCTGGCGCGGGTTATGCCCTTAAGACCCGTAAGAGTCGAGATATATCCTTCGTTCATGACTCCTTCGTTGACGAGAGACAAGTCCTCGCAATGGCTTATCACGGGCATATTCAGTCCTCCCGCGTATTCGAGAGCTATACGCATGAGCTGAGCGCTTTCGACGGGTCTGCCGTCGTCCGAAAAAGCGACCGCGCCCGCTTCTTTGAGCTTGCCCATTTCGGTTATCGTTTCACCCTTTTCGCCGACGCTGACCGCCGCTATCGGGTATACCTTTACGAGACCGACCTCTTTTGCCCTGTCCTTGATATATCTGACTATATACTTATTGTCCGTAACGGGCTTTGTGTTGGGCATGCAGCATACCGCGGAAAAACCGCCCGCTACCGCAGCCTTAGAGCCGCTTTCTATGTCCTCTTTGTATTCGAAGCCGGGCTCGCGCAGATGAACGTGCATATCCACGAACGCGGGAAGCGCGGTAAGACCTTTCGCATCGACGACCTCGCAGCCGTCCGCGGAAATATTCTCAGCTATCTTTTCTATTCTGTCGCCGTCTATCAGCAGATCTCTTTCCTTACCGCCGACAAGCGCGGACTTTATAAGAAGTTTTTTCATATCAGTCCTCCAGTATCCATTTGAGAAGAGCCATACGGGTAGCCACGCCGTTGGTCACCTGTATGTCCTTATAACAACATTCGTCCTCGCACAGCGCGTAAGAGAACTCGACCCCTCTGTTCACGGGACCGGGGTGCATAGCGATAGCGCCCTTGTTCGCCAGCTTCATTCTTTCCGGAGTTACGCCGAAGAACTTAGCGTATTCTCCGTAACTGGGGAAAAGCCCCTTTTGCTGACGCTCGAGCTGTATCCTGAGTCCCATTATCACGTCGCTTCCTTTAAAAGCGTCCTCTATCGAAGAGCAGACCTCGCAACCCAGTTTTTCAGCCGCGACGGGTATCATCGTGGGAGGTCCGTATATCCTTACCTTAGCGCCCATCGTCGTAAGGGAGACGATGTTGCTTCTCGCCACTCTGCTGTGCTTTACGTCGCCGATTATCGTTACGGTAAGACCTTCGACTTTGCCGAACTTTTCGCGTATCGTGAACAGATCGAGAAGCGCCTGCGTCGGATGAGCGTGCAGTCCGTCGCCCGCGTTGATAACGCTGCAACCGACGTTGTCCGCCAGATATTTAGGAGCGCCGCTCGCGGAATGGCGTATGACGATGACGTCGGTGCCCATCGCCTCTATCGTTCTGCCCGTATCGAGTATGCTTTCTCCTTTCTGGACGCTGGACGTGGATACGTCTACGACCGTGACCGTAGCGCCGAGATATTTCGCCGCGTCCTCAAACGAACAGCGCGTCCTGGTGCTGTTTTCGTAAAAAAGAGTCGCGACCGTTTTTCCTTTCAGAATGTCTGTGCTTTTGTCGCCCGACAGTACGATCTTTTTCATCTCCGCCGCGTCGTCCATAAGCTTTGTCAGCGTTGCGGCGCTGACGCCTTCCATGCACAAGAAGTCCTTTTTCATCTTTCCTCCGCAAGTAAAAAATTCGTTATCTTGATAATTTTAACATATATGCGCGCAAAAATAAAGGACTTGAACGAATTAATTAAAATACGCGCGTAAAAAAGAACGGGTGCGACCGTTATCGCACCCGTTCTTTATTCTTTCTTTTATTAAAGATTACTCCTCGCTGATGACTTCAACGGGGCAGCCCGCAGCGCAAGTGCCGCAGCTTATGCAGGTGTCTGCGTCGATAACGTACTTGTCGTCGCCCTCAGTGATCGCCTCAACGGGGCAGTTAGCCGCGCAGTTACCGCACTTAATGCATCCATCTCCGATAACGTATGCCATGTTCGTAAATCTCCTTTTTAGATTTTGTGATTTGATTATACCACACGCCCCCGAGGTTGTAAACCTTTTTAAAAAATTTGGAGCCGCGTTTTAGTTAGCAGCTTCTAACTCTACGTATTTACTTTCAGTAAAACGCTTTTGTAAGACAGACAGACGGTTTCACTCTTCGAGTTTTCTGAGTTCTTTTTCGTACTGCTCTTCTTCTTTGCTCTGCTTCTGTTTCTGCGGAGCGCCGATGACCTCGAACTCTCCGACCTCGAAATACTCGTTTATTATACCGTCCTCGTTCTGTATGGCGACCTTGATGCGGCGCTTGAGCATATCCGTTTCCTCTACTTTTCCGTTGCCCTTTGCTGTAGACACCGTGGTACCTACTTTGGGAAGAAGCTTCGCGGTCTCGACGTAATAGTCGTTTTCGTACCTTAAGCAGCACATAAGCTTTCCGCACATACCGCTTACCTTTGTCGGATTTAAGGATATGTTTTGGTTTTTCGCCATTTTCACGGTGACTTTTTCATAGTCCGAAAGGTGCGTTATGCAACAGCACGGTCTGCCGCACATGGCAAGCGCTCCTCTCATCTTTATATCGTCGCGTTCGTATATCTGCCTGAGTTCTATCCTCATGTGCATGACGCCCGCGATGTCCTTTACGAGCTCTCGGAAATCAACTCTTCCTTCCGCTGTAAAGCTGAAAACTATCTTGGAGCGGTCGAACGTGTATTCAGCGTCCACCAGCTTCATTTTCAGCCCGTGCTTGGCTATCTTCTTATTGCAAAGCTCCATTGCCGCGGCTTTCATATCGATATTTTCCTGCGCCCTCTTGTCGTCTTCGGGCGTAGCCTTGCGGATAACGGGCTTGAGCTGACCTTTTATCGCTTCATCGTCGACAAATCTGTTGGGCGCGACGACTTTGCCGTATTCCTGCCCTCTTACCGTCTCTACGATAGCGTTGTCTCCCGTCTCGAATTTTATACCTTTCGGGTCGAAATAATACGTTTTCGTATTGGACGGAAATTTTATTTCAACTATTTCCGGCATAGATATTTTACCTCCAAAATTCCTATAAACAACACGTCGGCGATCGACTGCGCATTGCAGTTGCTCTCGCTCATACGCTTACACTTCATGATCAGATCGAGCACGTTCACTATCGTCGGATAGTCGTAATCCGCTTCAAGCGCGTCCAGCTCTTCGAACCCTTTTGCGACAGCCCCTCTTTTAGACGCGAGGATAAGTCTGAATACCGTTTCCGCAATATCGAGATAGCCGTCTAAATTATCCTTGTCTATCTTTAATCTGGACAACTGTTCGTCCAGCTTTTTCGTAGAGGATAAATCGCGTATAACAGACACCAGCAGGGAAAATTTTTCACCGAACGCCGCGTCTTTATACAGTTTTTCTGCGCGCGTCAGATTGCCGAATCCGCATACCGCCGCGCGGGAAGCCGCGCTGTCGGTTTCTTCGTCGGGGTCGTCGTTTCCTTCAGTCAGCACGCCGTATATGTCCGCTGCCGAAAAACCTTCGAAATACAACTTCTTGCAACGCGACAATATGGTCGCGAGCACCGCCGTCTGCTGGCTTGCGCCCAGCACGAATATAACGTCCTCGGGCGGCTCTTCGAGAGTTTTCAGAAACTTGTTCTGCGCCTTCTCGTTCATGCCCTGAAGATTGCTTATAACGTAGACCTTTTTATCTCCGTCAAAGCCCGTGAAATAACTGTCCTCTATTATCCTCGAAACGTCGTCTACGGATATTTTCTCGCTTTCGTTTATCCTTAAGGCAACGTAAGCGCCGTCGTTTATCTTTTCGCAGACGTCGCATTTATCGCAGCCTCCGTTAGGACACAGCGCGATCTTCGCGATCATACGGCAAAGAGTCTTTCTCGCGACGTCGTCGTCAGAGAGTATCAGATAACAATGACTCAGCGCTCCGTTCTTCTTATCGGCAGAGACCGCAAGATACGGCTTTGAGTTTTTGAGAAGTCTTTCCGTCTCAGTCATATCACTTAACCGATGTCCTCCGTCTCAGAAGCGCGATGACCTCTTCCCATACGCCGTCGGCGTCCTTGGACGCGTCAACGCATATAAACCTTTCGGGGTATCTCGACGCTATCTCCTTGTATCCGAGATACACTTTTTCGTGAAATTCGATGCTCTGGCTTTCCAGGCGGTCGTTCTTGTCTGCGCCGCCCTTTCTCGCGAACGCTTCGCGCGGGTGAAGATCGAGAAAAACGGTAACGTCGGGCACTATGTCGCCGCAGGTCAGCTTATTGAGTTCGTCTATAAAATCAACGCCCAGACCCCTCGCCGCGCCCTGGTAGGCGAACGTCGAATCGGTAAACCTGTCGCATACGACTATGCTTCCCTTTTCAAGTGCGGGAGCGACCACTTCGCCCAGAAGCTGAGCGCGCGCCGCAGAATAGAGCAAAGCCTCGCATTTGCCGTTCATCTTGTCGTTTTCCTTGCTGAGGAGCATTTCTCTTATCTTTTCGGAAATCACGGTGCCGCCCGGCTCGCGCAGAAACAACGCGGGCTGTCCGCTCTTCTCGAGATAGCGTTTAAGCCTGTCCACCTGCGTGGTCTTGCCTACGCCCTCGCAACCTTCAAACGTAATAAAGCTGCCTTTCATATATTTTACCCTTTGCTATACTATTGTAACACAACGGCTTTGCCGTTTACAAGTCCGAACGTATTTCCCGCGTTTTTCTTTATCAGCCCGACGTCTTCCGCGGTAAAGACTTCCCCTCTGCCGATAAACGGCGTACCCGGCGGATAAAATCCGATCTCGTTCATGCACACCCTGCCTTCAGCCTCATCGGGAGACACGAACGTTACCGCGCCGACAGCTCTGACTTTTTCTCTCTTAACACAAGGCTCGGGAGCAAGTCTTTTCGTCGGTCTGTATTCTTTGAGCGCTTCGTAAACGGCGCTAAGCCTGTCGACATTGCCTTCGGTAAGGATGAATATAAGCTTATCGCCTATCGCGGCTTCCGCGAATATCCCTTTACCGACCAGATAAGAGTTTGCTTCGCTCGCGTCAAAACCTTCGAAACGCAGTACGAGGCGCGAAATATCGTCGCTCTTTACGACCGTGAACGCGCAGTCCCTTACGGATCTTTCAAAGCGCTCTCTTTCTTTCTCTATCCTTTCGTATATCTTTTCTCCGCTTTCACTCGCTTTCGCTCTCGCGTAATCCATGCTTGCCATTATCACGTATGACGGAGATGTGGTATGCCACAGCTGTCTGTAATATAACGCCTTATCGTATAAAGAGCCGTCTTTAAGGTTTAAAAGCGCGCCGCCAGTAAACGCATTCATCGTCTTATGCAGACTGCAGAAAGAGATATCGGCTCTCCCCGCGGACGGCTCAGGCAAAAGCGGACTGTACGCGAAATGCGCGCCGTGCGCTGCGTCGACGACGGTAAGTATCCCCTCTATTTCGCATTCTCGTATAAGCTCGTCGTCCTCTTTCACGTTGCCGAAATAATCTGGCGAGGTATAGAAAACCGACGACACGTTTCGGGTTTTTAAAGGTTTTGACAAAAATTCTTCAACGCTTTCAAAGCCTGTCGGCTCTATCCCGAGAAGTGCGCAACCGCCGAAAAAGCTCTTGTGCATATCCCCGATAAATCCGACGTTGCCGCGCTCTTTTGCGATCGACAGCGCGATATGCATGCATACGGTGCTTCCCTCGGTGGCGAAAAGAGTATGAGCGCACCCCTGCGCTTTCGCGGCGAGGATCTCCGCTTCCAGGATCGCGCCCGACGGACAGGACAGGTTGTCCAGCCCTTCGACCTCGGTAAGGTCGTAAGGAGCGGAAGCGAAAAGCCCGTCGTCTCCCTTTCCCGAGTGTCCCGGGGTACAGAAACGTGCGTCCGTCAGCGAAGCTCTTTTCACCGCTTCGTACAGCGGCGCATTCGTCTTTTGCGAAACCTTCATATTTTAAAAAAGCAGTCTTGCGACTGCTTTCTCCTTTTTATTGTTTTTCGATGGGTTTCATCGTCGGGAACAGCAGTACGTCGCGTATGCTTGCCGCGTCGGTGAAAAGCATCACCATACGGTCGACGCCTATGCCGAGACCGCCCGTCGGGGGCATGCCGTACATAAGCGCGTTGACGTAATCTTCGTCCATCATCTGCGCTTCGTCGTCGCCCTTCTCCCTCTCTCTGACCTGAGCCACAAATCTCTCTTTCTGGTCGATTGGGTCGTTGAGCTCGCTGAACGCGTTGCCGAACTCCTTGCCCGTAATAAAGAATTCGAACCTTTCGGTCATTCTCTTATCGGTGGGTTTTCTCTTTGCGAGAGGCGAAACGTCTACGGGATAGTCGTAAACGAACGTCGGCTGCACGAGCTTGTCTTCCACCTTCTGATCGAAACACTCGTAAAGCAGTTTTCCCCAGGTGATATCGTCGTCGAACTCAACGCCTGCCTTCTTAGCCTGTGCCTTGAGCAGATCCATATCCTCCGTCGCTTCGAAATCGATACCGACGTATTCTCTGACAGCGTCGATCATGGTTATTCTCTTCCAGGGGGACGAAAGATCTATCTCTTCTCCCTGATAGGTTATCTTTCTGGAACCGATGACGGTGTCCGCGATATATCCGAATATGTTTTCGGTAAGATCCATCATGCCGTGGAAATCGGTATAAGCCTGATACATTTCTATCATCGTAAACTCGGGATTGTGACGGGTGTCCATTCCTTCGTTTCTGAACATTCTGCCCAGCTCGTACACCTTTTCGAAACCGCCGACGATAAGTCTTTTCAGATAAAGTTCGGGCGCGATACGCATATACATATCGATATCGAGAGTGTTGTGGTGCGTGATGAACGGACGCGCAGAAGCTCCGCCCGCGATAGTGTTGAGTATCGGGGTCTCCACTTCGATAAATCCCTGCGCGTCGAGGTATGCGCGGATGCCGCTGATGATACGGCTTCTGGTCACGAAAGTCTTCTTGACCTCAGGATTAGCTATAAGATCGACGTATCTCTGACGGTATCTGAGATCGGTATCTTTGAGACCGTGATATTTTTCGGGAAGAGGGAGCAGCGATTTGCTGAGAAGCTCAACGCTCTTGCAATGCACGGATATCTCGCCCATTCTGGTCGTGAAAACTATGCCCTTTACGCCGATTATATCGCCGATATCAGTCTTTTTGAACGCCGCGTAGCTTTCTTCGCCCAGGTCATCGCGGCTGACGTAAAGCTGTATGCTTCCCGTGCAGTCGAGAAGATGAGCAAAGCTTGCCTTGCCCATTATTCTCTTTGAGACCATCCTGCCCGCGAGGGAAACCTCTTTGCCCTCGTAGTCGGCGTAGTTTTCCTTTATGCCTTCGGCGTAAGCGTCCTTATCGTATCTCACGACCTCGTAAGGATTTCTGCCCTCTTCTACGAGCTTATTGAGTTTATCGCGTCTTACCTGTATTACTTCGGCTGTGTTCTGTTCTCTTTCTTCCATAAGTTCCTTTATTTAACGTCAACGATCTTGACGTCGTAGCTTTCGCCTGCGTTGTCCTTAACGCTGACGATCTCGCCCTTCTTCCTGCCGAGTATAGCGACCGCGAGAGGGCTTTCGTTGCTGATGAGACCTTCGCTTATGTTCGCCTCAGTCGAGCCGACGATGCGGTAAACAAGGTCCTCGTTCATATCGATATCGTGAATGGTGACCGTACTGCCGATGATGATCTTGTTCCCTTTCGCCTTAGCGTCGTCGATAACGACCGCGTTTTCGATCTGCGCTTCAAGGGTGCGAATCTCCGCCTCGATAATGCCCTGGTCTTCCTTAGCCGCGTCGTATTCCGCGTTCTCCGAAAGATCGCCGTATTCGCGAGCCTGCTTGATCCTTTCCGAAGCCTCGGGTCTTCTTACGTTTTTAAGATAGTCGAGTTTTTCCTGAAGTTCTGCAAGCCCTTCCGCCGTGACGTAAAATTCCTTTGCCATTTATGATTTCCTCCTCGTTTATAGAGAGTTGTTCTCGTTATTGTTTGTTTTTCATTCTGTAGCTGAGAACGTAAAGACTTTCGCTCATAGCTATGTTTTCGACAGATACGTCGTCAGGAAGATCGAGGTCGATCGGAGCGAAATTCCATATGCTCTTTACCCCGAGAGCGACCAGTCTGTCCGCGATATCCGCCGCGACGCCTTTCTGCGTGGCGATGACCGCTATGTCGCAACCGTTTTCTTTGATATAATCGGGCAGCTTCTCCATATTATAAACGGGTATGCCGCCGATCTCCTTATCCCTTACCTCGATATCGAACAGCGCGCGGACGATAAAGCCTTCGCCTGCGAAATTCTTGTACCCGGCAAGCGCTCTGCCTATATTGCCTGCGCCGATGATTATCATATCGTATTTTCTGTTCAGTCCGAGTATTTCCGCAAGATTCTTTTTAAGATTTGCGACGTCGTAGCCGTAACCGTGCTGACCGAAACCGCCGAAATTGCAGAAGTCCTGTCTGACCTGAGACGCGGTTACGCCGAGGAGCTCCGCGAGTTTACCCGAAGAAACTTTCGCGACGCCTTCCTGTTCAAGGTGTTCGAGATAACGGTAATAGCGCGGCAAACGTTTTACGACCGCTTCCGAAATAACTTTGTTTCCCATGATCACGCCTCCCCTGATTAAATTATAAACATACTATATTTTATATAATAACCGCGCGCTTGTCAATTATTTTTTTCGAAATATGTGTTTGACAAAAACCTGCCGTTTTTGTACAATAATTGCAATATGAAGATATGGGCAAAAACGGTAACGGGAGACAGGATACTCCGCGAAATACTATACGAAAGCTCTCTGCCGATGAAATACGACAACTATCGGCTGTGGGTTTCTGAGATATGCAGGACGCTCGACCTTTCGACGCCCGTCATAATCCCCGCTCACTACAAAAATTTCGCACTATTTCACAACACGCGTTTCAAACCCGACGACTTTGTCGACGACCTGGGCGCCGACCTTCTCGTCATAGAAGATTGCAGAGAATAATTTTTACGGACGCCCGTCGGCGTCCGTTTTTTCATCTCTCGTAAAAGTATTTAGCAACCAGATCTCTCGCCGCGTCGTAGTCGTTGAAATAATAAAAACTCTCCTTCGCGCCGCTCTTTATGTTCACCTTCGTAAGCTCCTGTCCGAGGTAATATCTGAGATATCCGTCCTTACCCTCGATATATATCCTCAGGCAGTAATCGTAAGAAGCGTCGGGATATCCGTCGTCGTCTTTTTTGACCGAAAGCTTTCCCAATTCATCCATAAACTTGTCGAGTCTTTCGCCCTCTAAAGTCTTGATCGTTCCGCCGACGTTGACTATCTCTATCTTCGATACGACGTCAATGTCGATGTTGCTTGCTTTCCAGAAGCCGCTGCCCGATGAACACGCCGCGAATCCGACCGCGACAGTCAGCGAAAGCGCTATTACCGTAATTATCAAAATCGCCTTTTTCATTTCAGATCCCTCTTTTCAAAAGCTAAGTGATTTACCGTCATCATACCGGCAAACCATACCAGCGTGACCGCCATCATCGTGTATATGCTCATTCCTCTTATCGGCGCGCCTGCAGGGGTAAGAGCCGACGTCCATTTCAGATTGGTGAACAGTCCGACGAACGGAAGCCCCGTATTGTAAAGGAACGCCGCGACGGTATCCGCGAACAGATACAGTACGAGAGGTATCGCGAGGGCGCCCGTCTTATTGACGAAAGTACCTGCGAACATTGTAAACTGTATCACGGCGGCAACCAATACCGCATTGAACAGTATCAGCAATAAAATAGCCGTATACGTGTTGATTATCGCCACATTCTGGTATGCATCCACAAGCAGCACGTCGTACGAAGCGCCGTCAAAGAACAACGCGCCGACGACCATGAAGAATACCGTGAACACTATGCCCATCGTCATGCTTGCGACAAAGGTCGCGGAGTATTTCGCGCTTAAAAGCGCGCCTCTCTTTATCGGACGGGTAAGCTGCATCCTCATCGTTCCGTCGTCTATCTCTCCAGAGAAATTCTTTGCCGCGAGGACTATCGCCATTATCGCCACGAACGCGAAAACGACCTGCGACATTGTCATAACGTAGTCGCCCGCGCTCATGTTCAGAGAGCCTATCGAACCGAACGTGACGAGCTTATTCATATCTATCCCCTTTTCTTCGCAATAACGGCATATCGCTATCATGTTTCTGAGATAGGTTTCCTGGGTATCGGACAGTTTTCTTTCTGTCTGACCGCTTTCTACCGCCGCCAGATACTCGTCCAGCTGAGCCTGATACAAGTCCGCCGCCTCTCCCGGAGTAAGCGAGCTTCCGCCTCCCGATACCGCGCTATCGTCCATACCTTCTATAAGCTCTCCTATACTCCTGAACGATGCGGTTATTATTATGCAAAGCACGAAGATGACGATCGCGAATATCCAGAAACCTCTGGACGAAAACACCTTTTTGCATTCGAGAGAAAACGCAGTAAAAAATCTTTTCATTTCGTCAACTCCTTATACATTTCTTCGAGCGTGCGCTTGTTCACGTTGAAGCTGACAACGGATATGCCGTTCTCTATAAGAGCCTTGTTGATATCCGCCGTATTGCCGCCCTTTACCTCTACGTAGAGGGTCGTGCCCTGCACTTTCGTGCGGTAGCCGAAAGTCTCCGTTATCAATGCCGCCGCGCGGTTGGGTTCGTCGCAGACGACGGAAAGTATAGCCGTTTCTCCCAGTCCGCGTTCTATCTCCTCTTTCGTCTTTACCGCGACCAGCCTTCCGCGTGAAAGGAAAGCTACTCTGTCGCACAGCGTCTGCATCTCGCCGAGGATATGCGAAGAGAAAAGCACGGTCGTGCCGTATTCGTCCCTCAGCCTTCTTATCAGTTCTCTGACCTCTGCGATACCGTCGGGATCGAGACCGTTTATAGGTTCGTCCAGCACGAGGAGTTCGGGTTTATGCATTATCGCCTGAGCTATGCCCAGCCTCTGACGCATGCCCATCGAATAAGTACCGACGCGCGACTTTATCCTTTCGCTGAGTCCGACAAGCTCCACGATATCCTTTATTCTCCTTTCGGGAAGCCCTCCCTGAAGATCCGCAAGATATTTTAAATTCCACAGCCCCGACTGCTTATTGAAAAACACCGGCGTTTCTATCTGCGCGCCTACCTTTTCCATAAACTTTTCTTTGTCGCGTTTAAAATCGAGACCGTCTAAGGTCACGTTTCCGCCGTCGGGAATGACAAGCCCTGTTATAACCTTTATGAGCGTGGATTTGCCCGCGCCGTTGGGTCCCAGAAGCCCGAATATCTCCCCCTTGCCTACTTCGAGGGAAACGTCGTCGAGAGCGATTATCCCGTCTCCTTTTTTGACCAGACGCGAAAACCCCTTTCTGAAAACCTTGGTCACTCCCTTTACGCTCAGATAGGGCGTTCCCGTCGCGTCAACCACGGACGCGGCAGTGCTTTCCCCGAATGCGGTTTTTACGGTTTCGCAAAAATCTTCCATATATCTCCTTTTAATATTGATGTTCCCGCAAAGTCGATTTTATGCGGGAGCTTTATTTTTTTGCCGCGGCAATTGCAAAAAGCACGCGGATATGTTATCATAGTTTTTACCATAATAGTTTAGCATAAATATATCCTTTTTTCAATAAGGAAATTTATTTTTGCAAAGGAGGGAGAAATGGGACTTTGCCGTATGTCCCGCGAGGGTATTAAAAACGGGTGTATCACGCTTGATAATAAATTCGTGACAGATTACATGCCCGCAGCGGACGAGATCAAACTCAAAGTGTATCTTTTCGGACTTCTGAGCTGCGCGGATCCTGACTCCCCCGACAACACGACTTATCATTTCTGCAACGCGCTTTCGATAACGCCGGAACAGCTTAAAGAAGCTTTCGAATACTGGAGCAGCGAAGGATTGGTGACGATCGTCTCCGACTCTCCTCTCGAAGTGCGTTACAACCTCGTCAAGGGTCTCGAAGACAAGCTGCATTATTATAAAAAAGGAAAATACGAAGAATTCAACGCGCAGCTTCAGGGACTCTTCCCCGAACGCATGCTCAACAGCAACGACTACGAAAAATATTACGTTTTTCTCGAAACCACTCATATGCCGCAGGAAGTCATGCTGATGATAGCCGGCTACTGCGTAAACTACAGAAAGGCAACGAAAATAAGCGACAATTACGTGCTCGCGGTCGCTCAGGCATGGCACGAAGAAGGCATACGCACCGTTCAGGACGCGGAAGACATGATCTCAAGCCACGAATCTTCCACCGAGGCTATGCGACTTATTTTCAAAGCTCTCGGGAAGAAATCCGAAGCCGACCTCGACGACAAACAGTTTTATATCAAATGGACGAAAAGCTGGGGCTTCGACCTTTCCGGCATACTGTTCGCCGCCAAGCAGTGCAAAAAGCGCGGCGGTATGGAAAGACTGGATAAGATCCTCGACGAATATTTCACTCACAACTGCCTTACCGTTACCGATATGCAGGCGTACAGCGACGAAAGACAAAGCATGTACGACCTCGCGAAAGAGGTCACACGTATTATCGGCGTAAGATACGAAAACCTCGAAACGGTAGTAAGTCACTATATCTGCGTATGGCTTTCTCAGGGCTTCGACAAGGACGCGCTCATACTCGTCGCCGAATACTGTTTTGAAAATTCCATACGCTCGCTGAGCGGCATGAACGCTATGATCTCAATGTTCTACAAGCAGGGTTGCGTGACTGTAGGCAGCATAAACGGATACATAGGTCAGCTTGTAGAACGCGAAAAGAGGATAAAGAAAATACTCGAAACCGCCGCCAGCAGCCGCATGGTCACCCAGAGCGACCGCGACGCCTATGCGCTGTGGACAGACTGGGGCTTCGACGACGAAGCCATACTCGTCGCAGCGTCTTTCGCGCAGGGCAAACCGCAGGCGACCGGCTATATAACAAAACTTCTGACCCGCTGCAAAGAAGCCAAAGCTTTCACCGCGGAAGAAGTCAGAAAAACCCTTTCCTCCTCCGTTTCTTCGAATCAGAAGAGCGCGGAACCGGGAAAGCTGGAACGCCGCTATACCAAAGAGGAGATAGGCTCGTTGTTCGGCGATCTGCAGAATTACGACGACATAGAGATCTGATATGAGATATCCCAAAAGATACGCACGTTTTATAACCGCGCGCTACGCAGCGATAAGAGAGAGAGAGGAACGCGACCGCGACGCGCGTTGCGCCGCAGCGCGCAAAGACCCCGAATTCGCGCAAGCGGAACGAAATTATTCCGCCGCTTCTCTCGACTATGCCCGCGCTAAAGCTTCAGGCAAAGACTGCGGAAAGGAAAAAGCCGCTTTCGAATCGGCAGAAAAAGCGCTTTCAGCCATCGCCTCAGAAAAGGGATACGACCTCTCTCTTCACATACGTTGCAAAAAATGCGGAGACACGGGTTTCGTAGGCGAAAAACTCTGCTCTTGCGCTATGCCCCTTTACCTCGCCCTTATAAAAGAGGACAGCGGCACGGGTCATATCCCTAAAGTCAGCTTTGACGATAACCTTGCGGGAAATTCCGACTGCGCCCAGAGCAAACAGCTCAGCGTTCTTTACGACAAGATGAAGGAGTTTACGGAAAAATTCGCGACGACGCGCGTTAAATTCATACTCCTTACGGGTCAGTCGGGCGTCGGAAAGACCACACTCGCGTACGCTACCGCAAACGCTTTGATGGAAAAGGGCGTTTCAGTATGCTTCGTGACGGCGTTCGAGTTCAACAACTTAATGCTGCGCTACCATACGACGAGCCTTGCCGAAAGAGCGAAATATATGGATTTCCTTCTCGACTGCGATATGCTGATAATAGACGACCTCGGCACGGAACCCGTCCTTAAAAGCGTAACGAAAGAATATCTTTACAACGTGATAGATACCCGTCTCTCGGACGGTAAAAAAACTATGGTGACCTCCAATCTCAACATCGAAGAGCTTATGGTAAGATACGGAGAGCGCACGGTATCGCGCATGACAAACAAGACTTACTCTCTTGCAAGAGAGCTTTGCGGCGACGATCTGAGAAAGTTCAGATTTTAAAAAATTTTCCTGCCCGTGTAGGTTACAGATGGTTTTTACGCTAAGAGACCGCCGCGTGAAAGCGGCGGTCTTTGCAACATTGATACCCCGCGCCGTTTATACGAACGTCACGTTAAGTCCTTTCAATCCCTTGCTTTCTTTAAGTCTTGCGGGCGCAGTGATATGCGTGCCGCAGTTAACGTCAAACGCGCCTTCCTGCACCTCTTCAACGCTTTCGGGCAGAGTCAGTTCTCTGAGAACGCGGCAACCGGTAAACGCGCCCTTTCTTATATCACGGAGATTTGAGGGCAGGATTATTTCCGAAATAAAATAACAGCCGCCGAAAGTATCTCTTCCGATAACGCTAGCGCCGCATTGTGCCGATACCTTCCTGAGCAATCCGCAGTTGAAAAACGCTCCCCCGCCTATGCGTTTTACGCTTTTAGGCAACTCTATCTCTTCTGCGATCATTCCCTCGAACGCATAATCGCCTATTTCAACTACCTTGTCGCCGAGATTCACCTCTTTAAGGAACATACAACCGCTTAAAGCCTTTCGCCCTATTATTTCCGTACCTTCAAAGACGTCGAACCGCGGCAGCCTCGAGCAGAGCGCGAAAGCGTAATTGCCTATCCTTCCGACGCCCGCTCCGCCGTTTATCTTTACTAAGCGGGAACATCTGCAAAACGCGAAGTCGTCTATCTCCCTTACCGAATCGGGAATATTTATTTCCGCGAGTTTGCTGCAACCGTAAAACGCTTGCTCTCCTATCGTATATAATTTTTTGCTTAAGGTCACGTTTTTCAACTCCTCGCAACCACGGAAGGCTCCCGAGTCGATCTTCTCTACGTTTTCGCCGCCGTCAACGCTTTCGAGCGAAGCGCACTCTTTGAATACCTCGTTTCTTATCCTGGTAATGCCTGCCGGCAGCGTCACGTTTTTAAGCGCGGCGCAACCTTTGAACGCCCCTTCTCCGATAAGGCTTACGGTTTCGGGAAGATATACGCTTTCGATAGATACGCAACCTCTAAAGGCTTTCTCGCATATTGCTTTAACTCCGACCGGCAACGTCACGTTTTTAAGCGACGTACAACCGTCGAAAGCTTCGTCATATATCGTAATAAGTTCTTTCCCGAATACTACCTCTTCAAGCGCGTCGCACCCTTTGAAAGCTTCTATCCATATGCTTTTGACGCTATCCGGGATCTTCACGCAGGTCATCTTTGCGCCCTTAAACACTCTTTCGCCTATCTCTTCCACCTCGACAGGCAATTCCAACATGCCTCCCAATTCGCCTTCGCACGATATAAGCACGCCGTCCTCGATAATAAATTCAACGCCGCACGCGAATATATGCTTTCTGCCGCTCTCGTCAATAAAACCTTCTTTCAATTTCAAAGCCTCCGGTTAGAAATTTAAGTTATAATTATATGATACCTTACGTTATATTTTTTGTTAAGCGGGTAAAAAAATTACCGCGATCTTTTCGCGGTAAATGTCGGGACTTAAACGTCCTGTACGAGCTTAATAATCTGCGTTTAAATTATTATTTCCGACGGACTTTAATAAAGCGGGTCACTTTATTTCGGTAAATTCGTTTGCCGTTGCTTCCGACGTCGCCGTTGCTTTCCCGTCTCCGTCTTTTTCTTTCGCCTCTGCGACGATACGGTCGGCGAACTCGTCGTTGACGGTCGTGAATCCGACGACGTTTCCGTCGTCCAGTCTGAACAAGATCTCACCTTTTAACGACTTTCCGACTTCTTTGACAGAACTTTTCAGAATGAGTTTTTTGAACGAACAAGCTCCGCTTTCATCGAAATTCGCATAGAATTCTATCGTATGTCCGGTAACGATAAGCCAGCCTGCAACCTTTCCGCATGTCGCAAAGCCCTGAAAGACGATATGCCTCTTTTCCTCGACCGAATTTCTCACGTTCGTCGACGCGGCTTCAACTTTTTTTGTCATAAAATGCGAGAACACCGTATATCGACAATATCATTATCGCAGACATAATCACGCCGAACAATATGCCGAGGGGAAGACTTATGCCGAAGTTGATGTCTGCGGCGGCAGTCATGGCGACGGCAAAGATCAGAGTGCATACCGCCGCGATCACCACGCCTGCTACCGCGATCGTCTTCTTTAACTTCTTGTTTAATTTCAATTTATAGATCATTTTACTCTCCGACCCGATCAGAAAGGCGCGGTGAACGAACTGTCCTGATAAGTATTGTTTACGGCTTTATTCCCGTCGTAACCGCTGTTTTTAGCGACTTTCGAGTTTTCGACAAGCAGCGCCGCGCCCAGCATGAGCGCATATATCGTAACGGATACCAGCGCGCCGCCGATCATGACCATAAGCCCGAACAGCACGAACTCGTCACGACCCGGCATCATTACGATGCCGCCCACAAAGGAGCCGATAACGCCCAATATCAGATAGATATAGGCAAGTACTCTGATAATTTTTGCAACGAATCTTTCCATAATTCTTCATACCTCCGTATTTTTATATCCACCATGTCGTCCTGTCTCAAAACAAGCTTTCACGGCAAGCTTTCACGCTTTTTCTCAGTATAGCAAAAACAGATTGCCAGCATCTGGCAATAGACGTATTAACTTTGCCTTTTATTGTTTTTATCTGCGCGGTTTATGCGCTTTTTAAGCCGTACATGATTGACACGGCAGTTTTTTTGAGTATAAAATTTAACCGAGGGGAAAGAAATATGGAACTTAACGAATTTATAAAGCAAAGGCGCAAGCAACTCAAAAAAACACAGCAGGATATCGCCGCAGAGTGCAATATATCTTTCCAGTCTGTAGGCAAATGGGAACGCGGCGACAGCCAGCCGGGCGCCGACAAGCTGCCCGCCCTTTCGCGTGCGCTTCAGGTAAGCGTAAGCCTGCTGGTCTCAGGTAAGGGCGACGGCGAGCCTCCTCTTGCCGGCGATTTCGATACCGGTCGTTTCTGCGCTTTTCTCGCGTCATTGCGCACGAGATGCAAACTCACTCAAAGCGAGGTCGCAAAGCAGCTTTACGTAAATCAGAGCACGGTCGCGAAATGGGAAAGCGGAAAACTTCTGCCCGACGCAGGCATGCTCAAAGATATCTGCGTGCTTTATGCTGTTACGCCCACTGAGCTGTTCTCACTGAAAGCCGACCTTTCGTCGCCCGTTGTCGTCGGATCGGTCGGAAACGCCAATACCGCCAGGATATGGAAAACGCTTAAGCGCTGGAAACTCGCGACGACGGTGATAGCCTGCCTTCTCGTCGCGTTCGTAGTGCTCAGCACCGTCATGACAACTCAGAACTTTTCCCTTGCCGACTATAAAAGCAAATACGAAACGACGGCGATCCAAAACAAGGAAAACGTCGAAAAATACAACGAACTGGTTGCAAAGTACGAAGACGTAGCGTCCAAATACGAAGACCTTGTAAAAGAAACCAACACCGTCTATACCCTTACCCTGTCCGACGACTTTGCCGAAGAAAAAGTCATAACGAGCGACGTCGCGGGCAACGACTATTTCATCCTGTCCTCTCCCGAGAAAGACGGCTACGTATTCAGAGGCTGGAACACTAAACAAGACGGCTCAGGCGATTATTTTTCGACAAATATAAAAGTAACTTCAGACGAAACGCTGTACGCGATCTGGCAGCCGGTATGGCTGGACGAACGCGTTTACGGTGAAAGCGCCGCAAATATAAACGCGCTCTTCTTAAAGATAGAAAAAGACTTCGACAAGCTGTTCGGATATTTTGAATTCTTCCGTTCTTTCTTCAGCACTCCTTACAGCGAGTTCGATCTCTACCAGCAATTCGACACCGCCGCCGCGATCTACGGCTGCTTTGACACTTCGCTGACATATACTGACGACGTATATTATTCAGAGTATCACCCTTTGTATATCTGCGCGTATCTCAGCGACGCAGAGGAGATAGCGAGAACGATCCCTGAGCTGTCGCAGTTCGCAGACGCGCTTTCAAAAGCGCAAATCGCAGCGCTCGAACTCTCCTCTAACGCTACGTCCGGGTATTATTACGACGATACTCACGAGTGGGGAGAAGAATACAGGAATATGGTCTACGAGTCATATTTCAACGATTATGCGCCGCTGATAGAAACGATCTGCAACGCGATGGATTACAACGGAAAAGAAAGCCCTTACGAAAAATTCGTAAAGGCTTACTCCGTCAGCAACTGATATCTCTGAGAAGATACCGCGCAGTCTTTTTTTCGTACACCAGTTCTTTGGGTATATTGTACTCTATAAGAAAGGTCTTTATCTCTGCAATGGCGCGACAGAACGTGCGCTGAGAGATCTCATTGAGAGACATGGCTTTTTCCTTCTGAAAATAGCCTTGCGTGCACAGTAACCACGTCAGGTAAAGTGCGGTCATCGTTTTGTTCATTTTCTTCCTCTGAAGAATTGCGCAATCCGTTTTTATTCCCGGTGATTTCATTCTAACATCGCAATAACAAAATCGATGTACCCGATCCGGAATAAGGGCGGTTGCAATTATTCCGTATCGCGCAATCGGCGCCTTTTCAGCGCAAATATCGTTTGTCTTCCTTTGTATTTACTCCGCAAATTCAGCGAAAAGCCACGCTAACCGAACGCCTTCCGCAGAAAAAACGGCTTTCCGAAGATTTACGATAGTAATTATAACAAAAGCACTTTGCCACCCTTTGGCTGTTTAGTCAGAAACTTCAAATATATTTAAAGTTGCGTTATAATAATTTCAGACGGGTTATATCCCCGACGGTATGCCTTTTTCGTAAATTTTTTTTAATGAACTAAAAAATAATAGACAAAATCAAACGCGTATGATAATATAATAATGCTTTGGCTCTGTGGTCCAGCGGTTAAGACTCAGCCCTCTCACGGCTGCTACTGGGGTTCGATTCCCCACAGAGTCACCAAACCTTGAATAAGGGCGCATCTTGCGTCCTTGTTTTTTTATTATCAGGGAATCAACCCCAGTGCGTCTGCTCTCTGCGTTCGCATCCGCTACCGGCTGCACGCGATTGTCCGCCGTGCGGATTCCCTTTCGGCAATCGCTGTACAGCGATTTCCCCAAGAAGTCACAAAACTTTGAATAAGGGCGCATCTTGCGTCCTTTTTTCATGTCTCAGACTTCGCGCCTCTCGCATTTAAAAGTACTCAACCTGCAACCCTTCTTCAAGGTTTGCACATGCTCCACGTTGCGTCCTTGCTTCTTTATTATCGGGGAATCAACTTACATACGTAGAAAAAAGAAGCCTTGCGGCTTCCTTTGTTTCTTACTTTTTAAGTGCGTTCTTTATCCGACAAATCCCGCGATCTTACGCGCGGTCGCGTTGAGAAGTTTTACCACAGAGCAATCGCCAGTCTTGTCCTCTTCTTCGAGAGTTATCTCTCCGTCAACGGATGCAAAAGTGACGAGAAGATCCATCGTAAAGCTTTTCAGCTTCTTTATATCGCCGATCCCGTTTGCCGCTGCTACGGTAGAATACATATCGCTGAATTCATCGGTCAACGGCAAAAGATTCCTCTTAAGCGCGACCACCATTCTGCGGACTGCCGCGACGTCGGCTTTCTCTATATCTTCCCATCTGAATTCGCGGTCGTTATTTCCGCTTTTTTCGCGGTATTCATTTAAAAAATAACCGTTGATCACGTCAAGTATGTTTCCGTGCCCCGTAACGGCGGCAAATTCACGGATGCAATCTATGTCCTCAGCGGTGATCTCTTCCTTTGCGCAAGCTATTTCAAGCATCGAAAGCTGCGCAAGAAGATCGTATATCCATAACAGACGGTCTTCTGCATAATCTGCGTTTCCGCCAGCGAGGTTATTGGCTTTTACCGACCGCCCGAACTTTAACAGTTCCTCTCTTACTCCCGCGTAGTCGTTTCTGACGTTTTTAAGATATTTTATATCGCTCACTATTTTGCTCCTTAAAATATATTTATAACTAATAATGATTTTAACATAGTCGGAGATATATTGCAATACTTAAATTGAAAATTTGCGGATAATGCAAAAAAAAAGGAGCCTTGCGGCTCCTCTTATTTAAATCAGTCATCATCGTGATCGATGCACATTTTGATGAGAGCGAAAGTCTCGATCATCATGCAATTTTTGATCGCTTCTTTTTCTTCGTCGTTTGATTCGCCGTCAGCATGCATAAAGAGCACGAAAAGTGCCGTAACGCCTTTTATAACGGTATCCAGAGAATCTCCTACCGCATTCTTGTCGAATGCCGCAAACTGCGCGACGAAAGTCTGCTGCATCGGTTCAAGAATCTTCTTGATCGCCGCGAGGAATTTACGTACCGAATCGGGATCTGCATCGATAAGATCTTCCCAATGGAATTTTGTGTTGAGTATAGAATTTGCAAGCGAAAGCACGTCGCCGTATTTAGTGACTTTATTTGTGATGAGAACTTCTCTGGGATCGATTTTTCCGTCTACCCAGGAAATTTCGAGCAGCGAATACTGCAGAAGGTTTTCGAACATCCAGCAAAAATATTCTTTGCTGAAATCCTTTTCGATATTGCGCATTTCTTTTTCGAAAGCTCCGCCGAGTCCTTCTACTTCAGAAAGAGCGCTTGCATACATTTTGAGAAAGGTTTCTTGAGTCATATTTTCCTCCGTTATTTGTCTGATATTGTGTTTGCCATAACACGAATTTATTTTAACACACAAAAAAACTTTTTGCAATATATATCAAATAATTTTTATTTTTATTTCAGCCTCTCCCGCTGTCGATTTTTAGCCTCGTTTTTCCGTATGTTTACATGCAAACTCACACACTTTAAAAACCCGTTGACCTGAGCGCGTTTTTTATTTAAAATATATTCGAGAGGTATTCCATGAACAAAACCGCAAAGATAATAGTTACTTGTATCGCGCTGGTCGTACTTGCGGCGGCGGTTACGATCCCTTTGGTATTGTATTCATTAGGTTACATAGATTACGCCGATCCGTCTCCGAGCGATAAAGGAGGCTACCTTCTGGTCTATTTCGGCGGCAACGAACCTGAAAACGAGACGATACGTTTCGCCGTCAGCAAAGACGGATACAATTTCCTGCCTATAAACGCCAACGAACCGGTTATAGAACACAACTTGGGTACGGGTTGCGCGCGCGATCCTCATATAACGCGCGGACAGGACGGCAAATTTTACCTTGTCGCAACGGATATGAGAAGCGAGCTGGGCTGGACGAGCAACCATGCGATAGTCACATGGTCGTCGACAGATCTTATACACTGGGAAAACGAAACGATCATAGACCTTAAAGATTATATTCCCGGCACAAACCGCGCGTGGGCGCCGCAGGCGAAATGGGATCCTGAAAAACAGATGTATATGGTCTATTACTCCTCCAGTCAATGGGCGGACGAAGAAGCGGGTACGTCTACGGAGACGTGTCTGTGGTACGCATACACAAAAGATTTCACTAAATTCGAAACTCAGCCCGAAATACTGTTCAGAACCGAGAGCGGCGCGGACTGTATAGACGGCGACATAATTTCAAAAGACGGCAAATTCTACCTGTATTATAAAGATCAAGGAATAGACAATATCTGCTACGCCGTTTCGGATACTTTGAACGGCGGTTACGTCGCTCCCGAAAACAACGTGGTCAACGTACGATATCAGGGAGTCGAAGGCAGTTTCGTTTACAAACTCATCGGAGAAGACAATTATCTGATGATCATGGACAGCTACAAAAACGGCTGTTTCTATATGCAGCAGTCGAGCGATCTCGTCAATTTCAAGCGGGTAAAATCGACGGATTACAGTTTCGATTTCTCCCCGAGGCACGGCGCGGTATTGCAGCTGTGGGACTCTGAATATCAGGAACTTGTCAAGGCATTCGGATTCTGACAGCAACCGAATTATCGCATTTAACAAACACGGGTACGAAAATTTAAGAGAGATATATATGAGCAGAAAAACAAAAATCGCCGTTATTTCTTCGATCGTCGTCGCGATAATACTGATCGCGACGGCAGTGCCGACAGTTCTGTATGTTACAGGAATTATCGACTTTGCGGAAAAAGCCGAAAGCAAGGGCGGCAAATATCTTATGACGTACTTTACCGGAAACGAACCTGAGCAGGAGCGCATACGTTTCGCAGTAAGCGAAGACGGTTACGACTTTACTCCTCTTAACGGCAACGAGCCGATAATAACGCAGACTCTCGGGACGAAAAGCGCGCGCGATCCGTATATTTTCAAGGCGCAGGACGGCAGCTATTATATCCTGGCAACCGACATGAAAAGCGAGGACGGCTGGTCGTCCAATCACCGTCTTATCGTCTGGCACAGCTATGACCTTCTCGACTGGACGGAAGTCGGACTTATCGACATGAAGGAATACGGACTGCCCGACACCGTCCGCGCATGGGCGCCTCAGGCTATATGGGACAAAAGCGAAAACGCGTATATGCTTTATTGGGCAAACTGCGAAAACAGCGCAGAAAACGGCTGGAGCGGCACCGTAATGTGGTACGCTTATACGACCGATTTCAGGACTCTGACCACAACTCCGCAAATACTTTTCGCGCCCGAAAGCGGCAAGGACGCCATCGACGCGGATATAATTGAAAAAGACGGCGTTTTCTATATGTATTATAAAGACGAGAACGAAAGCAAGATATGTTACGCTACCGCCGCCAAACCGAGCGGTCCGTACGTTGAGCCTAAAGACCCTGTCGTAAGCGTTTTTTATACCAACGTAGAAGGCAATTTCATATATAATATTTCAGGCACGGACAGCTACGTTATGATGCTGGACTGTTACAGCGACGGCAAATTCGTACTGCAACAGACCGAGAATATGACCTCTTTCAAACGCGTCGACCCGAAATATTACGACTTTGACTTTTCGCCAAGACACGGCAGCGTGATACATATCTCAGACGCAGAGTACGACGCGCTTATTTCGCGCTACGGTAAACAGGAGGATCAATGAAACTTTTCGAGGATTGCGTAGTCGGTAAAATCAATATGCGCAACAGGATAATAAGGAGCGCAACTCACGACGGTCTCGCCGACCCCGTCACCGAAGGCGTAAGCGAGGAACTTATAAGGAAATACGTCTGTCTCGCGAAAAACGACGTAGGATGCATAATACAGGGCTACGCGATAGTAAGTCCCGACGGGCGTTCCAACTACCCGCGCTGTCTCGGGTTTTTCAACCCTGCGGCGGCGGCAGGATACAGGGCGCTGACGAAAGCCGTACACGACGAAGGAGGCGCTATAGTCGCTCAGCTGGCGCATTGCGGCAGACAGACTTCAAGCAAGGCGATCGGTATAAAAAAGATCGCTCCGACCGCAAAACGCCACCTTCTCTACCCCGACAAAGCGCGTGAAATGACTATAGGCGATATAAAGAGGGTCGAAAACGACTTTGTTACCGCGATCGTCCGCGCGAAAGAATACGGCTACGACGGCGTGCAACTGCACCTGGCTCACGGCTACCTCCTGCACGATTTCATATCCGAAAACGGCAACAAACGTAAAGACGAATACGGCGGTTCTCTCGAAAACAGGATGCGCATAGTAAAAGAAATATTGACCGAAGCACGCGAAAAGGTCGGCGATTTCCCGATATGGGTAAAGCTCTCCGCGACAGACAAGCGCAGCAAAGGCATGCGTATCGGTTACTCTTTGAAAGTCGCTAAACTTCTCGAAGAATACGGCGTGGACGCGATAGAAGTTTCGTGCGGAAGCGTACAGGACGGAATGAACACGATGAGATCGAAGCGCTTCCCTATGGACGCCATCTTTGCTTACAGAGAACCTCTCGCGAGCATGCCGCGCATACTCAACCGCATAACGCTGGCGGCGGCAAAGCTTTTCAATCCGCTGATACCTCAGCCTAAGCCGCTTGAACTGTACAACGTTCCCGCCGCATACGCGATAATGAAAGAGGTAAAAACGGACGTTATCGCGGTCGGAGGGATCTTTGATATAGCGGACATGAAAAAGCTGGTCGCGGACGGGATAGACGCGGTATCGATGTGCAGACCTTTTATATGCGAGCCGAACTTCGCGAAAAAGCTTAAAGACGGAACGGCGACGAAAAGCAAGTGTATTATGTGCAACTGCTGCGGACTGGTCATTGAAAAGGAGCCTGTCCGCTGTCTTATGGGCAAGGTAAAATATCCTTTGAACAGATAAAACGTTTTTCTGAAACAAAAGGCGCCATACGGCGCTTTTTTTGTTTATGTATCCTTTTCAACGGATTTTGATCTGCCCGACTTAAGCGGAAACGTTTTTCAAGGCAAAATGCCGCCGTTGTCTATGCACCGCGCGCTTTAACTGCGCGCTCTTCCCTCGTTTGCAGTCGGATAAATCTAATAAAAAAATACTTACCCGCATGAAAATGCGGATAAGTATCTCGTTTTCGCGCTTTTTTACCGTCAGGTCGTTATAACGCCGTCGACGGTTATCATGAGCTGTTTTTCGTCAAGCGCATTCTCTATCGCCCTGTCTATCCAGTCTGCGACCGCCTTTGTTTTCTTGCCGTATCCGAACAGAGCGATGACCTCTTTGACTACGCTGTCGCGCGTCATTCCGACGTTGGTCTCTATCGCGCATTTGACTGCGGCGAGTATCTCGTCGGGATATATCTTAGTGATATCGCGTTTTATCTTCTCGTCTGACGGACGGAAGGTCTCTACGGGTTTATCTACGTAGAACGCTTTTCCTCCCACCTCTTTCCTGAAGCCGTCGAAAGCGCTGACGTATTCGCTGAGCTGCGCAATCGCTTTTTTAGCCGTGCCCGGGATATTGTACATAGTCGTCAGCTTGTCCATCAGGTAATGCTCTTCTATCGGGGATTCCTTGTCGATAACCGCGCGGATGCGCTCTTTTATCTTATCCTCGTTGGCAATGTCCATAACGAAATCTATGCCGGGTTTCGTCAGCGGTTTTACCGTAAATGACTTATACGGCACGCGGTATTTAGAAAGCACGTCCTTGACGACCTTCTTGCTGAGCACCTTTTTCTGAGTCAACGCGGTCACGTAGTCCTTTATCCTGTTTATCTCTCTGCGCGGGTTGTTATAGTAG
>DVNX01000114.1 GCA_018714045.1 Candidatus Ornithoclostridium faecavium
ATACAAGGCAAATGCCGCAGGTAATATTAAACATATTATCAAGGCATTTAACGCAGTAGCTACGTAAATTTGCCGCTTTAAACCTTGTTCGTATTATTCTGGTCTGGTATAGCTCTTTTTTGTTTTATTAAGTGAGTTATTCTTTATCGATATTTTGCAGAACGAACACATTATTTCGTCGTCTTTTATGTAATGATGAAGACATTTCGGACATAATTTAAAAGCCATTTTTTTACCCCCGTAATATTTAATTTTTTCTATCTGTATATTTTTATAAAAATTTCATTCAACTTTTTTATAATCTCGTCTTTCTCTTCTTCAGACTTATCTTGTGAAGCGCGAACACAACTGATAACAAAGTCTTTTTCTTCCAAACTCAGCTTTTTTCCGTTAAGATAAAACCCTTTTCCGGTTTTAACGATCGGATAGCCTGACTTTATTAAGAATTTAATATTCCGTCCCACTGTTTTTCTGTCGCAAGGCAACACGTCCGATATTATACGGGCAATCTCCGTTTGTCTCAACGGATGATTTTTATCGCTTTCGTTTTCCAATATCTTCAGAATTAACAGAATCAGTTGTTTTTTATCCTTCATAAATATACCTATATTTATATTATTTCATATCAGTTGTACCAAAAACCGCCCTTTAATTAAATCATATATTTTTTTAAAATAATTTTTAATAAAAGAAGTAACTTAACAAAACTTATATTATAATTTAAGGAAACGTTAGTTAACTTTACTCTTGGTTAAAGTTTTTCTTTACTATTTTACTTGCAAAATCAGTATTTTTATGATAATATTGCTTTTGCAATTAAATATTGTTGCGTGCAGAGATGGCTGAGCTGGCCTAAGGCGCACGATTGGAAATCGTGTGTACGGTAAAACGTACCGAGGGTTCGAATCCCTCTCTCTGCGCCAAGAGCAAATAATACGAACCCTGAAAATTCAAGGTTCGTATTTTTCTTAGCAAATGATTATTTCGGGATTTTCTTAAATATCCTTTAAAATTTATTGTAAAAAATTTGAAGCCTTATGTATGATAAACACCTCTCGATAGATTATATAATGAGATATCATCGTTCAACAGACTCAACAATATGTTCTTTCGACATAGAGGCATCGTACCGCATCTCGTTGTTTATTACAATCCAAAAGCAAATCTTTTAGTTCGCTTGGATGTGCTTTATTTACCGTAAACATTACGTTAAATATTTATGATATTGTTCTAACATCAAATGCATAATTATTAGACGTTGTACCGCATCATTTTTTAACGCCATAATCCATGAATAAATGTTTCAGCTGTATTTATAAATTTTATAGCAATTAATAAATCATATACGGGTTTATTATACATATTAACATTACAAAAAAATAACCTGATCTGATTTTGATTAGTCTTTTTGCAAATTGTGAGCTTTACTTATTAAACTCTTTATTGAATATTAGCCGTTCACTATAACTGAGATATCAATAATTTACTAATACACTCTCGAATTTTCTTTTCAATTATTCTTGCATTACTCAAATATTTTGCAAAGGATAGCACCTTATTTAACAAATCATTTTTCATAATAAAATCTTTTTCTTCCGTCGTAAACTCTAACATAATTTTATTATAACAACTTGATATTATTTGCTTTCGAGTCTCCAAAGTAAAGTCTTCGAATTTTATTATAGCATCAAATCTCGAAAATATGGGCATTCCTAAGTTTTTTATTATATCATCTTCGTTCTTATAGTTTGAAGTACAAATAATAATTGATTTGTTTAATTCAACATTATAGTTCGTGTCAGAATAATATCCTTCGTCAAACATTTCATAAAATGCATTATGGAAAGCATTATATGCTTTATCAAATTCATCTAATAAGATAATATTGCTTTCTCTATCTAATAAATCCTTAGCAAAACACTTTTCACTATGAGTTCCACCATAAATGTAATTGAAAGATTGATTATTTTGCAGCATAGAGAATTGTTTTCTAAACAAATTACAGCCTGTAAGCTTGCTTAAAAACTTTGCAGTCTCAGTTTTACCAATGCCACTATCCCCATAAAACAGTAACACCAAAGGTTTAATATTTGTATTCTTTAACATAGAATAAAGATTTGCAGCAATTTCATCACGTGCTTTATCTTGTCCAATTATATGTTGAGAATAAGTATCTCTAAACGTTTTTAGATTATCAACTGTAAACTGAGGATAATCAAATTTTTGAATTGTTACTATATCTGCAAATATTTTATTTAATTGTTTTTCAATACATGTTGGAGGATTATGAATATACAAATTCTTTATTTTAAAATTAGATATGTAATTACAAAAATTTGTAATTACGTGTTCGTTAACACTTGCATACTCATCTGAACCAATAACAAATTCTTTAATTTCTCTTTTTATATGCTCTTTTTGATCTCCTGAAGACTTTAATGTAAATTCTCTCCTTTCAGCCTCATGCTCTGAAACAATCTCAGTTAAATTCTGATATTCGTATGGAATTAACTTGTCAAATTCGCTTTTTGGTCCGTAAAATATTATAATTTTATTCATTATAAACTCCCGCTAAAATTACATCGTAAAGTTTTACGTTTTTTTCAATATGCTCTTTTTGTTCAAGTATTTCCGTTGATGAAATTGTATTTTTCGAAGTATTAAAAGATAATTCATTATTTATTTCTAATTTACTTAATTCACATTCTCCAACTTCAATTGCATAATAGGTTAACTTCATTTTCATTAAATCAGATAGGCAGTAATTATTTCTAAAGCTCTTTATATTAAAACGAAAAATAGAGATTTCCCCATCTTTTTCAAAAAGCAATTCATAATAGCCTTTTGCAACCTCCAAAACACTATTAAAGGAGTTAATGTTAAGTCCGTTTATTAAGTCGTTTTTTAGCAACATTAAATATGGTGTAAAACATTTCAAATAAGATATTGAATTTTCATAAGGATACACATAAACATCTTTAAATTCTAAAATAGGCCTTTTGTCTTTTTGTTTTAAAAAATCTGTTAAAATTGTGTTAGATATTGTAGAATTTAAAATTGTATCGCTTAAGGTTTTTGCTCCTAATCCTGCATTTACCGATGCATTTGCCCTGAAAAAACTAAGAATTTTTGCACCAATGCTCAATTCTGACTCAAATTTTGTTTCGGCAGAACCCTCAACACCTGAAAATTTTTCCAATGATGTAATTAAACGACCTTCATTTAATAAATCAAGAAAATCAAGTGCCGAGCTCTCATCAAAATAAATCACCTTACTAATATTGCTTGCCATATAAATCCCTCGTCTCGCCTATTTTACGATTGTGTAAACTAGTGTAAATATTATACCATAAATAATAAATAAACACAAGTTTATATGTTATAAGTGTTTACATTTTTTATAAAAAATGTTATAATAGTTCCAATATTAAGGAGTATGCTATTATGAGCTTTGCAGAAAAAGTAAAATTTGTTCGTACTGAACTAAAATTATCACAAGAAGATTTAGCAAGAGAACTAGGAGTTAGTTTTGCTACTATCAACAGATGGGAAAACGGCAGTTATAATCCAAGCCGTTTAGCAAAGAAGGCGTTTGAAGATTTTTGTGAAAAACGAACAATAAACATTTCAGAGGAGAATAACTAATGAATTATATTGGATCCAAATATTCCTTGATTGATTTCTTGGAAACATCCATAGATAAAACACTAAAGTTGCACAATGAAACAAAGAAACCATCCGAAATGGTATTTGCCGATTTGTTTGCGGGCACGGGTGTTGTTAGTGGTTCTTTTAAGCAGCAGGGGTATTCTATTATCGCCAATGATATTCAATATTACAGTTATGTAATTACCAAGCACATTATCGAAAATAACGGAAACCTTGATAAAGAGCGCTGTAATCACCTTATCGAAGAACTTAATAATTTAGATGGCATTGAAGGCTTTATATACCAAAATTACTCGTTTGGCGGGACTGAAGGTCAAGAGTTTCGTCGTATGTACTTTTCAGATTTCAATGCAAAAAAATGCGATGCCATTAGAATAGCAATTGAATCTTGGTTAAAGCAAGGTAAAATAAATGAACACGAATACTTCTTCCTACTCGGTTCGTTGCTTAATAGTATTGATAAATACGCCAATACGGCCTCTGTGTACGGCGCGTACTTAAAAACGCTAAAAAAGTCTGCATTGAAAGAAATGGAACTAGTTGCTCTGCCGATAATGAAAGGAACCGTTGAATGTAAGGTATACAATGAAGATATAAGCGAATTGATAAATAACGTTTCGGGCGATATTTTGTATCTCGACCCGCCATATAATGCGCGTCAATATTGCACAAATTATCATTTGCTTGAAACAATAGCAAAATATGACAACCCTAAAATAAAAGGTAAAACGGGCTTGCGCGACTATACTGAACAAAAAAGTGTTTTCTGCAACAAGAGTAAAGTCGCAGACGCATTTAGTAATTTAATTAAAAATGCTAAGTTCAAATATATCTTTTTAAGCTATAATAACGAGGGATTGATGTCATTTGAAACGATTGAAAAAATCATGAGAAAATACGGTAAGTACAAAGTTTATATGCAACAATATCGTCGTTTCAAAGCGGATAATGCAAGAGACGCTAAATCCGATTCAACGATTGAATATCTACATTGCCTTGTAAAGGAAGACATCTAATGGGCAAGATTAACGATTTAGACATGTCCAAATGGAAAGAGTTGACCGATGTTTGGACGGATAGCCTTTGGATTATTCCTAGCCGGGATAATAGTGGCGTACACAGCGGACATTATCATGGGAACTTTGTTCCGCAAATACCACATCAACTATTAACAAGATATACAAAAGCGGGCGATTATGTACTTGACCCATTTTCAGGCAGTGGTACTACGCTTATCGAAGCTCAAAGAATGGGAAGAAATTCTATTGGTATAGAATTACAACCTAGCGTAGCTGCTGAAGCAATAGCAAGAATACACTCAGAACAAAAGACCGGAATAATCGCCGATACATTTGTGGATGATAGTCGAACATTCGACACTAAAAGAATCCTTGATACGTACAAAATAGAAAATGTCCAATTTATTATCTATCATCCGCCATATTGGGATATAATCAAATTTAGTGATGATAAAAATGATTTATCTAATTCAGAAAGTTTAGATAAGTTTTTGGGAAATTTTCGTCAAGTGGTCAAAAACACATCTACCATACTTGAGAAAGGGAGATACTGCGCTGTTGTAATCGGTGATAAATACGCAAATAGTCAGCTTGTTCCGCTTGGATTTTATTGTATGCAAGCAATGCAACAAGAAGGACTAACATTAAAAGCGACAATAGTGAAGAATTTTGAAGAAACAAAAGGAAAAGCCAATCAGAAAGCTCTTTGGCAACAACGTGCTTTAAAGAATGGTCTGTATCTGTTTAAGCACGAGTATATTTTCGTATTCAAAAAGGAGAAGTAAGCACTTCTCCTTTTTGGTTATTTATGTACTAAAACAATATAGCAATAAGTTTTGTATGTGATAATTCTACCGTCAGAATGCCTATAGTCAAATTCTAAATTTATAGGATTGTTAAAATTAACTTCTACAAGCGAGTTTTCTATATCTTCAATCTCTAAATCAGAATCCAAATAGACAATTAAAAGGCGAGGCTCAAATCCAAATCTTTCTTCATCTTGGTATTTATATAGACATTTTGCTACTAAATCCGGTCTCTGAATGGCTATTTCTCTATAATCTTCCCCATACTCATCAATAAAATTCTTTCCAACGCTTCTGCTAACTTTTTGATCAAAAGGTTCTCCATTAATATAAAAATCAACCCCGCGTTTATTAGTAAAAGTAGGAATTATATTATCGTTATTTTTAAAAATCAAATATTCAATATAATCATTTCTTTGTGCATTTATATCTTTGATTCTACGGTATTTAATGGCATCGATAGCTACAGCCTCATCTTTTTCTTTTTCAGTTAACGGCCTTCTATTTATAGAGTGAACATATTGGTCAAACATCTTTGGTTTAAATGGCCAATCAAATTTGCCCAACCTCATTTCATCCCATTCATCCATCAATGCCGTTATTTTACTACCACTGTTCCTATTATTCTCATATTTTTCTGATGCTAAAAATAAATCTCTTATAATTTGTTTGGATTTATGGTATTCCCAAGTACCCACAATAACATTATCTAAGTCATCGGTATGCAAATTTTTCACATCTATTGTGATAGAATTAGATAATATCTCAAGATAATTACGTTTTATTCGGTTATTAGAAAAAATTTTTTTTATTTCTTCAATAGTAATACCTTTTATTAAAGACATATTTATTTTTTCTCCTGTAAATGATTCTTAAATTCTATTGGGTCATACCAATAACAACCTTCACAAGCATTTTCTTCGTTATGGTGAGTTGCAGCGCCCTTGTAGTAAGACATCGGGTAGCCCAATTTCTTGGCATCATAACGAATTCCGGTTCTCATACATTCCTTGCAATACTGACGTTTGGCATCATTTGCAGCTTTGCTTAAAGGTTGAAAATCTTCCAAGCGTTGATCTTCATTGCGCATCACTCGGGCCTCATTTTTCATGCCGTTTTTATGGTCAACCTCAGGATTTGACGTTCCTAATACCACACAACGGCGTGCTTTAATTGCCCTTTTAATATCTGCGCGGATATGTTGAGAATAGTCTCCGTCATTAAATCCATTGAGACGAATTCTATCTATGCCGTTCCCCGGGGTGATACTTTTATCAAATTCAATAATGTATTTCTTGGCGAGCGTGGATTCTTTTCTTGCCCAAGATGCACCGTTACCAAATTTTAAGTCGGCATATTGCCCCACAAATTCGCTTGCAGATACCCAACGACTCATTCCGTTAGCGTCCGGCTGTGCAAGTTGTATAAACAATTCCGTTTTCGTCATAAGTATTTCTCCTTGATTAAAATGTGAAAAATTCGGAGAGGCTCACTTTCAATGCTTTTGCTAATTTTTCAATATTTACAATCGAAATATTTCGCCTGCCGCATTCAACGCTTGTAATATAAGTCCTGTCCAAACCTGCCAAATCGGCAAGTTCTTCTTGACTAATTCCCATATTATTCCTTAATTCTTTAACCCTTTTCCCGACTAAACTTTTGATATCCATTATATCCTCCTCAAGCATATAGATATTATAATGAAAAGTGACTTTTTTCACAACGGACTATAGGTCACGTTTTCGGCTGATAAAATGGCAAAAACTATGGAATGGCACCCTGACGTGCGCTTGTCTATGACAAGTGGCGTCGCTTCGCTCCGCCAGACAAGCACACGCCTACATAGCTTTAGAGGGTCGCAGTACGGAAAAGCAGTAGCGAGCGGAGATGCCCGCTGAACCGCTTTGGGCATTTCTCCGCTTTTCGCCCTCTCGCTTAATTTCCGTTTCATTGTGTACCTTATTCCGAACTGCTTATTCGCAGAAAACGTGTTTTCTTGTCCCATGGCTTTTCTTTTCCTCCGAATTTGCCTTTTCGTTTGGCATTGTCCCATAATCCTCCCGAAAGTAAACGGCGTAAAATCCTTGTTCAGATGTTCTGACTATTCAAACATTAAGGCAAGGATTTTTCTTTTTTCCGTTGACTTTCGGATAGCGATTAAAATTTATCTTTACCTCAATTCGGCTTATGCTCCTTTCCTTGCCTGCCGAAAGGCAAATATATTTCTCGGAGGTAAAGAAAATGGAAACAAAAAGAAACTGTTACGATGCACGCTCTCTATTCCGTCGCTTCGCTCCTTACGAATCCCTCTTTATGGGGGAAAAGCAAAGCTTGGAAACTTTTTAAGACAAAGCTAAGAATATTTTATTTTTGAATCAGCAATCATTATTATGTTATTAAATTAAACCTGCTTATTGTATAATATCATCCTGTTTAGAGAATGTAAGATCATTGTTTGACTTTTTTTACAAAATATTATACTCTGCTATTGAGAATATAAGACATGAACGATATTTCAAAGGATAATTTTCTGGAAGGCAAAATCCTTCCCCCGTTGATCAAATTTGCGATTCCCCTTATGATGTCGCTGTTCTTGCAGTCGCTTTACGGTGCTGTAGACCTTGTTGTAGTGGGGCAATTCGGCTCGCCTGCGAGCATGTCGGCTGTTGCGACCGGCGGACAGCTTATGGTTGCGGTAACCTCTATCGTAACGGGTCTTACCATGGGCATAACGATCCTTATCGGACAAGCTGTCGGGTCAGGAAAACCTGAGAACGCGAACTACGTAGTGTGTGCAATGGTCAAACTGTTCAGCGTGATAGCTGTGGTGATCACTGCGGTGCTTGTCATCATCCCCACTCCGCTCGCAAAATTGCTCCAAGCGCCTGAAGAAGCACTTGAACAGACTGCTCTTTATATACGCATTTGCGGTTGCGGAATGATTTTCATAACCGCATACAACGCGATAAGCGGAATATTCAGAGGTATAGGAAATTCAATAACGCCGTTTGTTTTCGTCCTTATTGCGTGCTGCATAAATATCGTGCTCGATCTTGTCTTTGTAGCCGTTCTGCATATGGACGCCGCGGGCGCAGCGCTGGCAACGATAATCGCGCAGGCTTGCAGCGTGATATTTTCTTTGATATACGTAAAAAAGAAAAAGCTGCCCTTCCCCGTAACCAAAAAGGGCTTTTCTCAAAAAGGCAGCGTCAAGAATATCATAACCGTCGGCGCACCTATAGCTCTTCAGGATTTTCTGGTAAGCATTTCGTTTCTTATAATAACGGCTATCGTAAACAAACTGGGCGTAACACAGTCGGCAAGCATAGGCATTGCGGAAAAACTTTTCGTATTCCTGTCTATCGTGCCGATGTCTTTCCTGTCTGCTCTTTCCGCTTTTGTCGCGCAAAACGCAGGACACGGCAACCTCAAGCGCGCAAAGCAATCCCTCTTCTGTGCAAGCGCGGTATCTCTAAGCTTCGGTATAATAATGTTTTTGGTCACTTTCTTTGCGGGCGATATGCTGGCAAGAATATTCACTCAGGACAGCGCGGTCATTGCCTCTACCGCCGAGTATTTCAAGAGCTGTTCATTCGAATACATTATAATCGCGGTATCTTTCTGTATGCTGGGATATTTCAACGGACTGAAAAAGACCACGTTCGTTATGGTGCAAGGCATTCTCACGGCTTTCCTGGTAAGAATCCCTCTTTCGTATTATTTCAGCTCTCTTGAAAATACGAATATGATGTTCATAGGCATAGCAGTACCTGCGTCAGCCGCGGTAAGTCTTGTAATGTGTATAATCTATTACTTCATGATAAACAGAAAATCCAAACCAAAAACCGCTCTGCCTGACGGTAAAGAAGAAATCGCACAGAATACTCAGCAAGCATAAAAAACGTTTTAAACAAATTGCAATAAAGCTCCGCGACTGCGGAGCTTTATTGCGATCGTTTGCGTTACACTATCAGTCCCAGCATTCTGAGCGAAGAATAGTCCAGTATGCATTTGCGCTCTTTTCCCGACGGAGTCATGAAAGTGACCTCGTATTCTTTGTGACCGTCATGTACGCAACGCGCTATCGAACTAACGCGTTTCGCTGCCATAGCCGACCTGTCGAAAGAGCCTGAATCGCCGTCCCACATTTTGTTTAACGCCCTTTCGCTGACGCCGCCGCGTGCTGCTGCGGGGAACTTTTCGACAGCGTAACCTCTTGAGATACACTCTTCGCGAGTGTTTACGTTAGACTCCCTTGCGAATACGATCCTGTACAATTTCTTTGCGGGGTTCATTCTCTCTACTTTTTTGCAACCAAGCCCGACAAGAGTGTCTCTGACAAAGACGATATCGTGTCCGTCCCACGGCGCGCATATATCGCATTCTCCTGCGATAACGCCGTCTTCAGGCAGCTCACGTTCGGTTTCTTCCGTCTCCGGAGCCTCAACGGCAGTTTCGTCCGCTGAAGCTGTTTCAGCATTTACGACCTCTCTTGTATCAGAAGTTTCCTCGTCAGATACAACTGCTTCGTCTTTTTCACGGGCGCACATCATAAGTATCAATTGCTCTTTCTTGCGCAGCACACTCATGCCGTTGCGCTTTATGAGCTTATAATATCTGTCACCCTTCGGATCCGATATCCTTTCTACCCTTACGAATCCGTAAAATTCGAGATTTTCCTTTATCAAATCGATATTGTCTTCTCTCCAGGGGTCGGTCAGCGGATAGCCGTCGTCGGGTCTGGTCATCACTCCCGCTCCGCCGCGCGCCTTTTCTTTAGGCGCTTCGGGTTCTTCGGTTTTCTTCTTCGGAGCCTCTCTCTTTTCTTCTGTCGTTCCCTTAGCGACCATACCCGCGATAACGTCGCAGACCTCTTGAGCCGACGGTCTGTCGGCGGGCTCGTAGCTGAGCATTTTCTCTATCGTCGACCGCAAAGGTTCTTTGATATCGTCTCCCAAAGAGATCTTCTCTCCGTCGCAGACAAGACTCCAAGCGCGCGTCTCATCCGCACCCGTATCGTATTTTTTGCCCGTATAATATTCGTAAAGCGTAAGCCCGAGAGAAAAGATATCTGCCTTTTCGCTCAGATAGCTTCTTAGTTCAGGATCGTCGTCGCCCATATTCGCGACAGTCTCGGGCGCGCCGTAAAAATCGTCTCCGCACACGCTCTTAAGCGTATGCTTTTCGTCCGTGAAATAACTCGAATCGAAATCGATAAGTCTCGCTTCTACCCTTCCGCCTTCTTTGACCATAAGAAGGTTGGAGGGTTTTATATCCGAATGTACGAGACCTTTGGAATGTATCAGCGCGACGGCGCGTGCAGCCGACAGCAAAGCTTCAGACTTTTCCTTTTCCGACAGAATAGATACTTCAGACACGGTCGCTACGTTTTCCACGCAAACGTTCACCTCTATAAGATGACCATCGTGAACAAAAGTCTCCACCGTCTTTACCACCGTCGGGTCGTCTGCTTCCGCAAGCGCGGCATTGATGCGATCGCGCCTTCCGGTAAGACGGGAAAACTTTTCTTCCTGTATGGCTCTTATTTCGGGAGACGCAGTTTCTGACGGTTTCAGCGCGGCATTGTATCTCTTTATAAAATAGCGTTTCCCGTCCTTTCGTGCAAACGCTATTTCTCCGCCCGTTGAAAAAGTCCATTCGGAAAATTCGTAACCGTTAACATTCATATCCGCAATCCTTTTGTATCCTGCCGTATTTACGGCTTATTCATTCCTTTATAAGCGAGTAATGATTTTTGTCGTATTCGTCCATTATCTTCTGCAGCTCTGTGCGGAGACGGTACGCTTTGCCGTAGACTTCTCTTACGCGCTGTTCGACCTTGGGAAGAAGTATATCGTTGACGTTTACGTTGAGCGATCTGCCGACGCCGACCCCTGCAATACTCTCGCAGACCAGTCTTGCGCCGTTTCTGAACCAGAAGTCTTTTACGTTTTTTTCGTCAGAAAGTCTGAATATCTCGCCGAAAGTTTTGAGCC
Source organism: Candidatus Ornithoclostridium faecavium (assembly GCA_018714045.1). GTDB lineage: Bacteria > Bacillota > Clostridia > Christensenellales > UBA3700 > Ornithoclostridium > Ornithoclostridium faecavium. Next base: position 11,491 of record DVNX01000114.1, read on the forward strand.
CCGAAGGAAGTTCCCTCTTCTTGCAGTCGTCGAAATACCTCGCAGACATTTCTTCTGCCATCTCTTTTAAAGAAAGGTATCCGTCTTTCTTTGCGCGTACCGTGCAGAAATCCGATACGCTGCTTTTTCTGCTTTCGGAAGGCAAGGCTTTCATCCCCTTGTCCTCAAGATATAACTTTTCAATCTCCTCCGAACGGTCGCAGTATATCCTTGTCAGCATATTTCTGTTTATCCTGCTTTCTTCGCCGCGCATATCCGCGTCCACGTACAGATATTTGTCCCAATCGGGATGCAGACCTTCAAGATACTTTATCCTCTTTGCCGCAACTTTAGCAAAGTCGTCGAAACCGCTGTATCCGAACATAGCCATTGCCATCGTATTGCTGTCGTCGTGAGAGCCGAGGTCGCCTGAATAATCGGCTTTTATCTTCTCTGCGCACGCTGCGAATTTCTCCTCGTCAGTCTCTCCTTCAGCGGCAGTTTCTGCGTATGCCTTGGCGAACGCGTCGAAAAGCACGGCTTCGAGATAAAGCGGCTTCTGCGTATAGATCGAATCGTATATGCCGTCCGAAGCCGCGAAAACGGCACACGGTTTTTTCAGACGGTATCTTCTGGGCTCTATAAACGGCTTCGCAAGCGGGGCGATCAGATTGTTCATCATCCTGCTTTCGTCGTTGTGGTCTACGGTAAGCGCTCTGAGCCCTTTTTCGTCCCAGCAGTACGCGCGCGAATCGCCCGCGTAGAGCACGAGAACGTCTACGTCGTCGGCATTTTCTTTATAAAGCACCACGCAGAGAGTGGACGGCAAAAAAAGCATGCCGTCAGGAACCTTGTTTTTATCCAGTCCGACAGCATCAGCGAGAGCAAGCTCTTTGTCTACGAGATAGTCTCTGAAAGCCTCGGCGAAACGTCTGTCGTCTTCTCCGTCGGACGACGCCGCGATCTCAGCGTCGAAGATCTTCGCTTCTTCAAAAGCGTATATGGTCGCCAGCGCAAGAAAACGCGAAGCGAAGTACGCGCTTTCGCCCGTCCTTCCCTCTTCAAACGTATCTTTGAAAGCCTCTTCAGCGTATCTTGCTACCGCTCCGTCTGCCGACGCGTCGGGAAATACAGAAAGTATGGCTTTGACAGCCTTTTCCCTGTCGTAAAACGCGGGATCTGTCTCCTTGTGAACAAAGCCTCCCGAACCGCCCAACCCGTCCGCGACGATCAGAAAATTGTCCGAAGCGTAAGGGTACGCGTCCTGCCCGACCGGCGCGTTGCGCCTGTTCCTTCTCTGAATATTTACCGTGAATTTCATATACACCCGATCTCCCGACCGATACTCCCGTCGGGATATTTCTTACATCTGCGATCCGCCGATCGACTTGACGATCAGATTGACAACGTCGTCCATATTCACGTCTTCGAGACCCGTGCCGTCTTCTACCTTCTTAAACCAGCATCTTTCGAATGTTGAGGCTATCTGATTCCACGGCTCAACGTTGGGCGCCATTATTATCAGTCTGCCCGCCTCAGGATCGTAAGAGCTTGCACCGAAGGGCGCCGCTCCCATCCACATAGCGTTCAGCTCGTCGATATTCTGAGGCATATCCGCGGGATAACCCGCAGTCCTCTCCCTTTCGAGAAGGGGCAACGAGCTGGCGTCCGTAAATAAAACTATTATCTGACGTTTCTTAGCGCCTTCGAAAGTCCAGTCGCTCCTTATCGCCTCAACTAACGCTTCGAGTGCGTTTTCGGGTTCGTCTCCGCCGCCTGAAGCCCTGAGTCCGTTTACGTAATCTTCGAATTCCGTCTTCTGTTCGTCCAGCACGAAAAAGTCGGACTGTTTAAGAGCTTCTTCGCCGTCGCAGGCAAAGTCTCTGAAAGAAATGACTTTTACTCTGAGCAGATCTACCTGCTTACCCTGCAACTCCATTTCAAAATGGACTTTATCGTAAAAATCCACTGCATATTTTTTTACCGACCGGATTATCGGCGACATACTGCCTGTGGTGTCAATGCAGAATACTATGTCTACACAATACTTTTTCAATCTTCTTAAATCCATATTTCCCTCCGGATATCAGTATTTTCTGTTTAATTCCTATATTGAACTCTTATCGCGTGCGATGCGTTTTTTAACCGTATCAAACGTCAATCTTAACAAATATTATAACATTACAGCCCTACGCTGTCAATATCACTTTACGTTGTGACGAAAAATAATTCCCTGTTTCATATCGGTACAAGATGCCTGTCAGACGTATCGTTCGTTTTTGCTCCTCTATTTACTTACGGTTATATTTTAACCGATTTGCGTCCGAAGGTCAAGATTTGCGACCGTATATTACTGTAAATTATAGGTAAAAACGGATTTAGTAACATTCGTTTAAACAGAAAAACTTGTTTAAAATCGATTTAACGTCGTCAGCTTTTTCTATCATCTGCGATTCGTTTCCGTCATATAACATGTTAAAATAATAGAATTTATCTGTCGAAAAGATATCTTCCGTCTTCCGCCATTCCCGGCAATTCGGGGCAACGACGGCAATTGCGCCGGTGTACCCTTTAGCTGAAAATCCGCCTGCTTGCTCAAGCATATCGCGCGGTCTTTCTTTTTTCAGCATAAGGTACATATTCAGAAGGTTCTTTATACGGCGCGTTTGTAAACAGCAGTATCGCGCGGCGGTAAGCTTCTTTTCCGAAATGTTTTTTAGCCTTAATCAACGCTTCGAGCGCGCTTTCGGGCGTGTCGCCGCCTCCGCGGACACGTATACCGTCAAGGTGTTCCTTGAGTTCGCCTTTTTCATTAGGCAATACGAAAGGGCGCGAAACGTAAGAGCATCTCTCTTTCCGCTTATCCCTTATTCCTTTACCGGCGGCGCTCCGAGTATTTTTTCCATTTGCTTCGAATCGAGACTGTTGTATTCGAGAAGCGCCTGGATCAGCTTGTCCGCCTTTTCTCTGTTGTCTATGATGAACTTTACGGCGCGCGCGAGTTCTTTGTTCATAAGCGCGTTGACTTCTGCGTACAGATCTTTGTCGACCGCCTCACCGAAACATTCCGCTACGGCGAGTCTGTCGCCGTGCATGCCCCAGCTGCCGATCATCATCACGGCAAGTTCGGTCGCCTTTCTGAGGTCGGAAGAAGCACCGTTGGTCAATCCCGCTTCGTCGCCGTAATATACGAGTTCTGCCGCTCTGCCGCCGAGGGAGCAGCATATCCTGTCCAGAATATCGCTCTTTGAATCGACAAGTTCTTTATCGTCGTTGTCGTGCATCATATATCCGCCGTACGATCCGCGAGACACTATCGTCATATACGCGGGCATCTTGCCCGTCGCCCAGGATACCATAGCGTGTCCTGCCTCGTGGCGCGCGGTCCTGAGCACGGATTCTTTAGAATATTCCTTACTCTTTCCGTGTTCGTCCATATCCTGCGCTTCTTCGAGCATCGCGTCTGTTATCTCCTGCCCGTCGGCGCGCTCCACGAGCGAAACGACGATGTCTTTTATCCCCGAATGACTGTATCCGACAGTTTTTTTAGCAAGCATCGAAATGCCGCTTTCGAGCCCTTCGGGATCAACGCCCTTACCTTCGAGATAATGGCGTATGAGTTTTTCTCTGTCTTCCTTATCGGGCAGATCGACAAGTATCCTCTTATCGAAACGTCTTACGAACGCGGGATCGAGCACTTTCTCGCCGTCTTCTTCGGCTTTAATCCCGTAATTGGTCGCGCATACGACTATAACGGGTCTGTTTTCGTTACTTCTGAAACCTTCCATCTCGGAAAGGAAAGTCGTAAGAAGCTCTTCAGCGTTGTGAGTGAATTCGGAGCCTGTCCTCTTTCTTGCGAAACCGTCCACCTCGTCGATAAAGATAATGGAAGGCGCGTATCTTCTTGCCGTTCTGAAAAGATCTCTTACGCTTTCAGGTCCCTCTCCTACGTATTTTTTATAGAATTCGGTAGCGTTTTTTTCGATAAACGTTACGTCCGTCTCGCCCGCAAGCGCTTTTGCGAGCATCGTCTTGCCGGTTCCGGGAGGTCCGTAAAGAAGTATGCCTTTGGGCGCCTTTTTGCCTGACGAAGTATACTGCTTCGGGTTTTTCAGATATTTCACGCATTCCGTCATCGCCTGTTTTACGTCTTCGGATCCTATTACGTCCGAGAACTTGACGTCGGGTCTGGACATATCCGCCAGAACGCTTCCCCTGTCTTCGGCTTTTACTGAACGCTTTATCTCCAGCCTGCGCACGTTAATGCGCAGTTCTTTGCCGTCGTTTACTATCTCCTGCGCGCAGTTATACGTCAGGATATTGCTGGATCTGGTCAATTTGTAAAAATTGTTTCCGGTGATAGTCGCGTCTTTCACATAGGTAAGACCTGAAACGTTTTCCTCCGTTTCGCCGCTTCTGAAATGCACAACTCCTTTAGCTCCCCTTGCAAGGAAGGTATCGAAAGCTACGTCGTCATAACCTTTTTCTTCGTCGTTGAACAGATATATCGGTATTTCGGGATATTTTTCAATTATAAAATCGAAAAGTCTCACTCCTTCGCTTTCCATATCCTCAAGATCGCTTGGCCTGTCCTGAGCGTCCTTTTCTTTCATAAACACGTCGAGGACGATCGCGCTTATTTCATTGTCGAAAGCTTTTTTGGTAGCTTCCGCGGAATTACAGAATATAGCCTTTACGTCTTTTGCTTCGGCGCACGCTTTCTTGAGTTGCGCGTTATATTTTTTGTCGGTGGCGAACAGTACGGGGACTTTCTCGCTCACTTCGAAAAAGTTTTTCGCATCGCTCTTTTTATAATCGACGTTAAGCGTTATCTCTTTCAGATTATCGACGTCCATCTTCCTGCGTGTGAGCTGACTTACCGCGTCGAAGAGTTCGCTTTCGATAAATCTGGTGACCTCGCCGACCATGGTACGCGCGTCGCCGCTGCCGCCGACGGAATACATGATAAGCGAAGCAGTCTTATCGAAATCGCAGTTTATCTTAAGCCCCGTATTCTTTTCAGCTGTCGCGATCTTGTTTTTCAGCTCTGAAAGAACTATCTCCTTAATCGCGTACGGCTCAAGACGGTTGAACATTACGACGGTGCCCTTAGCCCAGCGAGAGACAAGTTCCTGCGGGAAATAAGGCTTTCTCGTCATCGGGTTTTCGTCTGTAGCAAGCGCGGAAACTATCGCGCTTTTAGTTATCCCCGAAAGATTTGCCCCGTCTACGTCATCGTACAGGTTTCTCGCGACGTTGGTCGTAAATATGAGTATCGCGTCTTTGAAAGACACGTTCTTTCGGTCGCCGTGGTCTCTTATCACGCCTGCGTCGAGTATCTGCAAAAACAGTTTGAGATTTTGCTGAGAGGCTTTTTCTATCTCGTCGAAAAGAACGATACATTTCGGGTTTTTCTTGACGAACTGGGTTATCACGCCCGGCGTATTGTTGATCTCATAGCCGTTCACGCTCGCCCCGTATTCGCTGTATTCGCTCATATTGAATCTGGCGTATTCACGGTCTTTAAGAAATTCAGCCGCGCACTCTGAAATAAACGTCTTTCCGCATCCCGGAGGTCCTGCAAACAGGAATGTCGCGAGAGGTCCTTTGTGATCCTTTTCCACAAGTACTTCCGCGCCGAAATATGCTCTGACGAAAGAGTCTATCGCATGCTGTTGTCCCTTTACCTTTTTCGCAAGCGCGGCTTTCAGATCAGCGATACGCCTTTGTACGCCGCCGAAAGTCTCTTTTTCTTGCCCTTCTTTCTTCGCTAAGCCGGTGTTGCCTTTGCCGTTTCTCAGCTTTTCGCGAACCCATTCGTTCAGAGATCCTTCGTCGTTATCGTCGCTACCAAGAGAGTCGTTGAGCTCATCGGAGCTTTCGGCAGCCATATCCGCTTTATCGCCGTACAAGCCGCTCTTTCCGACTTTTTCGTCGAAAGCTTTTTTCATGTCCGACACGTCTCCGCTCACGGTTTCGTCTTCTTTCTTGTCCTCTTTTTCGAGTTTATCGAAAAATTCGTCGAAAGTGTCTTTTTCTTTCTCTTCAAGATCTGCGGCTACTTCATCCGACTCCTCTGTTTCGTCGCTGTCGCAATAATCGGCTCCGAAAGCTATGACGGCGTCGTCGAAGCCTGCGTCTTTCAGCACCTTATCGATACGATCGTATATCTCGTTGGTAATTTCGATATGTTTCTCGCTGTAGAAGGTCAGTTTTACGGCGTCTAAATGAACGATCTCCATACCTCTTAAGATTATGCCGATCTTTATCGCTACCGTATTCAGCTTTTCTGCAGTTTCTTCAGAAATATCTTTTCCTTCGCTGAGATTAAATCTTATTAAAACTTTCATACTATTTTGTCTTCCTTTGTCTATTTTCCGTTGTTACGCGGTCATATTTTCTTCGGGTCGTTATGCTCCCCGTCGGGTTCTTCCATCAACGCGTTGAGCACGTTGAGCATATCGTTGTGTTGAGAGTCAATATATTTGTACTCTTCGATATAATTATGCTCTTTAAAGTACGGTTCCTTGCCGTTTCCTTTCTTGAAACCGCAAGCCACCATATATCTTGTCCATCTGTCGTGTTCCACTGCGCCGAGTTTTACCATGTTCGCAATAGATACGTTTGCATAATCGCCTTTATCACAATATTTTTGCGCGACGCAATAGCTCTTTATAAACGCAGGCATTTTACATGCGTAACAGCTCGATGTCCTGGAATAATACATTGCCTCCGCCCATTGGCGCTCTGCTTCGGCTTTGTTGCCGTTTATATCGATTTCTTTCTGCAGTTCGCCGACTGTATTATCCGAATCGGATTTTACCCCGTCGTTTTCATTGATGACAACGTCATTGACTGCCTTCCTCAGTTTCTGGATCACGTATTTAGGCTTGTCTGTCCGTTCTTTTTCTACGCTTTTATTCTCCTGAACTTCTTTTTCGTCTTCCTTATTCTCTTTTCCTTCTTCCTGTTCTTTCTCCGTATTTTCCTCTTTTTTTTCGTATTTTATCACGTTATAACCGTAGTTCCATTGCTTAGCGAGACTCATGTCGACGATATGGTCGTAACTGTACATTTCCTCCGAACTTCCGAACCTTATGACTTTTATGTGCTCAAAAGTCTTTTCGTCTTTTTCCTGCCAGTTTATGCGATCGTAGTTGAGTTTGTTTCTCAGATTTATCGCGATGACCTGCCAGTTTTCTTTTTTCTTTATGTCCGACGAAAGTTTTTCGTGCTTGCTGTCTTCGAGAATAGCGTTGGCTATATTCACGTTACTATCGTCGTCGCCGAGCGCGATTATTATAAGGTTGTAATCTTTCTGCTTATTTTCGCTTTGTTCTTTGTTTTCGCTTTGTTCTTTGTTTTCGCTCTGTTCTTTGTTTTCGCTCTGTTCTTTGCCCGGTTCGCTTCCCAACAGATTGTCAAGCTTATTTAATATTTTTTTGCTGTACGCCGATTCGCTGTGCAGCCTGACCTTTACCGGCACGTAATCGTATATGTACTGGTCGCTTGTACTTTGCGGCATATCAACGCTTATCGCAGGATGCTTAATGCTGAACAAGCCGCCGACTTCGGACGCGTTTTTATCGTATACTTCCGCAACAAACGCTTGCGGCTTATACTCGACCAATTTGCTGTCCTGAAGATTTTTGATGCATTGTTGTTTTGCTTTATCTGCCTGACTTTTGTTTTTTTCGGTGTCAGGAACAAAACGTCTTTTTTCCACGTATTGTCCGTCCGAAACCGTATGGTCGCCTGCAGCTGCGAATATGTAAGACATCTTCATTGTCTGCTGTCCGTTCTGACCGAAACCAATAACAAGTACGCGGTATTCATCTCCAGAGACGTCGTTGGCATAAAGTTTTGGATACTCTTTGATAAGCTTTTCTCTTTTTCCGACGTATGAAAAAGCCGCCATATTGGCTTCGTTTATCGCGTCGAACACAAAGTGACGTTTATAATTAAGAAAAGCCTTTCTTTTCTCTTCTCTGACAACTTTAGTATCTTTTGCTGCTGCCGCGGCTTTTTTTGCGGCTTCTGCCGCGATATTAGCTTCGTCACGGGCTTTATCCGCTTCGTCACGCGCTTCTTTCGCGTCCTCGCGCGCCTTTTCTTCGGCAGCCCCCGTCTTACCTTCGGCTTTCTTTGCGTTTTCCTCGGCTTCTTCAGCTGTTTTTTCGGCTTTTTCAGCTATATCTGCCATTACTGCCGCATAATTTTTAGTTCTTTTCTCCCTTTCTTCTATCTCGTCGTACAACACTTTTTTCGCAAGCGTGCCGATCGTCCTCAGATATTTCGATTTTTCATCGCCTTTATCGTATTCTCCTCCCGGCGCGAACTTTGCGATCTCGTTTTCGAAACGCGAATCCACGTTTGATATATCTATTTCTTCGTTTACGAGAAAATGATAATTTATGATCATTCCCAGCCTGTTCATCCTGAAGAGAAATTCAGGATTGAAGCAGTCCTCTCCTTCGTAATTGCCTGCTGTGCGAAGCTTCCATCTCTGACTGAAAGAAAGCTTTTTCATAAACAGCTTTTCAGTGATCCTTGCAACGTCTTCGCACACCAGCTTGTCGTTTTCGCTGGTCTTGCCCTTCTCCCAGTCGAGGGCGAATATATGCAATTCCGCGATTTTGTCTGCTTCGATATCTTTTTTATGTTTTTCGAAAACGTTATCCTTTTGCAGACAGTAGTCGTTTTTTATCTTTATCCCGAGGAATTCCGGTATCGACTTGTTTTTTCTGCCGGGAGAATAGCTCCTGAACAAAAAACCCGAATGCATTATGTCGATATGCAGAGGATTCTTACCGTCGAAACCTTCCTGTCCTTCTGTCCTCAAGAAGATTATCAGATATTTCTGACCGTTCTTAGCGTGATGATCCGCAATGCTGTGAGCGAGGATCACGCTGTCTTCGGTGACCGCGGTGAATACGTATATCTTGCGGTTGCGCTTCCAGGTAGTCAGCCACGCAGCCGTGCTGTATATCTCATAGCTGAAGCTGAAAGTGATGATACTGATAGCGACCAGTCCCGCCAGCACGGAAGTGCCCGCGTAAATTATAGTGCGCCAGCACTCGTAATAATCGTAATTAGCAAGTCCTTCGAAAGAAAGCCCTCCTATCGCCTGATACAGCGAATAATACATTGCCGCGACAGCCTGCCACCCGTCTTTCGGTAATTCAACCGAAAAGTTACCGTTATCGTCGACTTTCATTATTATCGCCAGTACCTTTCCCGCAACGCTCAGCGCCAGCACGGATAAAACGGTGGCGATCTCAGCGACGTACTTTTTGTCCGCTTTTCTTCTTAATCTGAAATATATCCATATGATCGCGCAATACAGAATAGCTATTACCACAAGTCCGCGCAACATATTGACGATCATAAGAAAAATTTCGTTGTCCCAAAACAATCCCAGCGGCAGGATCAGACCGACCCCGAGAAGCGACAACAATATCAACAGAACCTTTTTCATATCTTTCTCCCCCGTATCTCAGTAATAGAATACCCCGCAGATGCAAGCATATCCGCCGCACCGTCCGCAAGCTGAAAATCGTATCTTTGCACGTCCGTGCTTTCTTCGTCCGTTCCCTTTCTTTTCGCCTCGACCTTTCTGTAGTCTTCCAGCCCTTTCCAGGTCGTGACGTTGACGTGTTTGCCCTCTGCGAGCAAGCCGTTCTTATCGCGCGCGGCGTGCTCTTCTTTCGACGCGGGTCCGACCCCGCACGCAAACATATACTCGTTCCATCTCAGATGCTCTCTGAATGCGAGATGAGTCCTTAAGCTGTCTTTCGCGCATACGGCGTTGTCGTAACAGACCTTGCCGTCTTTATCCGTCACGCGAGGATTACCGTCGTCGTAAACCGCGTTAAAAGCGAAAATATCGCTCTTTGCTCCTTCTTTGCAATCGAACCCCAACGAAAGCAACAATCCTCTTAACGCAAGCGCGGCGTACAGATTGGAATCTCTCTTGACCTTAAGCTTCGCGCCCTCTTTCCATTTCTTACGCTTTTCGGCAAGCAAGGCGTTCGGATCCCCGCCTTTTAGCGAATCGTACAGCGCGTCTCTCGAAAACGCTATCAGAAGCATCTTAAGATAAAACCCCGCGCAGTCGTCCGAAGCGTCAAACTCATATAAGCCGTCCCTTCCGCAGTCTTTGTTCCCTGCGTAGAACACGGCGTGCTCCAGTCCTTTTTCCTTAAGCTCCGCGGCGACTTTTTCAGCTCTTTCGCGACCGCCGACGACGACCGCCCATACGAACGCGTTCTTAAAGCAGTCCCCGTCGTCAGACTCTTTTACCGAAATTTCCGCCAGCTGCGACGGCAACTCGTAATACCCCGCTTTTCCTTTTGCTTCTTCAAGCGCTTTCCCCGCAGAGAAATACGGAAGGTCCTTGAGCTTTTCCCTTTCGTCTTTATCCGCGAAAAAAACGTATTTTATCTTTTCGGCTTTTACGCCGCAAGGCGTGCGCCTTATTTCGATATAAGTAGAAACGAGCGCCTTGAATATCTCTAAAGTATAAGCGTCTGAGCCGTAAAAAGCGATCGTTACCTTTTTCCCGACAGAAGGGTCGGTAAGCAACGAACGCGAAAAAGCGGCGGGAGCGTTTTTCCATACCAGAGAAAACGCCGCCGCGCGGTAAATATTTACGGTATCGGGTACGTATCCCTGCGCTTTTTCTATGATCTCTTCGGCTTCTCCGTCGCAGAGAACGAGTATTCTGTCCTTGTCTGCATCGCCAGCTTCGCGCGCGTAGCGTAAAGCTGCCGCGCCTTCGTCTTTTCCGAAAGCGTGCAGCAATATTTTGTCGTTCAAACAACAAAACCAGGAAAATTCAGAAAAACCTCTCATCTCTTCCCTTATCCTATATTGCGCGCGAGCGCGTCGCTATGATTTATTTTACTATAAGCCCTATAACTTGTCAATATATAACGGCAAGTCAGCCTTTGATCGTCTAAGCAAGCGCAAGCGTAACGAATCCGACGAGTTTGTTCTTTTCCTCTTCCCTGTCCGCTATCCACTCCGCCGACCATATTCTGTATACCTTCCAGCCCATATTCTTGAGCACGTCCCTTCTGAGACGGTCGCGGTCTCTCGTATTTTTAGTTCTCTGATATCCTCTTCCGTCGCACTCGATAGCAACGACGTATTCGCCGCTTCCCGGGCGTTTTACCGCAAGGTCTATCCTGTATTTCGACGCGCCGACGTTCCTTTCCACTTCAAAGCCCTCTGCGACGAGGAATTCGTATACGTCGTCCTCAACGCTGCGCACGATACTACCGCCGACGTCATAAGCTCCGCTCGCCCTTCCGGGGTTTTCCGCATAGTCGATATACGCCTTGAGAAGCCGTGTTCCCTCTGAAGATTTATCGGTCACGACGACCTCTCCCGCATGCACCGAAGTGACGAGTTTCACGTTTATTTTAGCTCTCGTCACCGCTACGTTCAGTCTTCTCTCTCCGCCCTTGTTGTTGAGAGGACCGAAACGCTGAGCGAATTTGCCTTCCTCGTCCTTGCCGTAGCCCATGCTGAATATTATCGTATCTCTTTCGTCCCCCTGCACCGTTTCGAGGTTCTTGACGAAAAACGGCTCGTCTTTAGTCTCGCTGAAAAATTCGTTTGCCGCGGCTATCTCGTCGGGATCGGTCAACGCAGCCCTGCGTCTGTTTATCATGTTTTCGACGGTGTCCCTCTGTTTAAGACCGAACGCGACGACTCCGAGGCTCCTTTCGGGGTGCTTTTTCATGTGCTCGAAAACGAGATCCGCGACTTTTTCAGCCTCGATCGGGTTGTTTTTGTCCCTTCTTACGTACACGCCGTCAGGCACGTAAACGTGCTCAACGCCGTAATCTTCCGTTGTCGCCGCTACGCCCGGGAAGGTCTGCAGATTGCCGTAATAGAAATTGGCGTTAGAGAATGCGATAAGTCTTTCGTTCCTGCTGCGGTAATGCCATTTCAGGCTTATGCCGTCCATCACCCTCGCGCTGAGTTCGAGTATTGATTCGCCCAGGTCTTCTGTCTCAGAACGGGTTTCGCACTCATCGTCCTCTTCGTCTTCGAGAGAGTCTATCCCCGAAGCGAACAGATTGCTGGGCGGCATCTGCTGAGAGTCTCCGACAACTATCAACTGCTTGCCGCGGAAGATCGAACACATTGCGTCCTCAGGCAATACCTGAGACGCTTCGTCGAATATCACGACATCGAACTTTATCGCGGTATCGCTGAGATAAGAACTTACGCTGAGCGGCGACATCATGAAACACGGCTTGAGCTTCTGTATGAATTCAGGCATATCCTTAAGCAGAGTCCTTATCGATTTCTTTCCGCGCTTAAGTTCCGATTCGTGTATAAAATCCGCTTTATCCTTATCGTATTCTTCCTTTAATGACTCGGGCACGACGTCCCTTTCCGAATTAAGCTTTCCCGGGATCTCCCTCTGAGCCGCGGCGAATCCTATCTCGTCCGCTCTGCAGAAATCTCTTACCGCTTCGTTCTGACCTTCGGCGGTAAATCCGTACAGCGCGGGGAACGAGTATCTCACCTCTTCTATCCACTGAGAATAGAAAAGCTTTTTATAGCAATTCTTCCATTCCTCGGGAGAAACGCCTGCGGTAGCGGCAGCGTTGATGAATTTGTCGTCTCCCGTTCTCTTCAGCATTAAAGCAATGTCTCTCTTTTCGACGTAAGATCCGAAATCCGCGACAGCCGACAACAGACCCTTCGCGCCCTCCTCTATATCCGAAAAACTGCTGTCCGTACTTACGAATGACGTGAAAATCTCCATTGCTTCCGTCATTTCCGCTTCGAGATCTCTCAGCACCGCGTCGAGTTCTTCGCCCGTCGAGATAATTTCTGTCTTTGCTCTGTTCAGCTCTCTTACGGACATATCCCTGAATCTTGCCGAGTCTACGGCGTCGCATCTGCCTATAAGAGCGTGGAATCTTTCTATCTTTTCCGCGTCCTTAACGTCGTCAGAGGTAAGCCCCAGCATTTCCAGTTTCTCTTCCGCGCTTCTCAACCTTGCGTCCGAAGCCTTTCTTGCGACAAGCTCTCCGAGTCGCACGCATGTAGAAGCGTACCCCTGCCTTTCTACGCCTGGAAGCGCGTGGCTCCACAACGCGTTCATATCGTTGCGGTAGCTCTTTCCGAACAATCTTGCAAAAAAAGAATAGCCCGACAAACGGCTTTTCATCGCTTGGACGTCGAGCAAGAGGACTCCGTCGTCGAAATACATTCCCGTACGTACCGCGAGTTCGTCGTTTTCTCTTTTCGCTTCGATATATTCTTTAAGAGCTTTTATCGCTTCCTTACGGTAACTTTCTTCAAAGAATTTCGGAGTAATGCCGTCGTACGCGCTGAGAGCCTCGATGAATTTCTTTATTCCGTAGTTGTCAAAAGGATATTCGAACGCTATGCCGTAATCTCTGAACATATTGCCCGCCGCGACCAACCTGCCCGCAGTTGTCTTTATCCTGCCCAGCAGACTTACGACTTTTTCCCTGTCGCCCTTTCCGATTCCGTCTTTCAGATACGCCCACGGACTTGACGAACAACACGGATCGCCGCCGTCTTTACAGCAAAGCGCGTAACGCTCTATCAAAGACAGCGTTTCTTCCAGCATTTCGGGAGTTCTGCTCTTTATGTCGGAAATCGTAAAATCCACGTCGGCGACGTCGATATACGCCGTATACGCTCCGAAGAGATCGTAGACCGTCATTCCCAGCTCAGGCAACTCTGTCGCGAGAGCTTCGCTGTATCCCGAAAGTTTCCTGCCCGAACGGTTTCTTTCAGACCTGACCTTATCCCCTTCGCTGTGAGTGTATTCCTCTTTATCCAGTACGAGCACTTCCTTTATCGACCTGATGAACTCCTTTTTGTTCGCCTTCTGACTGTGAAGCTCGAGACAATAATCGCCCAGTCCTACTTTTACCAGCTTATTGCGTACGACCTGGAGCGCCGTCATCTTTTCAGATACGAAAAGCACGGTCTTGCCCTCGTACAGCAGACCCGCGATTATATTAGTGATCGTCTGCGACTTGCCCGTACCGGGTGGTCCCTGCAATACGAAGCTGTATCCTTCGGTCGCTAAGGCTATTGCCCTCTGCTGGCTGGAGTCGGCGTCTACGACGTTGTTTTCCATTCCCTTTTCCGTTTCAGCCTCTTCGGGAAGTCTCGCTAAATAAGTACCGTCGCCGAGAAGCGCGCTCACCGTCTTGTTTTTGAGCATCTGCGTTCCGTTTTTCTCTATGTCGAAATACATGCTTATCTTTTCGTAAGAGAACATACCGAGGACGGCGTTTTCTTCCAGTTTCATGCCCGCGCCCGAAAGTATTTCTTTAACGCTTTCGACGTATTCGCGGTAATCGGTATCCTTGCCGAATGAAGGAAGGTTTATCTTCTCAGTCATGCTGAGCTTATAGTCAAGCGCGGGATTGAGTATCGCCTCGTCCTCGTATTCGAGAATACTGTACGATTCTTCGCCCGTCTTCTTTATTCGTACGGGTACCAGAAGAAGCGGCGCCTTGCACGTCTCTCCTTTATCCTTGTAGACTACGAAATTGAACGCGAGGTAAAGCACGTTTATCCCCCTTTCGTTCATTATCTGCCTGGAATTTTTGAGTATGTAATTCAAGACCCTCGTCCTCGGAGACCTCGGATTGTACAGCTCGATCTCGTCCGTTCCGATTTTTTGCTGTCCGTCTCCTTCGAATACGTTAGCGGCGTACCCTGCGGTATTCCAGAATTTTCTGAAAAGCACCTCTGGATACGGTCTGTTCACGTAAAGAAAGGACTTGCGTTCTTCGTTGAAACTGATCAGCGGATTAGCCGCGCTCAGATCGATGAGTTTGTTTTGCAGGATTTTCAGATTTCTGGCTTTGCTCACTTGCATTCTCCCCTCCGCGCGATGCGCGGCGATTATAAGCTTTACGCCATATATGATAGCACGTTAACCGGTCGTTTTACAACACAATTACGTCAAATGAAAGTAAAATATTTCGAAAAGTTATTAGAGACAAATAAAAAATCCCCGTCAGCAGGCGGGGAACAAATAACGTTGAAGATATGCGTTTACAAAACCGCGTAACAGGTCAGATATCCGAAGCCCGTGAGTATAAGCAGGAAGCCGAAATTGAGCGCGAGGAAAAGCAGCACGTATTTTTTCGTATCGCCCGGCATCAGCTTGCGGTATGTATTCAGCGTTATGAGGCTGGCGAGCGAAGCTATCGGGGTGCCCAGTCCTCCCAGATTGACCGCAATGAGGAGTCGCGCATAGTCGGTCGTGAAACGTGAAAGAAGTACCGCGCTGGGCACGTTGCTTATCACCTGACAGGAAAGCACGCCGAACGCGAGCGGATCTATCTCCATAAGTTTGCCGAGAAATTGCTGAACGGGCTCTATTCTCGCCATGTTTCCCGAAAACACGAAGAACGCGCAGAAAGTGAGAAGCAGACCGTAATCGACTTTGAGTATCGCTTTGAAATCGAGAAGAAGAAGCGCGACCGTGACCGCGAGAAGCCCCCAGTAGTACGGAAATATGCGGAATACTATGAGAACGGAAACGACGAAAAGCACGCCGTATGCCGCCGCTCTCCACGCTTTGGGAGCAGGTTTTTTCTGGGTCGCGACCTCTACTTTTTCGGGTTTCACGAAAAAGCAGGTGCCCAGAATGAGCAAAAACGCCGCAGCGAACGGAAGCGCCATTATCTTGAAAAATTCAGCGGCGCCTATACTGAAAAACGAATACAGATACAGGTTCTGAGGATTGCCGAAGGGAGTAAGCATACCTCCCAGATTTGCGGCGATATTCTGCATTATGAATGTGAACGCCATGTATTTTTTACCGTTGCACGATTCAAGAACGAAATACCCGAGAGGAAGGAAGGTCACGAGCGCCATGTCGTTAGCCATTATCATAGAGCCGAAATACGTAACGAATACCAGCGATATTATAACGGTCCTTATGCTTTTGAAGCGCCTGACGATGACGTCTGCGAGCCATACGAAAAAGCGGATATTCTTGAACGCCGCTACGACCGCGAGAGTACAGAAAAGACAAGACAAGGTGCGCCAGTCGAAATATCCCGCGTACTCTTCGTCGAACGGCACGAAGAAACAGGTCACAGCCGCCGCTATTATAGCTATTATCAGCACCGCGTTGGCTTTTAAAAAATTCTTTACGTCCTGCTTTCTGAAAAGCTTGCGTATACGCGTCCTTTCAGCGTGGGCTTCGCTTCCCTTCAGCGGCTCTTCCAGATCTGCGCCGCTTGCTACGTCGCGAATAGCTTCGCCGTGTGCGTTTTCTTTTTCGCGCTCTCCTTCAGCTTCTGAAAAATTCGTTTGTCCGTGTTCGTTATCCGCAGTATCGTCGGTCTTGGGTCTCTCCTCTTCCATACCTCTTGTCCCTCTTGCTTCCGTTTTACGAGATGAGTATATACCTTTATTCGCACGCGGTCAAACGTTTTGCTTAAATATAACTTTGTCCGAGCGCAATAAATCCTGCCTGAACTTCGGCGCGTCAGAATTATATTCAAGCCCGTAAAAAAACGCCGCGGTCTGCGGCGTGATTTTCATTCAGACCGTTGTATCTCCTCTACGGTCGCTTCTCTTACGAATCCGCAGTACGGGCATCTTACCTTCCCGTCAGCATATTCCATTATCGCGTTGCAGGAAGGACACTTTCCGACGTATACCCTTTCCTTTGGTCTCTCCTTTTTGCTCGCGTAGACGAGAGTCTCTCCGTCGAATGCGTAACCCGCAAGATATCTCTTTTCTATAAGCTTGCGTATATCTGCGACTATCTTGTTCTTGGGTTTGCCGAACTGCGCGACGAGAGCGTCGACCGTCACCGTGCCTTCGCATTCTATCGCGCCGACGAGAGCGGCGCGGAATTTCGCCTCTCCGTACATTACCCAACCCAGAGGACAGCCGTAAAAACCGAGTACCGTAAAAGCAATGCCTGCGCCCAGCAATACGCCTATCTTGTTGGTCGCGCCGAGCACGATCATAGGTACGCCGCCAACGAGCATTACCGAAAGAACGATAGCTATCCAGAAATTCTTGTTTGCGCCTTTAGCGGCGTTTCTTATATTCTTATCTTCCATATACAATGCGGTCAGGACAAATAGACCGCTATCTCCTCCATAGCTTTTCTGCGGCGCGGCGGCTGTTCGCACGCGGGATATCCCAGCGAAATTATAAGTTTCGTCTTTTCTCCGACGGCAGTATTCAGAAGTTTGTCTACCGCTTTCGTCTTCACCCAGCCGATGATACAGGTGCCCAGTCCCAGTTCAGCCGCTTTAAGACAAAAACTCTGAACGGCTATGCCCAGATCTATCGACGAAAAATCCTGGTGCTTTATCTTGTCGGCAAACTTATCCACTATCCTCGGTTTTACCGTGACCGCAATAAGCACGGGCGCTTCGTCAGTAAACGCGTTCGCACCGAAAAGCTGAGTTTCCTTAGCGATCGCCGCTTTAAGGTCTCCCCTCGTCACATAGAACTTCCACGGCTGTTTATTGAGCGCGGAAGGCGCCAGTCTCGCGCATTCGAGGCACTGCTCGATAAGCCCGTTCCCGACTTCCTTATCCTGATATTTCCTGCAACTGAATCTGCTTTCGCACGCTTCGCTTACGCCCATACTCATCCCCGCAAGATAATATATTCTTATTTTAATTATAATAGCGCGCACGGACTTTGTCAATACGGCTTTTCCCCGTCAGTCGTCACATTTTCAGATCGCGAATACGACGCAAAGTCATTCCGTCTTTGATTGTTATGCGGCAAGATTATGCGGATATCGCTATTTTTCTTCAGAAACGCGTCTGCTTTAAAACAGACAATATGCCGCATTTTTTACCCTTGCCGCACCTCATAAAATACAGACGTCGCGCACTCACCCTCGTCGCGCACTCACCCTATTTATTGCTTTTGACCTGTGCGGCAACCCGTACATCGTACATATAGTTTATAATACTACATTTTTAAGAAAAATGTACTAAAAAATTATTTTTAGTGAGCGTTTGTATATGAAAACATATCGATTTACGGCGTTTTATACGATTTATAAGCTTTTTTGCGCTTTATAATACGGTTTTACATTCGTATCAGCAACTCGATTTCGTTTGACAGTATATATTTTTAATGCTAAATTTATAAACATAATGGTCAAAAATATGTATAAAACGGTTTCAAAACCCGTAATAAAGCAATTATTCAGTTCCGACCTTTCGATGATGACGCAGGTCGTGGTCGCTACGTTGGCTTTTATTTTCAACTGCGTTCCTCTGACGATAATATTCTTCTCTTTTTATCTCTCTCTCCTGCTTTTGCTGAGCGACGATATAACTCCCGCAATACTCCCCGTATGCCTTCTTTCAATGTCGCTGACCGGGCAATACGGAAGCAAGCCCGAAGACTACTTTCCTTATATTCCGTGCGTAGTCGTGCTTATAATCTGCGCCGTACTTCATTTCGTATTTTATCCGCCCGTATTCAGGCGCGGAAAAATGCTGTTTCCTTCGATAGCGGTAGCGGCGGCTCTTATGACGGGAGGACTTTTCACCATAAGCGCAAAGGACTATTTCGCGCCCGTCACTCTTTACTATACTCTCACTCTCGGCGTCGGAATGACGGCGGCATGCCTTATAATTTATTCATATACCCGCCCTTCGGTTCCGCTGAAAGTACAGCTTTCCTCTCAGATGAGTTACTTTACGCTCGCAGCCGTGCTCATTCTGTTTTCAATGATACTGCCCTTTATAGCGAAAGGTAAATTCAACTGGTATTTCAGCTGGAAAAACACGCTGACTACGTTTTTGCTGCTGTCGGCTCCCTTCCCTTTTTATGTCGCGGCTAAAGAAGGCTTCGGGATAAAGGCGTGGGCGCATTTCTTGCTGGGTTGTACGGGTTACGGCGCGGCGATACTGTCTTTTTCTCGCGGAGGCATGCTGTTCGGCGGCATAGCACTTTGCGTATGCGTCGTCGCGTGCTGCATACTTTGCGAAAAACGAAACAGGATAGTTTACATAACCGTTGCCGTTCTGGGCGCAACGGCAGCGATCGCTCTGGCTTTTTCGAGCGGTCTTATAAAATCTTTGCTGTCAGAAATGCACGTTTCGTCAAACGAAACAAGGGTAAAACTTTGGAAAGAAGCGGTGAGCAATTTTCTTAAAAACCCGATTTTCGGCGCGGGCGTAGGTTTCCGCGGTCAGTATTTCAACCCGCAGACGGGCAATATGTACTGGTACCACAGCACTCCGTTTCAGATAATAGGAACGGCGGGGCTTATCGGCGTAGCGGCATACGGCTATATGTACATTGTCAAATTAAAGATCGTATTCAGCGACAAAACGCTTTTCAACGTGTTTTTCGCCATTGCGTTTTTAGGATTCGAAGCATACCAGCTGGTGGACGCGGGCAATTTCGTACCAATACCCTTCGTCTTGCTGGTGACTCACATGTTTATAATCGCGGAAAGCGTTTCCGGGTCGCCGTCCGAGGAAGAACGCATCCCGTCGTTAAAGGAGAAAAAAATTGAAAACCCGCAATTACGTTAAACTGAAGCAACTCGCTCCCGTCCAGCGCAGACAGGTACTTTTCCTTGCCGCGCTGTACGGCGTCATGAGCCTGATATCCGTCGTCATGCTGATATACTACAACTGCATCGGGGATCCGTACAAACGCACGGCGAACTGCGTGAATACCGCTGTTGCCGTATGGTTTCCTTTTATCGCGGAAAGGTTGCTTAAGCACCGCTTTTCTTTTTTCCAGCATATGGTATACGCATTCATAATGCTGACGTCGTGCATGATCGGATCGGTATTTTACGTATTCGAGTTGTGGGCTCCGTACGATAAGCTTGCGCACGGTACAAGCGGCTACCTTTTGATGATATTCATCATGGGCATACTGGCGTACTTTATAAAAGATTTCGAAAAAATTAACGCACCCGTGTTGATAATGATAATGTTTGCATTCAGTCTGGGCACAGCCTGCGCGTGGGAAGTCATAGAATTTCTGTTCGACTGGCTTCTTGGTCAGAACGGTCAGGGTTACGTCTCAGACGAAGTGTTGAAGAAGATAGCAGAGCAAGGTTATACGGGCATACGCGCCAACTGGGAAAAGCTTAAATACGTGGGGGTACTGGATACCGACACGGATATGGCAGTCCATACCGCGGGCTCTCTCGTCTTCTCTCTTCATTTCCTTCTCCACAGGCTGACGGGACGCAACCTTCTTATGGGAACGCTCATCAAAGACGCGCCCGCAACTGAAATGAATACCCCGTTTCAGACTCAGACAGATAAGTCGGACAATGAAAATTCCCTCGGTAAAGTTTCCGACGATACGCTTTCAGAAGCGAAAGAAAACAAGGCTGAATAAACAAAATATATATCCCGTCACGTAGTGATAAAAACACGACTTTTAAAAGCGAAAGCATCCTTTCGCTTTTATATTAGTAATTGACCGACGCGCCGATAAATTATTCGTAAAGATTGCGGGATTAAAGCAAAAATCAGCCCGCGACCCGCTTTTTACATAAATTTATCTGAAATATACATAAGCATATCGACTTTAATCTGAAATTTTGCTTGTTTTATCGTTAAAATATGTTGACAACGCAGTAAAACGGTGATAGATTATATACGTATCGGTACTGTTTATGCATAAAACGGATAAAACCGTAAACATGCCTGACGTATCCGACATCTTTCTCTCTTCGGCTTTATGCCGAGCTTCCACAAACCGTCCCTCTCCTCCCAGAGGGGCGGCTTTTGTATCGATACCGTGTTATTGGCGCGGGAAGCGTGGTCACTAAGGATGTACCGTCGGGCGTTATCGCGGCGGAAAATCCGTTCTTAGCATCCGTCCGATTACTGCGACATGAATAATGACGAACGCTGCGGCAGGCTGAGGTTTTCAGGTCTTCTCAATGAGCGTACATACCGCGGTTTTTCTTTGCCCTGCCGCTAAGCGGCTGTCGGCGTTTCATTTAAGCGAGCCATTTCAAATAAAAAAACGGCGGCAATTGCCGCCGTGATTTTTTGCGTTGTCCGACTTATTCGAGTTCGAACGCGCCGGTGTACAGCTGATAATAAACGCCCTTCTGCGCGATGAGCTGATCGTGCGATCCGCGCTCTATTATCCTGCCGTGATCGAGAACCATTATCGCGTCCGAGTTCTGTATCGTCGAAAGTCTGTGCGCTATAACGAAAACGGTTCTGCCTTCCATAAGATGATCCATACCCTGCTGCACTAGAGCCTCGGTACGGGTATCTATCGAAGAGGTCGCCTCGTCGAGTATAAGCACGGGGGCATTGGCTACCGCCGCGCGCGCTATCGAGAGAAGCTGTTTCTGCCCCTGCGACAGGTTCGCGCCGTCGCCCGTAAGCATCGTGTTGTATCCTTCGGGGAGACGGGTTATGAAGTCGTGCGCGTTGGCAAGTTTAGCCGCCGCAACGCATTCGTCGTCCGAAGCGTCGAGTTTGCCGTAACGGATATTGTCCATTATCGTACCAGTAAACAGGTTGGTATCCTGCAAGACCATGCCCAGGGAGCGGCGGAGATCGGCTTTCTTTATCTTATTGATATTTATGCCGTCGTATCTTATCTTGCCGTCAGCAATGTCGTAGAAGCGGTTGATAAGGTTGGTTATCGTCGTCTTGCCCGCGCCCGTCGCGCCTACGAAAGCTATCTTCTGACCGGGTTTAGCGTACAGAGATACGTCGTGCAGGACTATCTTTTCGGGCACGTATCCGAAATCTACGTCAAAGAGCTGTATGTCGCCTTTGAGTTCCTGGTAGGTGACCGATCCGTCCGCCTTATGAGGATGTCTCCACGCCCACTTGCCCGTACGGGTAGCGCTTTCGCGGATATTGCCCTTTTCGTCTATCTCAGCGTTCACGAGGGTGACGTAACCGTCGTCGGTCTCAGGCTCCTGGTCGAGAAGCTCGAATATACGTTTAGCGCCCGCGGTACCCATGACGACTGAGTTGACCTGCATCGAAAGCTGACCTATATTGATCGTAAACTGACGGCTCATATTCAGGAACGCGACTATAGCGCCCATCTTGATGGCTTCCGCTTCGAGTCCCCGGAAGGACAGATTGTGCACTCCTCCGAGTACGAGCAGACCGCCTACGATAGCTACAAGCACGTAAAGCACGTGTCCTATATTGTTTATCGTCGGCATCAGCACGTTTGCGAATTTGTTAGCGCTTTCGCTGTCTTTGAAGAGTTGTTCGTTTATCTTGTCAAAGTCGCGCTTTGACTGCTCTTCGTGGCAGAATACCTTGATGACCTTCTGACCGTTCATCATTTCTTCGACAAAGCCTTCGGTCTTACCCATGGAGCGCTGCTGACGCACGAAGTATTTCGCACTCTTGCCGCCTACCGCTTTGGTCACGAAAAGCATTGACATACAACCGAGGATCACGACGAGGAAGAGCCATATACTGGAGTTCATCATGCTGAACACGAGGGTTATCAGCGCTACCGCCGAATAGAACATCTGCGGCATACTCTGCGATACGAGCTGTCTCAACGCATCGATATCGTTGGTGTAGGTACTCATTATGTCGCCGTGCGTGTTCGTATCGAAATAGCGTATCGGCAGAGACTGCATCTTATTGAACATTTCAAGTCTCATATGTTTCAAAAAGCCCTGAGTGACGTACGCCATTATGCGGTTATAGGTGAACGAACATATCACGCCCAGCGAAAATACTCCCGCCATGATGAGTCCGATGGTGAGCATCGTTTCTTTTACCGCGTCCCAGCCGAGTTCGAGACCGGGGGTAACCACTTCGTCAATGATAACTTCGAGGAAGATAGACGAGCTGATCGCGGCAACCGCGTTTATCGCGATACATACGGCGACGATCGCAAGTTCCCACTTGTAAAATCCGAACATGTACTTGAGGAGCCTGCCGAGGATCGACAGCGTACCGCCTTTCTTTTCGTTTTTAGCCGTATTATTCATGATCCTCACCTCCCTTTACCGCATCGGCGTTGCCGATCTTGTTCTGCGAATAGTAGACCTCCTGGTAGACGGGGTTTCTCGCGAGAAGCTCTTCGTGCGTGCCGACGTCGCTTACCGTGCCGTTCTTCATAAGGATTATCTGGTCGGATTCCATTACCGACGAAACTCTTTGCGCGATTATGAACTTGGTCGTATCGGGTATTTCTTCCCTGAACGCCTTTCTTATCAGAGCGTCCGTCTTTGTGTCGACCGCGCTGGTCGAGTCGTCGAGGATAAGTATCTTGGGCTTTTTGAGAAGCGCGCGGGCTATACAAAGCCTCTGCTTCTGTCCGCCCGAAACGTTGGTGCCGCCCTGTTCGATATAAGTATCGTACTTATCGGGGAAGGACTGGATAAAGTCGTCCGCCTGAGCGAGTTTACACGCTCTGACAAGTTCTTCGTCCGTAGCGTCGGGATTGCCCCAGCGCAGGTTCTCCTTTATCGTGCCCGAAAAGAGCAGGTTTTTCTGAAGTACTACCGCGACCTGGTTTCTAAGCGTCTCGAGGTCGTAATCCTTTACGTTTACTCCGCCCACGTAGACCGCGCCTTCGCTTACGTCGTAAAGTCTGGGGATAAGGTTGACGAGAGAAGTCTTACTGCTTCCCGTTCCGCCCAGTATGCCTATCGTCTGTCCGCTCTTTATATCAAGGTTTACCTCTTTGAGCGCGCGGCGTTCAGCGTTTTCGTCGTATTTGAAGGACACGTTCTCGAACTTTACCGAACCGTCCTTTACCTCTGTCACGGGGTTTTCGGGGTTATGCAGCGTGCTTTCTTCTTTAATGACCTCTACGATACGTTCAGCCGAAGTACGCGCTATAGAGAACATTACGAGCACCATCGACAGCATCATGAGGCTGGAAAGTATCTGAGCCGTGTATACGATAAGGCTTGAAAGTTTACTGCTTACGCCCACGTCGCCTTTAGTGATGCCCACCATCGGTCCCATAAAGCAGATGAACAGCGTCGCCGCCCAAAAACAGAACTGCATCAGCGGGTTGGAAAGCGCGATAAGCTTTTCGCCGCGTACGAAGTCTTTCTTTACGTTTTCAGCCGTAGCCGCGAACTTGTTCTTTTCGTAATCCTCTCTTACGTAAGATTTAACGACCCTTATGCCTTTGATGTTTTCCTGTATCGATTCGTTCATCGCGTCGTATTTCTTGAATACCTTATCGAAGATAGGCCAGCTCTTTTTGAAAATAATGAACAGACCTATACCGAGAACGGGTATGAGCACAAGGAACATGAGCGATACGGTGGGATCGATAAAGAATGCCATGACAAGCGAGAAAACAAGCATTATCGGGCTTCTGACCGCCACTCTTATCAGCATCATATAAGCGTTCTGCACGTTGGTGACGTCGGTAGTCATTCTGGTGACGAGGCTCGACGTAGAGAATTTGTCTATGTTTGCGAACGAGAAGTCCTGTATTCTGTAATACATATCCTCTCTCAGATTGCGCGCAAAACCTGCCGATGCGGTTGCCGAAAATTTACCCGCAAGCATACCGAACAGCAATGACAATGCCGCAAAAACAAGCAGAATCGCGCCCCATTTGATTATGTTGGAAAGCGAATTGTCCAACTGGATCCTGTCAAGCATCTCCGTCATATAGAACGGAAGGATACATTCCAGCGCGACTTCGAACGTAACGCATACCGGTGACAAAACAGACGTCTTTTTGTACTGCCTGATGCTCTTTGCCAAAGTCTTTAACATATCTGTCTTTTCACTCCTTTTGAGCGGACTCTCCGCCCAGATTGTATTTGCATCTTTCTATGAAAGAATAAAAAGTGTCGAGTTCTTGCTGAGAAAACCCCTGCGTCAGCTGTGCTTCCGCTTCGTTGATAGCCTCTATGCTCCTTTCCATAAACTCGCGGGCAAGCGTGGTTGGGACTATCTTTTTGAGTCTGCGGTCTTTCTCGTATTCCACCCTTTCGATAAGTCCTCTGCTCTCCATCGTGTTGAGAAGCTGAGTCATCGTAGAACGGCGCACGCGGAATTCCGCTTCCAGATCTCTCTGAAATATCTCCTCGCCGTCGTGACGCGTAAAATAACCGAGCACCCAACCCTGCATACCGGTCATCTGCTCGTTCGTTCTCATAAATTCGGTATCGTCGATGCGCTGTTTCATCATACGCGCAAGCGTCTTTACCTCATACCCTAAAGGTCTTTTCATATTTCTCTCTTTATTTGTTAGGAATACTAACATTTTTGTTAGGTTTGCTAACATTATAAATGGAATAAAAATTATTGTCAATACATTTTAAGCGCAAATTTAAAACATTTTATCGTCTAATTTTTAACAATACGCAAATCGCCTGTTCCGACAAAAAAAAGAGACGCGATTGCGTCTCTTTTTTATCCGTGTAATTTTATTCTGTCTTATTCTCTCCATTCCCGCCGTCTTTGTCTGCTTTTGCCGCGATATCGGCTCTCTTCTTGTCTATCGCCGCGCGGGCTTTGTTGCACAACGTGTTTATGCCCCACGACACGAAAAGGATTATCGCTATCGTAAGGAAGATAGCCAGCGCGCCCTTCCACATTATTTCAAGCGATTTCAATACGTTATCTTTGTTCATCGGGTCGAGATTGACAGCTGCCGCAATTATAAAATACATATTCATATTTTCACCTCCGTCAAGCAAGAACGAGACCGATTATCAGTCCGCCCACTATTGCCGAAGCTATCTGCCCCGACACGTTCGCACCTATCGCGTGCATAAGCAAATGGTTGGAAGGATCTTCTTTAAGACCCATCTTCTGTATGACGCGCGCCGACATCGGGAACGCCGATATACCCGCCGCGCCTATCATCGGGTTGATCTTCTTCTTGGAGAACAGGTTCATGAACTTAGCGAACATAACGCCCGCAACCGTGTCGAACACGAACGCGAGAAGTCCCAGGCAAAGGATTATCGCGGTCTCCCAGGTGACAAAGTTTTCAGCCTTCATCTGCGACGCTATCGTGATGCCGAGGAGAAGGGTTATGAGATTTGCAAGAATATTCTGTGCAGTCTCGCTCAAAAGTCTGAGCACGCCGCATTCTCTTAAAAGGTTACCGAACATCAGGAAGCCGACGAGCGCCAGCGACTTCGGAGCGATAAGACCCGCGATGAGAGTGACTACTATCGGGAAAAGCACCTTTGTCGTATGAGAAACGGATACGGGATTGTAATCCATTCTTATAAGTCTTTCCTTCTTCGTCGTGCACATCTTTACGACCGCAGGCTGTATGATAGGCACGAGCGCCATATACGAGTACGCAACGACCGTTATAGGTCCGAGGAACTGACTGCCCAGCTTCATTGCAACAAGTATCGAGGTGGGGCCGTCCGCCGCGCCTATGATACCGATTGCCGACGCGTCGTTGATATTGAAGCCTATCATCGTAGCGAGAAGTATCGTAAGGAAGATACCGAACTGCGCCGCGCCTCCCAGCAGGAACAACCTGGGGTTTGAAAGCAAAGGTCCGAAGTCTATCATCGCGCCTATACCGATAAACAGAAGTATCGGCATAGCCTCGCTGACTTCGATACCTACCTCAAACATCCAGTCGATAATACCCGCCGTGACCGTTCCGTCAGCCGCAATTTCATTGACCACGTTTGAAAGCGGTATATTGACGAGTATAGCGCCGAAACCTATCGGAAGCAACAGCGCGGGTTCCATATCCTTCTTTATCGCAAGAAAGATAAGAAGTCCGCCGATAAGCCACATGACCGCGTTCTGCCAGGTGACCTGTGATATAGATTCAATCAAAAAATCCATAGCAAACACTCCTTTAACTATTTATCAAAAAAACCGTACCGAGCCGCTTTGAGCGGTCCGATACGGTCTCGTCATTTCAAATTAAACCGGGAGCAACGCCCCGTGATACCGATTTAATTGCGCGTTGTACGCGCCGACTACTCCCCGCGATTGAGCTTTACACGTTTATTTTATAAAATCGATTCCGATCTGTCAAGCATACAGACGATGCACATAAATTTTTTACATTTTTTATTTTACCGTTTTGCGCTGTGCAACAGACGGAAAACGCCCTTTATCCTCTGCTGTTATCTGACGGATGACTCTGCAAGGATTGCCCGCCGCGACAACGCCCGACGGTATATCCTTCGTGACCACGCTTCCCGCGCCTATAACGACGTTGCTGCCCACGGTAACGCCCGGCAGTATCGCCACGTTGCCGCCTATCCATACGTCGTCGCCTATCGTGACGGGCAGCGCGTATTCCAACCCTTCGCTCCTCTCGTCCTTGTCTATCGGGTGACCCGCGCAGTATATCCCGCAATTGGGCGCGATAAACACGTTGTCTCCTATCGTTACGCGCGCCGTATCCAGCAATACGAGTCCGTGATTGGCATAAAAATTCTCGCCGATAAAAGTATTATAGCCGTAGTCGCAGTTGAACGGCGATTCAATAAGAAACTCGCCCTTAGTACCGCCGAGTATCTCTTTCATCAAGGCTTTTCTCTCCTCCCTGTGCGACGGCGGGATATTGTTGTATTCGAAACACCTGTCCTTTACCCACTCTCTTTCCTTTGTCAGCTCAGGGTCGTAATTGGGATTGTAGAAAATCCCCGCCTTTCCTTTTTCCTTTTCAGTCATATGTCCTCCTTTGCGGTTTTCTCTGTTGCTCCTTAAAAGCGGATTTTTACTTACCGCGCCTTTGCCGTATCTATATATATGATATCATATCTTTTTACGCGCGTGTATATAACGGACAAATTTTCCGAATTCATACGCGCAACTTAAGCGCGTAATACTGTCCGTGGCGGTTTATCCGAGGCATTGATCCGCTAATAAAAAAGAACCGCCCGAAGGCGGCTCTTTCTCTTTTGCTTTAAGCCGTATCACAGACCGCTGACGCCGGTAGTCACGGTGGAGCCTTCAGGCAGATTCCAGCCTGCGGGTTGCTCGGTAGCGTCGGTCCTGACGCTGACCGCATTCGCAAACGCTCCCGACTCAATCGTCGTAACTGTGGACGGAATGAATATGCTCTCTATTTCGTAAGCACCGAACGCATCGTCTGCTATCCTGGTCACGGTATATTGACTGCCGTTATATTCTACCGTCGAAGGCACGGTGATCTTTTTGAGTTTGAGAAGTATAGCTTCTGAATGAGACCACATATAAGCCGTTCCGTCGACTTTAAGTATAAATTCGAGCGTAACGTCGTATCCTGCTTCCAAACCGCTACCGTTTTGCTTTACATTGAGCTTGCATATCGATCCCCAGTAAGTCGGCAGTTCGGTACCGTTCTTAAGCAACGTTTCCAGCGCTCCCGCTATATTGCTGATATCGATACCCGTAAGAGAAGTAGTATAGTTCCAGCCCATCTTATAGCCGATAAGTCCCGAACCTGTCGGAGCGGAATCTCTGCCCATAAACAGCTCAGCATTGTTCGCGCCTGTAAACGCAAAGTAACCTATTTCGCTGCATGAAGCGGGCACGTATACGTATTTGAGATTGGTATTCATCGCGAACGCAAGGTCGCCTATCGTAGTTACGCCCTCAGGCAGGGTCAGGCTCTCGAGGTTTGTGCCGTAGAATGCCTGGTCGCCGATAACGTTTATCGTATCGGGTATCGTCACGACTGACAGCAGGAATTCGTCTTTGAACAACTGTGCGCCGAGTTCCGTAACCGTATAAGTCTTTTCTTTATAAGTCACGGTAGACGGTATCGTATAGTTGGTCAGCGCACCGACAAATGTCAGGTTCTGCGAGATAGCTACCGCTTCGCCGGTACCTCTGAGCAGGTATGTAACGTTGTCTATCTCTACTAAGCCGTCGCAGTTCCATTCAAGAGTCAGCTTGTCGTTCTTGCTCGTCAATGTATTAAAATTCCAGAACATGCTCCACTTGCCGAGCACGTAGTCGTATTCGATGCCCAGCGTCTCAGGTCTTTCCATTGCGAGGTATACCGTTGCCGTCACGTTCTGCAACAAGTATGCGCCCAGTTTCATCTCTGCCGCTTCAGCAGGTACGAACACGGTCTGTATGTTGGTCATGTTCGCGTAGCAATAGTCTGAAATATTGGTTACCGTATAAGTCTTGGCTTCGGTGTCCGTAGCGCCCTTATAGCTGATTGTCGTCGGGATGTTAACGTATGCCGTAGTCGCGTTGACGAATTTGTGCAGTATCGCTTTATCTCCACCGTACATTATGACTTCGTAGTCCCCCGTCGCAGTAACGTCGCTTGCTTCCCAGAACACGTTGCTTTCGCTGAGTCCGCTTGCCCAGAACGCGTTGAAGTTTCCGCCGACCCAGTAAATACCCGTGCCGGGGTTTTCACATTCGAACAATACGGTCGTACTTTCGGCAAACTTATCGGAATTCCACACAAGGGCAAGATTCTTATCGTTTGCGCGGAATGCGTATCCGGAAACAGTAACTCCTTCTGGCACATAAACCGTAACGCCCGTAATTTCGCTATCACTCTTTCCGCTTTCTCTTTCTTCGAATATTCTCTCTCCTATTCCAGGCATCTTCTGACGATTCGCATAAGTGGGTATCCAGATGAAATCAGACGTACCGTTATATTTGATTATCCAGTTATCAGAGCTGAACTCGAAACCTTCCATCACAAGGTTGCCGTAAAGGGTCATATCTCCCTGTACGTGTCCGACGGACAATCCGTCCTCGTCGACCTCTGTTATCTCGTCAGGCAGAGCTAAGGCGTAATAGCCGCCGTTGCCGTCCGACAGATACCAGCTGTCCCATTCGTAGCCTGCTTCAGCCATCGTGCGGTCGATAAGGCTTCCGTACGGCAGCGTATTGGTGCCCTCGTAAGTTCCGTTGTTCAGGTCGTAATAGGTGACCGTATAGTTGCGCACAGTCTTGTTATAAAGCGCGGTGATCACGGTGTCTGTATATATCGTCATCGGCTTATCCCAGCCGCTGAACGTAAAGTCGTACTTGGCGGTGGATGTCTTTGCGAGATCTTCTTCCGTGAACACGCCCGGATCAGCCGCGTAACCGTAAAGCACGGTCTGCGTATCGCTGAGTCCGTTGCCGTAATAGAACGTGACTTTGTAAGGTCTCAGTTCTTTTGAATAAGTCGCTTTCAGATATACGTCGCCGCCGACGGTCGCCGTCGTCGTGTCTACGGATTCGCCCGAAGCGTTGACCCAGCCGGAGAACGTGAATACGTATTGTTCGGTGCTCACCTTGGTCGGGGTCGCAGGCTCTATCGTGTTTATATAAGTTCCGTAATCAACGGTGACCGCATCTATGGTCGTGCCGTCGTCGTCGAGGAAGGTCACCGTATACTGACGTA
This sequence comes from Candidatus Ornithoclostridium faecavium, assembly GCA_018714045.1. Classification (GTDB taxonomy): domain Bacteria; phylum Bacillota; class Clostridia; order Christensenellales; family UBA3700; genus Ornithoclostridium; species Ornithoclostridium faecavium. The sequence goes on from DVNX01000114.1 coordinate 41,773, forward strand.
CCGTTTCCGCAAAGTGAGCGGTGAACGTATAGCTGTCGTCGATAAGTCTGACCTTGGCTTCGAGATCGCTGTGAGAAATAAATCCGCTGTCGCCTCTCTCAGTCGTGTAATTCCAGCCGTCGAACGTATAGGTATGAGATACGGTCTGCTGTTTGACTATCTGCGTGGTATCGGGCAGTCTGAGCGTATCTTTTTCGTATCTGACGTACTGCGGCGCGCTGAGAAGGGTCGTGCCGTCCTCTGCGTAGAACTTAACGGTATGGTAGACCTCTATCTCAAGGTAAACCGCGTTCACGGTCATATTCCCTGTAACGTTGAGCCAGTTTGCGTTTTCCCAGCCCTGGAATATGTATTTGGTCGTTGCCGTCGTCGGCTTTTCAGCTTCTTCCGCGGTAGGAGCGGTCGCCGCCGCGCCGTATTCGACCTCCTGCACGCTCGTCTTATTGTCGCCGTAAACGAAAGTTACGGTATATTTTCTTATCGTCTCGTCAAACACAGCATTCAGCACGGTCTCGCCCGTTACCGTCGCAACATCGAGGTTTACCGCCTTTCCGTTTTCGTCCGCCCAGTTTGCGAACGCGTAAGTATATTCAGCGGTCTGCTCCTTCGTCGGAGCTTCGGGAGCGATTTCAGTCAAAAGCGTACCGTATGCCGCCGTCGTCGAAAGAACTTCTGCGCCTTCGCTCATAAATACGACCCCGTAACTTCTCGTCGTCGCCTTAAAATGCACGTTGAACGTATAGTCTTTGTCAATGCTCGAGAAAAGCGAATCATCAAGCGCTACCTGTACCGTCTCGCCTTCAGCGTTCTCGTATGTCCAGCCGTCGTAAGCGTAATCGAACTGAGCGGTAGACGCTTTCTTAAGCCCCGCCGCGTCAGGCAAAGCCACGCTGTCTTTCCTATATCTTACGTACTGCACCTCTGCCAGAAGCGTTACGCCGTCTTCTGCCACGAAGCGCACGGCATGATAATTTTCGACCTCGATATATACCGCGTTGACCGTGACATCCTCAGTCACGTTGAGCCAGTTGGAACTGTCCCAGCCTTTGAATATGTATTCGTATTCCGCCGTCTCGCTCTTTTCAAGTCCCTCAGTCGGCTCTGTCGCGCTCGCGCCGTATTCAACGGTCTGCTCCTCGCTCTTTCCGTCGCCGTAATTGAAAGTTACCGTAAACTTTCTGAGCGTTTTCGTATAGCTTGCTACCTCGGTAAGCGCGCCCGTCACGGATGCGCCTTCCTCAGTCTTCCAGCCGTCGAAAGTATAGTCGTATTTTTCGTCGCTGTAAGAAGCCGCGCTTTCGGGGAGAGTTATTGCGCTGCCGTAAGCAAGGTTGTATCTGTACTCTGCGTCCTCGCCCTTTTCGTTCTTAGCGATAAACACGATATCGTAATGCCTTACCGCTTTATCGTACTCAGCGACCGCGATAACGGTACCCGTTACGTTTTCCCACGCGTCGGTGTCCCAACCCGCAAACGTATAATCGAATTCAGCGTCGCTTGCCTTAGCCACCTGCTCGGCAGAAGGCTGAGCCGCCGACTTGCCGTATTCTATATACTGCGTTTCGCAAAGTCTGTCGCCGTCCTCGTTTACGAAATCTACCGCATATACCCTGACTATTTTGTCGTAAGTCGCCGTAACGCGGAGATCTCCCGTAACGCAGGAGAAATCTGTATCCCAGCCCGTAAATACGTAGTGGTACTGATCTGTATCGTGAGAAGCGAACTCAGCGTTCATTCCGCTCGGAGCGTTAGCGCCCTTGCCGTACGCGACCTTGACTTTTCGCGTAGAATAGGTGTTGTCGACGCCGAACTGGAATGTGACTTCAAACTCTCTGAGAACGTAATAAGCGTTTACTTTAAGGTCGCTGGTAACGTTGTCGAAAGTAGTGTCCCAGCCTTTAAGCACGTATTTTTCGCTGTCGAATTCAAACGCCGTGGGAGCTTCCACCTTTCCGCCGTAAGACGTTTTTTTCTCTCCTATCAGAACGCCGTCGAGATAGAAAGAAACTGTGTACATTCTGTCGGTCGCCTTATATTCCGCGTATATCTTCATGTCAGAAGATACGTTGACTGCCTCTTCGCTCCAGCCGACGAACGTATAGTCGTAAGTCTCGTCCGACTGCTTAACGGGATCGGACGCGGGCAATTCCGCCTTACCGCCGAAAGGCACGTACCTGCGGCAATACAGCACGTCTCCGTCGTAGAAATCGACGGTATAATATCTGACGTTGTTGTTGTAAACTGCGTTTATCACTCTGTTTTCGGTCACGAAACAGTAGTTGTTGTCCCAGCCTACGAAAAGATAATCCGTATTTTCGGTAGGAGCTTTGTTCAGCTTTCCGTCCTCGTTTGTCGGAGCTACTGCGTCTTCGCCGTATCTTACCGTCTGAGTCTCGCTCTTTCCGTCGCCGTAGTTGAACGTGACGGTGTAAGTCGCATAGTCGCGCGTTATGTCTGCATTCACTTTCATATCGGACTTGACGCAGGAGAAATCCTTATCCCAGCCCGCAAAGCTGTAAATGCTGCCCTTTACAGAAGGAAGCGCCGCTTCTATCGCCTGTTGAGAAGGAGCGGTCGCAGCTTTGCCGTATTCCACCTCTTCCGTCTTTACCGCAACGCCGTCCACGTTGAAAACGACCGTGAAAGTCCTGACGACGCTTTCGTAAACGGGACGCACCTCGATATCTTCTGTAACGTTTGAAAGAGGTTTATCCCAACCCGAAAAATAATAATCGTACATTTCGTCAGACGGCTTGTCTGAAGCGCTGACGTATCCGTTAAGATCAGAACCTATCGGGAAATACGCGCTGTAGATGACGAGAGAATCCGACCAGTCGTAAAAGGTGACCTTAACGACCTCGTCCATATCCAGCCATCTCGCGTAAAGAACGGTACCGTCCTCAGCCTCTATGACCGCGTTGTAATCCGCGGGCAATTCCCATATCCCGTTGTCGAAATACCAGCCGCCGAAAACGTATCCTTCTCTTTCGGGAACCGAGGTAAACAGAATGCTTATCTCGTCGTCGGACAGATTTACCGTGTTTCCTTCCCAATATACGGCGTTTATGCCTGTGGAAACGTCTGTACCGTTTCCGCCTTCGTTTACTGTTTCTTCGGTATCGCAAGCGACGAACGCGAACGAGAACGCGACAAGCGCTGCGACCATCATCAATACGGCAAACAATTTCTTCATACTTTCAACTCCCTGTGCCGCCCCTCTGCGGCAACCCTGATTTCCCTTTTTCAATTTAAGACGGTTTCTGCCGTCTCAGCTTAAATTAAACTTATATTTTAACGCGTTTACATTATATTATAAGTTTTTTTAAAAATCAACGCAATAAATGTAAAATATGCGCGCATAGAAGCACCCGTTTTGTCCATAATTTATCACGATATATTATGCTGTTGCGCATATTTATTTATATCTCAAATGAAATATCCGCGTCTCTGACAGCCGTCGGACAATGCGAGCCGCCGTACTCATCGTCTGAAAAATTATCGTGCCCGTGTTTATTACACGCTTTAATACCGAAAATGACGGAATATAAGTTCCGACTGAGATCGCCTGTCATGTTCGCGAATAAATACGCAAAACTTTTATGATCCGTATCCTGACAGAAAGAAAAAAGGCGCATTCGCGCCTTCTGCATATTCTTATTCGTCGTCTGAGTTTTAAACGCGCAGTACTTTACTTCTGCGGATATTCGTAACGGGGTTCTTTTTCAAGTTCGCAAAGAAATTTCTTTGCATAGTATTTCGCCATCGAAAGGTTCTGCTCAAGGTAATTGCCGCATTCATCCGCTTTCGCGCCGGGGATATCCCCCTCGTAAGCGACTATAAATTCAAATGCGCCCTTTACGTATTTCGATATTTCTTCGGGCAAAGGCTCTCCGAACACCAGAAGGTAGCAACCCGTTCTGCAACCCATAGGTCCGAAATATACGACGTCGTCCTTTATCTCAGAATTTCTCAGCCAGGTCGCCGCAAGGTGCTCTATCGTATGAAGCGCGGGCTGATCAATGACCGGCTCACGGTTGGGAGCGGTGATCCTTATATCGAAAGTCGACACCGTCACCCCGTTTTTCGCGTCCTTTCTGGACAGATATATACCGGGTAAAAGCTTTGTGTGATCGATGCAAAAACTGGCTATTTTCTTCATATTGTCATTCTCCTTTTTGCGCCTTGCCGCGCGCTGCCTTTATCGGAAATTAAATATTCGCGGCTCGCCTTGCGATTTATCGCGCGAGTAGTTTTTCAAAACCTGTCTTCGTTTGATTGCGCCGTATCGCCGCATAAAGCACGCCGTCGACCGTTTTTTCAAGCCGTGCTTCATACGTATAAGATTACCGCTTAAAAAAGCCGCGGCGCGCCGCGGCTTTTCATCATATCATGAGCATCTTGTCGCTTTCTATCTTGAACTTTTCCAGAAGCTGAGAAACGGTAAGATTTTTCTTCTCTTCTCCCTTTACGTCGTATATGATATTGCCTTCGTTCATCATGATGAGACGGTTGCCGTAACGGATAGCGTCTTTCATGTTGTGGGTTATCATGATCGTCGTAAGATTGTTCATGCTCGTCAGCTCTTCTGTTACCGAAAGCACCTTGTCTGCCGTCTTGGGGTCGAGAGCCGCGGTATGTTCGTCGAGAAGCAATACCTTGGGCTTTTTCATCGTCGCCATGAGAAGGGTCAGCGCCTGCCTCTGTCCGCCGGAAAGAAGCCCGACCTTCGCGGTCATTCTGTCTTCGAGACCCAGACCCAGTATCTTGAGCTGGCTTTTGTATTCGACCTTTTCTCTGTGAGTTACGCCCCACGAAAGACCTCTCATCTTTCCGCGACGGTACGCAAGCGCGAGGTTTTCCTGTATCTCCATATTAGCCGCCGTGCCCGTCATCGGATCCTGGAACACTCTGCCGAGATACTTCGCGCGCTTGTGTTCCTTAAGGCGGGTAACGTTCTTGCCGTCCAGCTCTATCGTGCCTTCTTCGGGAAGATATACGCCCGCGATAAGGTTCAGAAGAGTGGATTTGCCGGCGCCGTTGCCGCCGATAACGGTGATGAAATCGCCCTCTTCCACTTCGAGAGAAAGATTAACTATCGCCTTCTTTTCGTTGACCGTGCCTATATTGAAGGTTTTGGACACGTTTTTTAAGCTGAGCATACTCATTTGTCCTCACCTCCTGCGGGAGCGACTGAAAACGCTTCCTGCGACTCTTCAGCCTCTTCCAGTTCCTTTGAACCGTATTTTTCAACGAATTTTTCTTTAGCCTTGACAAGTTTCGCGTGTTGTCTTCTGACCGTCTTTTCGTCTGTACACGTCTTAAGCTGTTCGGTAAGCGAATTTATGGTAGCGAGCAAAGCCGCGCGTTCGGCTTCTTTCTTTGCCGCTTTTTTCTCGTCGCGTTTTTTCGCATATTCGGCATACTTCGGATATTTCGCTATCAGATAGTTGTCCGTCTTCTTTGCCGTCTTTATAAAGAAAGTCTTTATCGCAGGCAGACAAAGCGCGATGACGACGAGTACCGCCGTGCTCAGCTTTATGTATTCGGTCGGCAGACCCACGTAATAGACAAGCGCGTAAATTATACGGTATATGATACTGCCTATAACCACGCCCGTCAGCGTAATAGCGAAATTGCTGTTGGACGGGATTATCGTCTCGCCTATGATGACCGCCGCGAGACCCGCGACGATAGCGCCCTGACCGGTAGTCCAGCTCGCCGTGCCCTGCTCCTGCGCCACGAGAGCGCCCGACAGCGCGATAAGCGCGTTGGAAAGAACCAGTCCGATTATCTTAGTATTGTCGGTATTGATACCCTGTGCGCGGCACATCTTTTCGTTCGCGCCCGTAGCACGGATAGCACTGCCTATCTCCGTTCCGAAGAACCAGTAGCACGCGCCGATAACGGCTACGATGCAGATAGCGCCCATGATGAGGATGCTGTATCTGCTCATCATATTGCCGAACACGGTATAGAACACGGGAACGTTGAGAAGACCTATCGCCGCCTTGTTGTCCATCGTGATAAGAGTGACGGAATACAAAGCCGTAAGGGTGATGATACCCGAAAGTATAGGAGCTATTTTAAGTTTGGTATGCAGGAGCGCCGTTACAAGACCGCATCCCGCACCTGCCAATAAAGCAATAAAGCACGCGGTGATACCGTGCCAGCCGCTGTTCTGTATCAGCGTCGCCGCCACAGCTCCGCCGAGTGCGAAACTGCCTTCACAAGTCAAATCGGCAAAATCGAGAAGTCTGTAGGTGATATAGACGCCGATCGCCATAACGCCCCACAAAAGCCCCTGATTCAAGCCTCCAAGTAATACTGTTGCCATTATTTTTCTTCCTGCCCCTCCCCGCCCTCACGGACGGAGAGGGAATGTATTTTTATTGCGCCTTGTCGATAACGCTCTGCGGGATAGTGAATCCTATAGCGTTAGCGATCTCTTCGTTCACTATGTAAGTGAAATCGGTCGTCTGGCTGGCAACGGGGATATCCCTTGCCGTCTTTTTGCCCATAAGTATCTCAAACGCCTGCGCTGCCGCGAGTTTTCCGAGATAGGAATAATCTACGCTGAGAGTAGCTACGCCGCAAGCGGACGCCATGCCGCCTTCGCCGCATACGATGGGGAGTTTAACGTTCTGATTGATGTTCTGGGAATGTACCGCAGAAGCGTTTGCCGCGAGAACGTTGTCTGTAGGCAGATATACGATATCCGCGCCCTTGCTCTTCAGAGAAGTAAGAGCGTTGCCGATATTGTCTACGCCGTCGATGGATTCGTCGACGAACGCAATGCCCTTAGCTTCGCAAGCCGCCTTTACGGCGTCTTTCTGGACTACGGAGTTGGTCTCCTTGCTTACGTAAAGCACGCCGACCGTAAGATCTTCGCTGCCGCCCATGAGTTCTACCATAAGGTCTACCTGCTGAGCGATCGGGTTGATATCGGATACGCCGGTAACGTAGTTGGACTGTCCTTCCAGCTTGTCTACGAGTTTAGCGTCTACGGGGTCGGTCACCGCGTTGAAAATAACGGGGATGTGATAATCCTTTGCCTTGCTGACCGCGGTCTGGGAAGATGCGGTAGCGATGGAATAGATGAGATCGACGTCCTTTGCGATAAAGTTGTCGATGATCGAACTGTTGTTGGCGTCTTCGCCCTGCGCGTTGCCCTTTTCAAAGGTAACGGTCTTGCCTTCCGCTTCGATGAGCTTTGTCAGCTCTTCGCAGAACGCGTTGTTAGCCTGATCGAGCGCGTCGTGAGGCGCCAGCTGGATAACGCCGACCTTGTAAGAAGTCTTAGCTGCGTATTCCGACTTCTGCGCTTCATAGTCGAAATTGTCGGTACAAGCGACCGCCAGGAAGCAGCCTGTGACCGCTATGACGAGCGCAAGAGTCAAAATCAATATTTTCTTCATAATTCTCTCCTTCCGAATATACGGATTTTTGAATATTGAAAATATTATAGCATAGATAAACTATAAATTAAAAGAGTTTTTTTATTTTTTTAACGTATATTTGAATATTTTACAAAAAACGCGTTAAAATGCGCCGAATAAGCCCTTTTTTAATAAAAATATCCGTCCGCGAAACCTTAGGACGGATATTTTTTAATGAATAAACATAAATTTCGTGAATAATTATTCGTGTTTACGCACCTTTGCGCTCTTTACCGCTTCGACTGCGGGCTTTAGCTCTTCGCAAGTCGCGTCTTCTATTCTTCCCGCGTCGCACAGCTTTGCGAGTTCGGGCTTTATAGGAAGTCTCGCCAGAAGCTTTACGCCGTACTTTTCGCAGACCTCTTCCGCCTTCGACTCTCCGTAGATATAATGTCTCTTGCCGCAACCGTCGCATTCGAAATAACTCATATTTTCGACCACGCCCAAAACGGGGATATCCATCATTTTAGCCATCTTCATAGCTTTAGCGACTATCATAGAGACAAGCTCCTGCGGCGAAGTTACGATTATAATGCCGTCCACGTTAAGGCTCTGGAATACGGTCAGCGGAACGTCGCCCGTGCCAGGAGGCATATCGACTACCATATAGTCCACGTCGCCCCAGTCCACGTCAGTCCAGAACTGCTGTACCATTCCGCCGATAAGCGGACCTCTCCATATGACGGGATCGTCCTCGTGCTCAAGCATCATGTTGACGGATATGAGTTTGATACCGCCCTTAGTCATCGCGGGAACTATCATCTGACCGTTGCCGTAAGCTTTAGCCGTTACGCCGAAAACCTTGCCCATAGAAGGACCCGTGACGTCCGCGTCGAGAACGGCGACCTTTGCCCCGTCTTTAGACAGCGCCGCCGCGGTCAGCGCGCTTACCAGCGATTTGCCTACGCCGCCCTTGCCGCTCACTACGGCAATGACTTTCTTTACGTTTTTAGCGCCCTCTTTCTTTTTCTCTTCTTTGCGCTCTCCGCAATTCGCGGACGAGCACGAAGAACAGTCGTGATTGCACTCCATATTATCCTCCTGAAAAAAGAGCGCTGCGCGCCCTTCTCTTTATTTCAAATATTTCGTCACGGTTTTTTAATACCCGTGTCGATAAACTATATTATCACAAAGTCGCCCGGCGTTATGAAAAGCCAGCTTATAGCCGCTAAGATGACCGCTATCACGACCTGGTGCAACACGTACACCCATATCGCTATCCTGCCCCAGAAATCGAAAGGCGCGTGCCAGTTGTATTCGCCCAGCCACGGCAAGAGCGATCTTTTCTTAGGATACAGCAGCGGCGCGACGCCCGCTCCTATGAGCATATAGCCGACCGACGGGAATATCGGATAATAGTCCGCGGAATAAAATCCACTCTCGTTGCCTATCATCCATTCCCCGATAAAATACCAGTCGTTGTTGTCGGTGAACGCCTGCTCGTCTATCGCATAACGCGCGGCGCAGAATTCGTTTACGATAATTATCATTATCCCGACGGCGAGGCATATAACTGCGGTACGCCACGCGTCTTTCCCCGAAATAAAGTTTATCAGCACCCACAGGAGTATCGCTACCGCAAACATGTGCAGTATGCCGAACTTTATCGGCATTTCGAGAAAAGTCGTTACCGCCGTGATCAACAGCGCGAATATCGCTACCTCTATGCCGCGTTTGAGATTGCTCCTTGAAAAAGAACAGGATATGCCGCAAAGCAGAGCGAATATCCATACGACGATATCGCGCGTCACCAGTCTGAGCGGGCTGTCCGAATATACAAGCGCGCGTTCGTATAATCCGATAAAGAAATCCGTGCCCTGTACAGCCGCCCATTCTTTACCGAATATGTCGCCGATATCGAACATGAAATGGTCGAATATCATAAGAAGCACGCATACGCCCCTTAAAAAATCCAGTTCCCATATCCTGTTTCTTACCGGCTTCAACGCCGCGCCCGTGTTCTTTCGCATAAAAAAATTATAACACCGCAGCAAGTCTTAGTCAATCGTATGCAATGCGGGTATTTTCAACGCGTTTCCCTTGGTTCTGCCGCTCAAAAGCGACTCTTTCCGCCGTCTCAACGAATTTTATCTGCCATGTAGACGTTCATTCAGATAAAAACAGCCTTACTATCTCCCCGACCGCATTCTTCTTTTCAACCGACAGCTGAGAATACGCCTGCATAAAAGTCTGTTCTTTTTCGTCAAGTCCCTTATAGTAAGGAACGAGCCTCAGCTTCTCGTCCACAAGACCGAGTATAAAATCTGCCGACGTGTCGAACATACGCGCTATCGCGACGACCGCCTGCGCCGTAGGCTTGCGTGTGCCCGCTTCCCACTGCGCGACTGCAGACTGGGAAACGCCGAGAGCTTTTGCAAGCGCGGATTGAGAAAGTCCTTCCTCTTCTCTCAGCAATTTCAATTTTTCACAAAATTCCATACGTATATTCTATCACGCCGCCTACGATATCACAAATGAAATACAATACTAATTTAATAAAATTACTTTTGTGATAACATTGCGAATAATAGGTCAAAATCGTGCTTTTTGAGGCAGAATTTTCATTGATAGCGAAAATCTTTTGCAATAAAATGGATTTTGTCAGAAAACGGAGGTAACGAAATGCAGAAAATAAGACTTTTGATAGCAGACGACGAAAGCGCGTGCTCGCAGGCACTCGCAAACGGTTTAAAAGACGACCCCGACGTCGAAGTGATAGCTACGGCAAGGGACGGTCTGGACGCGATAGCAAAGATAGAGACTCTCTCTCCCGACGCGGTCGCCCTCGATATCGTAATGCCAAACCTGGACGGTTACGGAGTACTCGCCAACGTGGACTTTTCAAAGCTCCGCAAGCGTCCCGTATTTATAATGACCTCAGGTCTTACGGGCGACGCTTTCATAAGAAAAGCGATAAATTCAGGCGCCGACTATTATATGCTGAAGCCCGTATCGCCCAAAGCTCTCAAAGAACGTCTCATTGAATGCACCCGCGTCAAATACTCCCCCGTCGCGGTAAGAGACGACGACTCTCAGGTCAAACAGGCGATACGCCGTTCCCGCCACACTCTGGACGAAAAGCTGGCGAACATATTTATTTCCGTGGGCATCCCCGCGCATATAAAGGGATATCAGTTCCTGCGCGAAGCCATAAAGATGACGATAGACAGCCCCGAAGTGATAAACAGCATAACGAAAAAACTGTACCCGGGAATTGCGGAGAACTTCAATACCTCTCCGTCCAAAGTCGAGCGCGCGATACGTCACGCGATAGAGGTCGCCTGGAACAGAGGCAAGATCGAAAACATAAACCAGCTTTTCGGCATAAAGATATATTCCGCCAACGACAAGCCGACCAACGGTGAATTCATCGCGCTTCTTGCGGATAAAATGATAACCGAAGGCGCAGTATAACGCGCCCTCTCTCAACGCTTACACCCCCTCTTGCCGCGACAAGCGGCATTTCTCCCCGCCGCGCCGCTTCTCCCTTTCGGCGCGGCATTATTATACCGTATTATAAGACAGGCGGGACCTCTCTTAATAACAGGATTTCGTCGCAGGAAATAATTCTCCAACAGTACCCGCAGAGCAAATAAAAAACGTATACGCATTATAAATAAGCGTCGTCAAAAAACGCGTAAAATCCGCGCCGCGGAGAGCTTTGTATTTATTTGAATAAGGTATACCAGACCAGAATAATACGAACAAGGTTTAAAGCG